>CALNAU010000083.1 GCA_937874275.1 uncultured Clostridia bacterium | reverse complement strand
CGCGCTCGCGGGCCAGCTCCATGGTGATTTCCACCGGGAAGCCGTAGGTGTCGTACAGCTTGAAGGCATCGCGGCCGTCGATGGTTTTGAGCGCCTGGGCAAATTCTTCCGCCTGGGCACGGAAATCACGGATGGTTTGGATGGCCTCGACAAACTTCTTGATTTCGCCGGCCATCTTGAGCAGCTCGGGCTTGGGCCGCAGGTTGGAGCCAACGTTGCTGGCCACCTCCTGCGCGATGCGCAGCTTGTCCAGCGCATCCGGTGTAAACACGGTCTGCTGCAGCTTTCCTTCCATCTCGTCGATGATGGTCTTCACTTGCTCCATCCGGCCGATGGCCTTCTCAAACTCCCGCAGGCCCTGGTTGAGGGTGCGCTGGAAGCGCTTTTCCTCCAGCAGCAGCTGCTCCAGCACAAAGCTGCGGTTCTGCTCCAGCTCGGGGTATACCTCGCGGTACTGCTCGATGATGGTCAGCGCGATTTCGGCGGTAAAGCCATCCTCCAACCCCAGTTGGCGGCCAAAGCGCACCGCGCGGCGAATCAGCCGGCGCAGCACATAGCCCTGATCCACATTGCTGGGGCTGACGCCGCGGGCGTCGCCCAGAATGAAGGTGGATGTGCGCATGTGGTCGGCCACGATGCGGAAAGCGCGCAGGATATCCTCTTCAGCACCTTGGTACTGCTTGCCCGACAGCTGCTCGATGCGCGCGATGATGCCGCTGAACAGGTCGGTCTCATACACGGTCTTCTTGCCAGTCAGCACGCCGATGGTGCGCTCCAGCCCCATGCCGGTGTCCACATTCTTGTGGGCCAGCGGCACATAGGTGCCGTCCGCCTGCTTGTTGTACTGCATGAAGACGTCGTTCCAAATCTCCAGGTAATGGCCGCAGCTGCACGCGGGCGAGCAATCCGGGCCGCAGGGCTCTCCCTCGCCGATGATGAACATTTCGGTATCCGGGCCGCAGGGGCCGGTCAGCCCGGCAGGGCCCCACCAGTTGTTCTCCTTGGGCAGGTAGAAGATGCGCTCGGCCGGCACGCCGCAGCTGCGCCACAGGTCGTAGCTCTCGGTGTCCCGCGGGGCATGCTCGTCCCCTTCAAACACGCTGAAGGCCAAGCGGTCGGCGTCGATGCCCAACCACTTGGGCGAGGTGAGGAACTCCCAGCTCCAGGGAATCATTTCCTTTTTGAAATAGTCCCCCAGGCTCCAGTTGCCCAGCATCTCAAAGAAGGTGAGGTGGCTGGCGTCGCCCACGTCGTCAATGTCGCCGGTGCGGATGCATTTTTGCACGTTGACCAGCCGCTGCCCGGCAGGGTGCTTTTCCCCCATCAGGTAGGGCACCAACGGGTGCATGCCCGCAGTGGTAAACAGCACCGTCGGGTCATTCTCGGGGATGACCGAGGCCGAGGAGATGATGGTGTGCCCCTTGGTCACAAAAAACTCAAGGAACAGCTTTCTTAATTCATTGGCGGTCATGGGTTTCATGATATCCGACTCCTTTGGGCGAGTATGCCCTTAAACGATATTGACAAACTGCAGCAGCACCTTCAGCGCGCCTTCCATGTCGCGCATGTCGATGGTCTCGCAGGCCGAGTGCACGTAGCGGCAGGGGATGGACAGTGTGCCCGAGGGGATGCCGCCGCGGGCGTGCTGGATGGCCGCGCCATCGGTGCCGCCAAAGGGCAACACCTCGCGCTGCACCTGGACGCCTGCGGCCTCCGCCGCGTCAAACAGCGCGTCGCGCACCATGGGGGTGGCAATCATGCTGCTGTCCATGATTTTAACGGCGGGGCCGGCGCCCAGCTTAACGGCGGGCAGCTTGGTCTCCGGCGTGTCGCCCCAGGCGGTCACATCCAGGCCGATGCCCAGGTCGGGCTCCAGCGCATAGGCTGCCACCTTGGCGCCGCGCAGGCCTACTTCCTCTTGGGCGGAGAATACGCCCACAATGGTGTTCTTCTGGTCCTCCGCGTACAGCAGCAGCTCCACCAGCAGGGCGCATGCGCAGCGGTCATCCATGGCAGGGGCGCTGATGCGGTGCTTCCCCAAAGAGAAAATCTCCGGCGCGTACACGGCCACATCGCCCAGCTGCACCATGCCCAGGGCCTCCTCGCGGTCGGCCGCGCCGATGTCGATAAACATGTCCTTCAGCTTGGGCTCGCCCTGCTGCACCGGCTGGCTGAGCAGCACGCCCTCCACGCCGTTTTCAAACACCACGCGGCGGAACTCGCTCTGGATGCGGCCAATGCCGCCCACGTTGTGCACGCGCAGGTAGCCTTCCTTTTCCACGTTGGTTACCACCAGGCCAATCTGGTCCATATGCGCCGAAATCATGATGCGCTTGGCATTGTCATCGGTGCCGTATTTTTCCACAATCAGGTTGCCCATCACGTCGGTACGCATGCTGTCCACATGCCCGCCCAGCAGCTCCTTGATGGTATCGGCCACGCCGTGCTCGCCGCCCGAGGGGCCCCAGGCGCTCAATAGGGTTTTTAATGTATCGCGTAACATGTTTATCCTCCCTTAGAGATTGTTCAGGTATTCGCGGGCGAGGGCCAGCTGGTCGTCAATGTCCGACAGCTTGGCCACCGAGGTGCCAGAGTGGATGTAGCGGCAGGGCACGCTGAGCACGATGGTTTTGCGCCCACCGCCGCCCACCTGCAGGCTGCCGGCGTCGTTACCGCCGGTAACGCCCTGTTTGATCTGGTGGCGGATGCCGGCGCCTTCGGCCAGGTTAAGCATTTGGCGATACAGCTCCCTGTCCGCGATGCTGGCACGGTCCATAAAGCTGACGGCCACGCCCTCACCGGGCCGGGTGATGTGAAACTGCTCCTTCACGTCGCCCAGGTCGCCCGCGGCGGTGCCTTCCAGCACCAAGGCGATGCCCGCCGGCACATGGTAGGCCGCGCCCTGTGAGCCGCGCAGGCCAATCTCCTCCTGGGTGACAAAGCAGCAGTACAGGTCGCCGGGGTAGCTTTGCTCCATCAGGCGCAGCATGTTGTAGCAACCCACCCGGTCATCCAGCGCCTTGGCGCACACAAACCCGTCGCCAAACTCGGCGTACGGGGTATCAAAGGCCGCGTAGGTGCCCAAGGGGCACAGCTTCTCGGCCTCCTTCTGGTCCTTGGCGCCAATGTCGATATACAGGTCGTTGTAGCGCAGCACGCGCTGGCGGTCCTCCGGCGTTTGCAGGTGGATGGCCATAGCGCCAATCACGCCGGGCAGCTTGTCCTCCCCAATCACCACCCACTTGGATACGATGACCCGGGGGTCGATGCCGCCTACCGGGCGGAAGCGCAGCAGCCCCTCCTCGGTGTAGCCCGCGATGATAAAGCCCACCTCGTCCATGTGTGCGGCCACCATCACGGCGGGCGCGTCGGGGTTGGTGCCCTTTTTCAGGCAAATCACGTTGCCCGAGCGGTCAATCTTTACCTCGTCGGCCAGGGGCTTGGCTGCCTCCATGATGGCCCGGCGTACAGCCTGCTCGTTGCCCGAGGGGCCGTGCAGGTCGGTTAATTGTTTCAAGTCCATAGCGCTTCCTCCCAGCTTGCGTCCACCGCCGCGGCGAAGTGCGCCAACAGGCGCGCGCCTTCCTCCAGCGTATGCATGTCCAGCGTCTCCACGGTGGTGTGCATGTACTTCAGCGGCAGCTCCAGCAGCACGGTGGGGATGCCCCCGCGCTGGATGTTGAGGTCATCCGCGTCGGTGGAGGTATGGCTGGGCACCACCGCGGTCTGCACCTCAATGTTGTGCTCCTTGGCCACGTCCATCAACTTCTGGCGCACCATGGGATGGATATACGGCCCCATGCTGGCCACCAGGGCATCCAGCTTGTGGGTGCTAAGCGGCGGCGCACCCGGCGTGGTAGCGTGGCACACATCCAGCGCAACGCCGTAAACGGGCTCGATGTTAAAGCCCGTCATGGCCGCGCCGTAGCTGCCGATTTCCTCCTGGCAGGTAGCCACGAAGTACAGGTCGGCCTTGTGCTTCATGCCCTGCAACAGCTGCATGGCCTTGAGCAAGATGGCCACGCACGCGCGGTCATCCGCCGTCTTGGTGGCCACACGGCCGTTTTGCAGCTTGGTAAAGCGCGCCTCCAGCATCACCAGGTCGCCCACCTGCACCAGCTCGCGCACGCGCTGCGCCGGCAGGCCCAGGTCAATGTGCAGGTCCTCACGCTTGTAGTTTTTCTTGCTTTCTTCCTCGCTTTGCAGGTGCGGGGCCTTTGCGCCCACGATGCCAAGCAGCGCCTCCCGGCCAAAGACGGTGACCCGCATGCCCGGCAGAATGCGTGGGTCCACCCCGCCCACATTGCCCATGCGCAGGCTGCCATCGTCCTCAATCTTGACCACCATCAGGCCAATCTCATCCAGGTGCGCGCAAAACACCACCTTGGGCCCATCGCCCCTGATGTGCGCCACCACGTTGTTGAGGCGGTCAATCTTCACCTCGTCGGCATAGGGCCGAAAGGCGGACGCGATGTATTCCGCCACCGCCATTTCCGAGCCGGTCAGCCCAGGCGTGGCCGTCACATTGCGCAAAAACTCCTCGATGTGCATGGCTCCCTCCCTTTTCAAAGGCCGCGCGGGCACAGCCCGCGCGAAACTAAGGTAAAGTATAGCATTCGATGGCCTGTTTTACAACAGAATGAGAACCTTTACAAGAAAGAAGCACTTCGATCAACATGTAACTAATATTAGTTGCATTCTGTGTGCTAATATGCTATACTTCGGGCGAAAGAGGTATTTTATGGGACAAAAGGAGAAACTAATAGAGCGCCTTAGAGCCAAGCCCAAAGACTTTACCTTCAGCGAAGCGGAAACGCTTTTGCGTTTCTTCTCCTACCAGCGCAGCGACAAAGGTCGCACAAGCGGCTCCCGGGTTATGTTTGCTAGCGATATACATCCACCCATATTGCTGCACAAACCACACCCACATAAAGAACTGAAACTATATCAGGTCAAGCAGTTACTGGACTTGCTTGAACAGGAGGGATTATTGTGAACAACACCATGGAATACAAAGGGTATGTAGGCAGTGTAGAGTTTTCCCAGAACGATAGCCTCTTCTTTGGCAAGGTTCTGGGCATCCGCGGTTTAATCTCCTATGAAGGCACAACGGCCAAAGCATTGGTCACCGATTTTCAGGGCGCTGTTGATGACTACCTTGCTTTATGCGAAGCCAGAGACGAAGCCCCGGAGAAGGCCTATAAAGGCAATTTCAACGTACGCGTATCACCCGAACTGCACAAGCAGGCAGCTATCGTCGCTTCCGCACAGCAAATTTCACTCAACCGTGTAGTAGAAAAAGCATTAGCGAACTATGTATCAACTCAGGGATAGTGCTCTCTTGATCATGCCAGGTTGTCCATCAACGCCTTTGCCTCCCTGGCTGCTATCTGATCTCCTGCGGTTTCAAAGAAATCCACAGCAATCCCAAAATGATGTTTTGATTCTGCCAAGCGCCCCGTGGCTTGCCCTAACTCGCCCCAGGCGCGGTACAGGCACCCAAGGGTCATCGCGTCATTAGCAATCTCCGCCCTACGAAGCGAATCCATCAAGATGTGCTCAGCCTCATCAAAACGCTTCTGTTTGATAGCAACAACGCTCAATTCATATCCATGTGACGGCCAGGCGAAAGTCATCCCCACCCTGCTGCTGGATGAGAGAGCGCTCCTGCTCAAGTGCCCGAGTGCTTGAGAATACTCTCCGGCAGCCCGGTAGGCCATCGCCAGCTGGTGCAAGGCTGTGTGTCTGTCACCAAAGCCTGTGGACATACCCAGCAACTTTTTCCCATCAGCAATCGCGAGGTCATAGCGGCCCAATGCAACTTGAACATACATCGTCCCCATCAGCAGAGTTCGCTTCTGAGCCTCTGTCATACCGGCATGCTGTTGCCATAATCGTTCATATGCTTGGTTGGCCTCGTCAAGCTTGCCTTGATCAAACAACCAAAAGGCATATTGTAAGGCTTCCTGAATGTTGAGGCTTTCATGATCCTTGTTCATTTCCATCAAACCCCACCTCATGATATCGCACTTCGGACAGATGCTCCAGCAGCGCCTGCCGCCGCTCGGGGATCATATCCTGCGGCAGCGCATCCAGGTCAAACCATTGCAGGCCGTCGCATTTGTCGGGCTCGGCGATGCGCGGCTCGCCCTGCCAGCGCAGAGCCTGGAAGTAAATGTTGAAGTAGGTAAAGCCGGGCTTGATGAGGATATGGCCCAGGCCCGCGAAGCGCAGGTCGTTGGGGTAAATGTGAATGCCCAGCTCCTCCAGTGCCTCGCGGCATATGGCCTGCGTAGCACTCTCCCCCTGCTCCAGGTGGCCGCAGGCGGCGGCATCCCATCGGTCGTTTAACACCTTCACGTTGTGGCGGTGCTGCAAAAGCACCTGGGTCTTGCCCTCCTGCTGCCGCAGCAGCCACAGCATCACCGCGGCCGGGGTGGCATGCTTGTTCATCCGTGCCTCTTATCGGCGGTCCGCCCAGCGGGCCGCTAGGCGAAACAGCGCATCAATCACGCCCTCGGGCAATATCTCCAGCGCCATCAGCAGGCGCGGGCTGCCCGCGCGGTAGCGGCGGCGGGGGCGCGTGTCTTCCAACGCGCGCAGCAACACCCGCACCAGCGCCTCCGGTGGCCGCGGGCGCCCCAGCATCGCCAGCAGCAGGCCGCGCAGCCGGCGCAGGCTGTGCCCATACAGGGATGACGCCGCCAGCATCCCTTCCAGCCCGCCATGGATGTCATCCATCATGCCGGTGCGAAAGGGGCCGGGCTGCAGTTTGATGACCGGGATGCCCAGGAAAATCAGCTCCCGCCGCAGGGCGTCGCTGTAGCCCTCCACCGCCCGCTTGCTGGCCACATATGCCCCGGCAAAGGGTTGGGCTGTCATCCACCCGGCGGAGGATGAGCAATTGACGATGCGGCCATGAGCCATGTGCACCAGGTCAAACAGCGCCGCGTTGACGCGCAGCATGCCCATCAGGTTGACATCCACCATGCGCCGGGCGGCGGGCACAGGCGCGCCCTCCACCAGCGAGGCAAAGCCTGTAAGCCCGGCAAAGTTCACCACCGCGTCCAGCCGGTCGGTGTGGCGCAGCACCTCGGCTTTCGCTGCCTGCACGCGGGCCTCATCCGTCACATCGCAGCGCACGGGGATGACGCCTGGCACCTCCCCCAGCGCCGCCAATTTGGCCGTGTTGGTGCCCGCGGCAAACACGCGCCAGCCGCGCTTAGCCAGCGCTCGCACGCAGACCTCGCCCAGGCCGCCTGTGGCACCTGTGAAGAACACGCTTTTCATGCTGCCTCTCGCCTTCCCTTGTATGCCAAAGAGTTTACACATCAGACATACATCTGTCCAGCGCGAACAATTGGTTGTATCACCGATAGTTCCGCTTTTCATATCCATTGTCGTGAAGGAAATGGGATGTTCTTTTGTGCCAGGATAGGGTATAATGAGTGTAGGAAAGGGGGTGGCCTGGATGAAGCGCAGGAAGGTATTATTGACCGTTACGGGGGTAACCAGCGACTTTGGCGAGACAGATGACGCCATGCGGCTTATCACCACGGGCACCCTGACCGGCGAAAACAACAAATGGAAACTTCGCTACGAGGAAAACCAACCCGACACCAAGGAGAAGCGCAAGGTCACCATGACGATGGACGACGGCGTTGTCACCATGGCACGGGATGGCAGCTGGGGCACCAACATGGTGTTCCGTCAGGGCCGCCGATTTGAAACCAACTACAACACGCCATTTGGCGCGTTTGGCATGGGCATCTTCCCCACACAGGTGGATTACAAGGTGGATGAGTCGGGCGACGGCGAAATCGCCCTCAAGTATCAGCTGGATATTCAGGGGCAGTTCACCTCGGTCAACGATTTGAAAATCAGCTTCTCCGCCAACAAGCAGGCGTAAGGGCATGCAACTGCCCAACGCCCGGCACATCAAACAGCTCATCGGCGCGCCTTGCCTGGTCCAGCGGGACAGGGCAAGGCGCGCGCTTTTCATCAGCGATTATCCCCGGCGCCTGCCCGCGCAAGAGGCTGATGCCGCTGCCTCGCAGCTGATGGCCGCAGGCTATGCCCTGAACACACTGCCCGATGGCCTGGTGCTGATAGACTGGACGGACGAGCGCTGCCGAAAGTTTTATGCCACGCTGCCTGAGCAGCCCCTGCCCGCTATACCCGAAGGCGGGGAAGCGGCACTGTGGGGCATTTGCCGCCTGCTGATGGAGCACCCGGCGCCACTCGATGCGCAGGACATCACCGTTTTGCGCCGCGCACTTAGGCTGCTGGCCGACGCTGACCGCGGCCGCCTGCAGTATGCGCTGGAATCCGCATTTGCAGACGCCCTGCGTGAGCACCGCGCGCCGCCCCATCATGCGGTGCGGCTGCTGCAGGCGCACGGCATCATCGGCCAAAAGGAAGTCACGCTTGAAAGCAAGGCATGAGCGCATGATGGATGGGGTCGTTGCCCTGCCTGCCTTTCCAGTGGTGCTGGTCACCATTGACCGCAACATCATCACTGCGGGCGCTTTTCACTTCTACTCCTTCGACCCGCCCAGCGTGATGATTGGCATCAAGCCCAAGCAATATAGCCACGGCCTGCTGGCACAGGCAGGCGAGTTTGCCGTCAACATCCCGCTGGCTGCCCAGCTTGAGCAGGTGGAGTTGTGCGGCAAGCTGTCAGGCCGGATGCCGACAAGTTTGAACAGACGGGCTTTACGCCTATCTCCGCAGACAAAATCAATGCCATGCTCATCGGGGAATGCCCCGTAAACCTGGAATG
>CALNAU010000082.1 GCA_937874275.1 uncultured Clostridia bacterium | reverse complement strand
AGCTGCTGACATTGATGCGCATGCCAATGCTGCAGACCATCAACTATGCCGGCCACTTCAAGAAAACGACGCCTCAAACCATTCTGGAAGCTGTGATCAATGTGGTGGTGTCTCTGGTGGCGGTCTTTCAGCTTGGCATCTATGGCGTATTGATAGGGACCATTGCTGCACTTTTGTACCGAACCAACGAAATTATTATCTATGCCAACACGAGAATTTTGAACCGTTCACCTGGGCGCACTTACTTGGTGTATGTTTTGAACTTCCTAGTCTTTGCGATTGTACAGATGATTTTTGCGGGAATCTTTCCGCCTATTCAGAATCTGATAGATTTGATACGAACAGCGATTTTCGCCGGTCTCATTGCTGTGCCTTTGTTCCTGGCAATACAAACGGTTGCCTGGAAAGGCAACCGTGAGACAGTCCAGTTTTATCTACAAAAGAAAGTGCTGCGTAAATAGTCAGAAAAAATATCCTTTACCCCTTCAAGCCACCGCGCGCTACGCCGTTGATGATTTGTTTGCGTGCGAACAGGAACAGCAGGATGATGGGCAGCACCACCACGGTGGAGGCGGCCATCAGCAGCTCAAAGTTGATGCCGGCGTCGGTCATAAATACATAGAGGCCCAGCGGCAGCGTGCGGTTGCCGGGGCTGTTAATGATGAGCATGGGCCACATGAAGGAGTTCCATGCGGAGATGGCATTGAGCAGCAGAATCGTCACCAGCGAGGGGCGGGCGATGGGCACCATCACCTTCCACAGATAGCGCCAATTGCTGGCACCGTCTACGCGTGCGGACCAGTACAGGCTGTCCGGAATGGACAGGAAGAAGTTGCGCAGGATGTAGGTGTAGAAGATGCTGGACAGGAAGGGGATGACCAGCGCGGGCAAGGTGTCAATCATGCGCCAGAGAGCGATGGTTTCGTAGTTGGTGATGACCAGCATCTCAAAGGGAATCATCATCATGCTCAGCAGCAGCGTGAAGACCAAATCCCGACCTGGAAACTTGAGGCGTGAAAAGGCAAAGGCCGCCAGGATGGTGGTGATGCCCGTGAAAAATACGCTGGATGCCGTGATGATGATGGAGTTGAGGAAGTAGCGGGCAAAATCCGCCTTGGCAAAGGCGATGACAAAGTTGTCAAAGCTGAGCCGGGAAGGCAGCCACTTGGGGGGGAAGGTGGCCACCTCTTGGGCGGTCTTGAAGGCGGATGAGAACATCCAGAAGAAGGGGAAGATCATCAGCACCGCGCCCAATGTGAGGAAGAAATAGGTGAGGCTGCGGCCAACCACCCGCCGGGTTTGCCAGGAGTGATTGAGGTAGAGACCAATGGCCATCAAGGCAATACCGGCAAAGGTCAGCCCGGCGAAGAGCGACTCGTTGATGCGGGGTTCTGCCGTTGCTGCGGTGGCTGTGCGCGTGGAAAACGCGATGGCGTTGTCCACGATGATGGTGAGCGCCCCGTAGAGGAACAGCAGAAAGCCGCCCGCCAGCAGCAGGGTACCCACATGCGCCTTTGTCTTTGCGTTCATCTTGCCGCCCTCCTCAATGCGTCCACTTGCGCTGAATCAGCTGTTGCAGCATGGTGATGACAAAGATAATCAGAAAGAGAATGAGGGCCGCCGCGGCGGCGCGTCCTGCCTTGGATTTGGAATAAAACTGGTCAAAGATATAGTAAACCACCGTATACAAATTATAGCTGTGGCCCGGCCTGCCATTGAACAGCGGGTAGAGCTCGTTGAACACCTTGGAGGACGAGATGGTGTTGATGGTGAGCACCAGGCCGATGGTGGGCGCCAGCATGGGCACCGTGATGCGGAAGAATATGCGCCCGCTCTTGGCGCCGTCCACGCGCGCGGCGGTGTAATAGGTCTCATCGATGTTCTGCAAGCCGCTGAGCAGCAGAATGATGGTGAATGGCAATATGCTCCAAATGCCATAGATGATTAATGCGTAGATGTTCCAGCTGGGGGCTTGCAGCCAGTTGATTTTGTCCACGCCAAACCAGCTGAGAACCTGGTTGATGACGCCGAAGTCGCGGCTGAACATAAACTTCCACGCCAGGCCGGAGGCCGTGATAGAGGTGACCATCGGCAGAAAGTACGCTGTCTGAAACAGCGCCATGCCGCGCACCTTGCGGTTAAGCAGGTTGGCCAGCACAACGGCAAGCACGGTGGAAATGGGCACCACGAAGGCCACATACAGCGCCGTGTTGGTGAGCGCGTTGGCAAAGTACTTGTCGTTGATGACGTAGGTATAGTTGCCAAGGCCAATGGCGGTATACTGCCCGGTCAGCATGCGGAAGCCTTCCTTGAAGCTCATCAGCACCACATTGAACACAGGATACAGCGTAAAAATCGCGATGGAAACCATGAAGGGCAGCAGGTAGGCAAACGGCTCCAGCGCGCTCCATATCGCCGCGCTGCGCTGCAGGCGCTTCTGCTTGCGATACTGCATGCGATCGTTCTGGGTCATAGCAGCCTGGCCTCCGTCTCCCGATCAAAGAGGAACACGCCGCGCTGCTTAAGCGCCACACGGATATTCTCGCCCGCCTGGTGCCCCTCATCCGGGTCGATGTAGATGCGCATCTCCTGTGTACCCACCTTGAGGTAGGCCAGCGCTTCCTTGCCCATGGTGTAGACGCTTTCAATCAGCGCGTCAAACACGGCCTGTTCGCCGGGCTGCGCAATCTCGGCGCTTTCCGCGCGAATGGCCAGCACCAGCGGGCGCTCAGCCTGGATGGCGGTGACATCCATCGGGAGCGTGAATGCGGCGCTGCCATCCTCCAGCACAAACTGTCCATTTTTCAAGGCGCCGTACAGATGATTGATGGGCGGGTTGCCCAGGAAGTCCGCCACAAACTGGTTGACCGGGTTGTTATACAGCGCCTGCGGCGCGTCCTGCTGCTGCAAATAGCCGTCCTTCATCAGCACGATGTTGTCGGAGATGGACATCGCCTCCTCCTGATCGTGGGTGACAAATACGGTGGTGACCTGCGTCTGCTGCTGGATGCGGCGGATTTCTTCGCGCATCTCCAGCCGCAGCCGAGCATCCAGGTTGCTCAGTGGCTCATCCAGCAGCAACAGCCGGGGGCGCTTGACCAGCGCGCGGGCAATGGCCACGCGCTGCTGCTGGCCGCCGGACAGTTGCTTGGGCTTGCGCTCCAGCAGTTTATCCACATGCACCAGTTGTGCCATCTCGCGGGCGCGCTGCAGGCGCTCCTCGCGAGGCACATTCTGTATCTCCAGCGGGAAGGTGATGTTTTGCAGCACCGTCATATGGGGGTAGAGCGCATAGTTTTGAAACACCAGGCCGATGCCACGGCGTTCGGGCGCCAGGTTGGTCACATCCTCCCCATCAAAGAGAATTTGGCCGCTGGTGGGCGGCAAGATGCCTGCCAGCATGTTGAGCACCGTGCTCTTGCCGCAGCCCGAGGGGCCCAGCAGGGACGTCAGTTCGCCGTCCTGCAGGGTGACCGTGAAGTCGCTCACCGCCTTGGTGGTGCCAAAGTGCTTGGTCAGGCCAATCATTTCTACCAGCATACGTCGTCTCCCCCGTGATAAAGAACGGGGAAGGGCTATGTAGCCCTTCCCCAGTGAAAGTGTCGGATTAGTAGGATGCCCACTCGCTGTTGACAGTCTCCACGGCTTCCTTCAGGGCGTCGGCCGCAGTGGCTTCGCCGGTGGAGGCACGGGTGATGGCGCGCTCAATCTCGGTACGGATGGTGGCCGAGACCGATACGATGGGCAGCACGCCCGCATCCTGCAGGTGCGCCTGCACAGCACGCAGGCCTTCGGCGTTCATGTCATCCTCAGCGTTGAGGTACGCCTGATACTCCGGTAGCTCGATGGTCGCCGCGTAGGGGGACAGGCTGACCACAGACTGGGTGAACTTGCTGCTGTTTTCAGCATTGGTGAAGTAGCGGATGAAGTCGTAGGTGGCCTTGTCGGCTTCCTCGCTCACCTTGAACGCGATGGCGCCGCGGTTCCAGGCGGGGTACCACTTCACGCCGTCCATCACCGAGGGGGCCACGCCAAACTCAAACCCATTGGGCTGGATGTAGGGCAGGCCGGCGACGGAGCCGAAGTAGGAGCCGATCAACTGGGAGTTGAAGTCGTTGCTGAAGTAGTCGCCGGTGGGGGTCAGGGTGAACACGCCTTCCTTGACCAGGTCGGCAAACCACTGCACGCGCTCCACTGCCTTGGTGTCGTCAAACAGCGCCTTCTTGTTCTCCACATCCACAAAGGGGGCGCCGCTTTGCATCATCAGCATGTTGGCCAGGTCGGTCAGGCTGTCCACGGCGAAGCCGGGCACGCCATGCTTGTCCTTGATGGCGCGGGCCACTGTTTCCAGCTCTTCCCAGGTGTTGGGGGCTTCCAGGCCCAGTTCTTCAAACCAGGTGGCGTTGTAGAACAGGATGGGGCCGGAGGTATATACCGGGATGATGTGCATCTTGCCGTCTTCGAAAATGACGGTCTCGTCATACACGGCGGCGGGCAGGGATGCCTTGAAGGCTTCCAGCTCTTCCGCGTTCATGTACTGCTGGAAGTCGATGACGTAGGTGTTCTCATCGTTCTCGGGGTCAATGTACTTGGCAGCCTCGGACGAGAAGTTGATGATCATGTTGGGGCCGGTCTTGGTGCGAACGGCGTTGAACACCTTGTCCAGGAAGCCCTGGCGGGGCTGGCTCTGCACCAGCACCTCCACGCCGGGATTCTCGGCGCTGTAGGCGGCGGCGATTTCGGACAGGGATTTTTCCTGATCCTCGGTGAAGGTGTGCCAGACAACAACCTGTACCTTGTCGGCGCCAACGGCCTGGGCAACCTTCTCCTCGGTGGCGGCAACAGCGGCGCCAACGGTGGCCGCGGCTTCGCCCGCCTTGGTTTCGGCGGCGGCCACAACCTCACCGGCCTCTTCCTTGGCATCGGCGGCAGCGGTGCTCACAGCGGCCACCGCTTCCTCTACCTTTGCTTCGGCAGTGGCGGCCACCTCAGCGGCCTTTTCTTCTACCTGGGCTACGGTCTCCTCAACCTTTTGCTCGGCCTGGGCGGCAACGGTGGCCGCGGCTTCAACCGTCTCCGCTACCTTGGCTTCGGCGGTGGCCGCAACAGCGGCTACGGACTCGGCAGCGGTGGCAGCCTCGGTGGCTTCGGCCGCAGGGGCATCGGTCACGGGCACATCGGTGGCCGGTACGTCAGTGGCGGGCGCATCAGTTGCCGGCACATCGGTGGCGGCGGGCGCTTCGGAGACGACCTCTGTCGGGGCCGGAGCCGGCGCGGGGGTGCGGGTGGCGAAATAGATGCCAACAGCGGCAGCCACTACCAGCACGACGACAAGGATCGTTGACCATGTTTTCTTGGACATAAAACCCTCCTGATTTACATTCGCAGCTTGTCTGCGTTTTAGACTCTTGGAATTACCAACACGCTTAGTATACCCACTTGGCGTTGGTTTATCAATTCACGCGCGCGATTTTACAGGGCGGGCGCTTTGCTTTCACAATAGAGGCAGCGATATTCATCCTTTTCGCGGTCCACCAGCATAAAAACGTGCGGCAGTTCCTGCTCGGTGGTGGTGATGCAGCGCGGATTTTTGCACTTGAGGATGTTGGTCATCCGCTCGGGCAGCTCCGGGTGGTATTTGCGCACGCGCTCGCCGTTCTCAATGATGTTGAGGGTGATGTTGGGGTCAATAAACCCCAGCGCGTTGAGGTCCGTATCCGGCACAATGTCCACCTTGATGATGTCCTTCTTGCCCATTTTGCGGCTGGACGCGTTTTTGATCAGCGCGACGGAGCAATCCATCTCCCCCAAATTGAGGAAATTATAGATGCGCATGCCATCCCCGGCCTTGATGTGGTCAATGACAATGCCCGTTTTGATGGAATCGATATTCATTTATTTTACCTCCAGCAGCATCAGCATCAGCGCCATGCGCATGTACTTGCCGTACAGCACCTGCTTGAAGTAGCAGGCGCGGGGATCCTCATCGATGGCCACGGAAATTTCGTTCACGCGCGGCAGGGGGTGCATGATGATCAGGTCCTTCTTTGCGTGGGTCAGCTTTTGCGGGGTGAGGATGTAGCTGTCCTTCAGGCGCACATAGTCGTCCTCGTTGAAAAACCGCTCACGCTGCACGCGGGTCATGTACAGGATGTCAAGCTCTGGCATCGCGCCTTCCAGGTCGGTGGTCTGGGTGTAGGGGATGCCGCGCTCCTTGAGGGGCAGTTTGGCATAGCTGGGCACCTTGAGCTCCTCAGGGGATATCATCACAAAGCTGACGCCGTCGTAGCGGCTCATGGCGTCCACCAGCGAGTGCACCGTGCGGCCGAACTTCAGGTCGCCGCACACGCCCACGCGCAGGTTTTGAAACGTGCCCTTTTCGCGGTGGATGGTCAGCAGGTCGGCCAGCGTCTGGGTGGGGTGGTTGTGGCCGCCGTCACCCGAGTTGATGACCGGGACGCCGGCGTTGAGGGAGGCAACCAGCGGCGCGCCCTCCTTGGGGTGGCGCATGGCGATGATATCGGCGTAACAGCTGATGGTTTTCACCGTATCAGCAATGCTCTCGCCCTTGGCGGCAGAGGAGCTCTGTGCCTCGGAAAACCCGATCACGTGACCGCCCAGCTCAATCATGGCGGCCTCAAAGCTCAGGCGTGTGCGGGTGCTGGGTTCATAAAACAGGGTGGCCAGCTTTTTACCCGCCATTTTGTGGGCGTAGTGCTCGGGTCTGGCAATGATATGCTCCGCTGTCTGTACCAGGGCGTCAATCTCTTGCAGGCTCAGGTCCTTGATGCTGTTGATGCTCCTCATATGGTCCCTCCAATCCAAGACTCATCCGCGGGGTTATCGCGGAAGGCAAGCAATTTTTGAATATCCCCGTCGGCAATGTAGCCCTGCCGGGCGGCGATGGCCGCGATGGTGTCAAAATCGGTCAGGCTGTGGTTTTGCACATTGGCGTCTGCCAGGCGCTTCAGACCTTTTTGCATGCCGTAGGTGAAGATGCTGACAATGCCCAGCACCTGGGCCCCTGCCTCGCGCAGGATGTCCACCACCTCGATGACGCTGCCCGCTGTGGAAATCAAATCCTCCACCACAACGACCTTTTGACCCGGTACCAGTCGGCCCTCGATCTGATTCTTGCGGCCGTGGTCCTTCTGGCCACTGCGCACATAGCCCATGGGCAGCCCCAGCAGATGTGCCGCGATGGCCGCGTGGGGAATACCCGCCGTGCTGGTGCCCATCAGCGCTTCGCACTGGGGATACTGCGTACGGATGGTGTCGGCCAGCGCCTGCTCAATCAGGGTGCGCACCTCGGGGTAGGACAGCGTGAGCCGGTTGTCGCAGTATACCGGGCTTTTGATGCCGCTGGCCCATGTGAAGGGCTCGTCCGGGCGGAAAAAGACCGCCTTGACCTGTAACAGCGCCGCGGCCACCTGCTGGCCGATGGACAAATCAGACGAATGCATCTACGCACCTCCCATATGCTTCGACGGGGTCGGCGGCTGCCGTGATGGGCCGGCCGACCACGATGAAATCAGAGCCCAGCTCCTTGGCCATCTCCGGCGTGGTCACGCGCTGCTGGTCGCCCCGGTCGGCGCCCGCGAAGCGGATGCCGGGGGTAACGGTGAGGAAGTTTTGCCCGCGGGCCTCATGCACAGGGGCCGCTTCCAGGGGCGAGCACACCACGCCATCAAGTCCCGCGGCCTTGGCGTTCTTGGCGTAATGCATTACCACGTCCGCCATGTCGCCGGGGATGAGCAGCTCGTCGTGCATCTGCTGCGCGTCGGTGCTGGTGAGCTGTGTGACGGCAATCAGCAGGGGGCGGGTGCCGTCCGGGCGGGTCAGGCCGCGCAGCGCGGCCTCCATCATGGCGCGGGTGCCCGCAGCATGCAGGTTGACCAGGTCCACATCCAGGTGGGACAGCACGCGCATGGCCTTTTCCACGGTGTTGGGGATGTCATGCAGCTTGAGGTCCAGAAAGATTTTGTGCCCGCGCGCCTTGATGTCGCGCACAATCTGCGGCCCTTCGGCATAATACAGCTCCATGCCGATTTTCACGTACGGTTTTACGCCCGTGAAGCGGTCCAGAAAGGCCAGCGTGTCCTTAGCCGAGGCAAAGTCGCAGGCGATGATGACGTCGCGGTTCATGAATGTGCTCCTCCTATGATGTCGTTGAGATTGTGGATGCCAAGCTGTGCCATCACGGCAGGCAAGTCTTCGATGATGTCGCGGCAGATGTAGGGGTCCACCAGGTTGGCCGCACCGATTTGTACAGCGGTGGCGCCCGCCAGCATCATCTCCACCACATCGCGTGCGCAGCTGATGCCGCCCATGCCCACGATTGGGATGCGGACTGCCTGATACACGCGGTACACCATGGCCAGCGCCACCGGCAAAATGGCCGGGCCGCTGAGCCCGCCTGTCACATTGCTGAGAATCGGCTTGCGCGTTTTGAGGTTCAGGCGCATGCCCACCAGCGTGTTGATGAGGCTGAGGCCGTCGGCGCCCGCGTCCTCACACGCGCGGGCAATGGCCGCGATGTCGGACACATTGGGGGACAGCTTGATGATAACGGGCTTCTTGCACACCGCCTTGACGGCGCGGGTGACCTCTGCCGCGGACTGGGGGCAGGTGCCAAAGCTCATGCCGCCGCCATGCACGTTGGGGCAGGAGATGTTGACCTCAAGCCAGCCCACCTGCTCCTGGCCGTCCAGCAGGCGGCAGGTCTCCACATACTCTTCCAGCGCGAAGCCTGATACATTGGCCATCACCGGCTTCGAAAAAAAAGCCCGCATGCGGGGCAATTCTTCCTCGATCACCTTTTCGACCCCCGGGTTTTGCAGCCCCACGGCATTCAGCATGCCCGACGCGCTCTCGGCGATGCGGGGCGTTGGGTTGCCAAAGCGGGGATGCAGCGTGGTTCCCTTGAAGGAAAAGCTGCCCAGGCAGTTGATGTCGTACAGGTCGGCAAATTCCGCCCCATAGCCAAAGGTGCCGCTGGCGGCCATGACGGGGTTGTCCATGCGGATGCCGCACAGGCTGACCGCGGTGCTTACCATATCAACTCCTCCTTGAGAAAGACCGGGCCTTCCTTGCAGACCCGCTTGTCGCCCAGCCGGGTGCGGATGGTGCAGCCCATGCAGGCGCCAAAGCCGCAGCCCATGCGCTCCTCCAGGCTCAGCTGGCCGGGCATGGCAAGGCACCCGCATAGCGCCTGCAGCATGGGGGAAGGGCCGCAGGCGTAGAAGTAGGTGCAGTTCGCCTCCGGCGGCACCTCGGTCACCAGCCCGCGCACCCCGCAGCTGCCGTCCATGGTAGTCACGGTGACGGGCATCAGGCGCTCAAACTCCTCCCGGTAGAAGACCTCCTGCATGCTGTTAAAGCCCATGATGAGCCGCGGCTGCTTGCCCTCCTGCACCAGCTGGCGCGCCAATTGGTACAGCGGTGGCAGCCCCACCCCACCGCCAATCAGCAGCGGGTGCTGGCCGGACAGGCCGGTGTCAAAGCCGTTGCCCAGCCCGCAGAGCATGTCGATGGGGTCACCCGCTTGCCGCTCGCTCAGCCAGTCCGTGCCCTGGCCTACCACCTTGTAGATGAGGGTCAAACGCGAATCATCCCAGGCGCAGACGGACAGCGGCCGGCGTAGGTAATGCCCGCCGGTGCGCAGGTTGACAAACTGGCCGGGGCGGGTGAGGGCCGAGGTGTCTCCCGCCAGCAACATCTCCCAGGTGGCGGCGGCGATGGGGCGGTTGCTGATGACGATGTATTGGCCTTGGGTCATGACGCGTTCTCCTCCCAGGCGATGCGGCCATCCGCGATGGTCAGTGTGCAGGCACCATAAGCCGATTCCCCCGCGAAGGGCGTGCTGTGGCCCAGGCTGACAAATTGCTCAGGCGTGATGCGCACCTCGCGCGCCAAATCCCACCCGCACAAGTTGGCCGGTTGGCCCACGGCCAGAGCCGCGTCGATGCCAAAGCGGCGGTTGGGCGCGTGGTGCATTAACTGGATGAGTCGCTTCAGCGGCAGGATGCCCGGCTTGACCAGCTTCGCGTACAGCAGGGGAAAGGCGCACTCCAGCCCTACCACGCCGTTGAGGCTGCCTTTGAGGCCGCCTGCCTTTTCCTGGGCGCTGTGGGGGGCGTGATCAGTGGCCATCATGTCGATGGTGCCGTCCAGCAGCGCCTCAACCAATGCCGCACGGTCCTTTGCGCTGCGCAGCGGCGGGTTCATCTTGAAGCGGCCGTCGTCCTGCAGGCAGCTGTCATCCAGAAGCAGGTAATGAGGCGCCGTTTCGCAGGTGACGTCCAGCCCCTCCTGCTTGGCTTGGCGAATCAAGCGGGCGCTTTCCCCGGTGGATACGTGGCAGATGTGATAGGGGCAGCCGGTTTTGCGCGCCAAAGCCAGGTCGCGCTGTACCTGTGCCCACTCGCTGGCCGGGTCGTTGAGGCTGAGCCCCTGCTGCCTGGCCCACGCGCAGTCATTCACCGCGCCGTGCGGCAGGCTTTCATCCTCGCAATGGGCGACGATGGGTTTGCCCAGTCGCTTGGCTTCCAGCATGGCCTGGCGCATCAGCGCGTCGCTTTGCACGCCGCGCCCGTCATCGCTGTAGCCGGCCACATGGGGGGCCATGGCGGCCATATCGGCCAGCTGCTCGCCGTGCTGACCGCGCGTGATGGTACCGTAGGGGATGACGCGCACCCGCGCGCCTTGCGCAATCAGGTCCAGCTGCGGCTGTAGGCCGGGCATGCCATCGGGTGCCGGGTTCAGGTTGGGCATGGAACACACCGCGGTATAGCCGCCGCGGGCTGCTGCCAATGTGCCGGTTGCGATGGTTTCCTTATAAGAAAAACCGGGCTCCCTCAGATGAACGTGAACATCTGTGAAACCCGGAAAAATGTGAAGCCCTGTACAATTGATGACCCTGTCGTCTGGGGAGGGAGCCCCGTCCCCGATGGCGGTCACCACGCCACCCCTGATGAAAACATTTGCCCTGATGAACCCTTCGTCCAGATACACCAGACCATCTTTCAAAACGCAGTTCATGTGTCGCCTCGTTTCGTCGTGGGCATGCAGGCGGTGTGCGTGCTTTGAACCCGAAGCATCTTAGCAAACGAGGCCGAACTTGTCAACCGGTTTTCGGATAAATGTTCGTAGTTTTTGCCTCAGGCTGTCTCAAACTGCGCGGCGTACAGCTGGGCATAAAAGCCCTTCTGATTCATCAGCGCGTCATGGGTGCCCTGCTCCACGATGTTGCCGTCGCGCACCACCAGAATGTTGTCGGCATTCTCGATGGTGGACAGCCGGTGCGCGATGACAAAGGCGGTGCGCCCCGCCATCAGCCGGCGCATGGCTTCCTGGATGCGCCGCTCGGTCTGGGTATCCACATTGGAGGTGGCCTCGTCAAGTATCAGCATCGGCGCGCCCGACAGCATGGCCCGGGCGATGGTGAGCAGCTGTTTTTGCCCCTTGGAAATGTTGACGCCGTCATCGCCGATCATGGTGTCGTACCCCTGGGGCAGCCTGCTGATAAAGCCATGGATGCGGGCGGCGCGGGCGGCCTGCTCCACCTCCTCGCGGGTGGCCTCCGGCTTGGCGTAGGCGATGTTGTCCAGCACCGTGCCGTGGAACAGCCAGCTGTCCTGCAGCACCATGCTGTAGGCGCTGCGCAGGCTCCTGCGGGTCAGGCCGTAGATATCCTGCTGGTCAATCTGGATGCTGCCCGCGTCGATATCATAAAAGCGCATCAGCAGGTTAATCAGCGTGGTCTTGCCGGCACCAGTGGGGCCAACGATGGCCGTCAGGGTACCGGGCTGGGCATGCATGTTGAACTGACGTATGACCGGTATGCCGGGGATGTAGCTGAAATCCACATTCTGGGCCTGCACCTCGCCCTGCACATTGGTGAGCACGGTGGCGTCCGGGGCATCGGGCTTTTCGGCCGGCTCATCAATCAGGCGGAACACCCGCTCCGCCGCGGCAAACGCGCTTTGCAGATCGCCCAGTATGTTGGCCATCTCGTTGATGGGGCCGGAGAACTTGCGGGAATACTGGATAAAGCTGGAGATATCGCCCAGCCCCACGCTGCCCGCCAGGTACATCAGCGAGCCGAACACGCTGATCATGGCCAGCGAGATGTTGTTGATGAAGTTGACCGAGGGGCCGATGATGGTACCGTAGTATTCGCTGGTGGTGTATGCGTCCACGGCCTCGTCGTTCTTGCCGTCAAAGTCGCGCAGCACCTCGGCCTCGCGGCCATAGGCCTTGGTGGTCTTCTGGCCGCCAATCATCTCCTCCATAAAGCCGTTGAGCTCCCCCAACTTGGCGCTGCGCTTGCGGAACATGGGGCGGGTGCGGCGGGTCACCCATCGGGTATACAGCGCGGTGAGGGGGACGGTCACGGCGAAGATGACCACCAGCGCCGGCTGGATGGTCAGCATCATAATCAGCGATACGCTGACGGTGATGACGCTTTCCAGTATCATCAGAAAGTCGGTAGACAGGCTTTCGTTGACGGTGTCAACGTCGTAGCTCATCACGCTGATGAGGTCGCCCGCCTGCCGCCCGTCAAAGAAACTGACCGGCAGGGTGACCAGCTTGTCAAACACATCCTTGCGCATGCGGTAGGTGGTGTTGCGGGTCAGTTTGAGGGTAACGCGGCTCAACAGGTAGCGGAAGATGGAGGAGGCGAGGTAGCACACCGCCATCATGCCGGTGTAGGTAAACAGCAGGCGGAAGTTGGCCTGCCCCGCGCCGATGCCGATGGCGTCAATGGCCAGGCCCGACAGCTTGGGGCCCACCAGCGCCACCAGGTTGGTCAATACCACCAGCACCATGGCCAGCAGCAGCAGGAAGCGATAGCGGCCCAGGTAGCGCCACATGCGCCGCAGCAGCTGCCAGCGGGACGTGTGCACCTGGTTGTCCTGGCGCTTGTCGCCGCTTAGATCGCCGCGGGTCAGGCGGCCCATCATGCGAGCGTTAGACATCGCTGCGCCCTCCTTCCGCGCCCATTTGGGTGAGGGCAATCTCCCGGTAGGTGGGGCAGTCCCGCATCAGCTCGTCATGGGTGCCGTAGCCGATTTCTCGGCCTTCCTCCAGCACCAGAATGTGGTCGGCCCCCTTGATGGAGGACACGCGCTGGGCGATGATGACCGATGTGGTGTCGTCATACTGTCGGTGCAGCGCGCGGCGAAGCGAGGCATCCGTGCGATAGTCCAGCGCAGAGGACGCGTCATCCAGTATCAGCAGCTCCGGGTTGTCGGCCAGCGCCCGGGCGATGAGCAGGCGCTGTTTTTGCCCGCCGGACAGGTTGTTGCCCTTTTGTGCCACCATGTGGTCGAGCCCCTGCTCGGTATCGCGGATGAACTGCGCGGCCTGGGCATCCTCGGCTGCCTGCCATATGCGCTCATCGGGGATGTCGCGGTAGTAGCGGATGTTGTCGCGGATGGTATCGGCCATCAGGAAGTCATTCTGAAACACCACGCCCACCTTGCCGCGCAAAGTGTCCGGGGCGATGGTGCGCACATCCCGCCCACCCAGCAACACGCGCCCCTCATCCGGGTCGTACAGGCGCAGCAGCAGGTTGACCAGCGTGGTCTTGCCGCTGCCGGTCGCCCCCAAAATGCCCAGCGTCTGCCCGCGCTTGAGGCGGAAGCTGATGTCCTCCAGGTTGTGCTCCACCTTGTTGTAGCTGAAGCTCACCCGATCAAAAACCAGGTGGTCATCCGTTTCGGGCTGTGCGGCGCCGGGCAGCACGGCCAGGTCGTCCGGCATGGTGAGGACTTCGGCCACGCGCCCGGCGGAGGCCATGCCGCGGGAGGACATGATGAAGATGCGGGTGATGCCCATCATGGCCTGTAAAATAATCATGAAGTAGTTGAGGAAGGCGATGATGCTGCCGGGCGTGGACAGCCCCCGGTTGACCAGATACCCGCCGACCAGCACCACCATCGTGAGGCCCAGGTTGAGCGTCAGCGAGGTCAGCGGGTTGCTGAGCGCCGCCAGGCGGCCCGCCCGTTGGGTGGTATCGGCCAGTTGGCCGTTGACGCCGTCAAAGCGCCCCTGCTCGTACTCGGTCTTGGACAGGGCCTTGATGATGCGGATGCCCGTGATGTTTTCCTGCATCACGCGCACCAGGCGATCCAGCACCGTCTGCTGCTTGGTGTACAGCGGCACGGTGCGCCGGGTAATCTGGTACACAATCACCGAGATGAAGGGCAGCGTCAGCACCAGCACCAATGTCAGGCGAAAGTCAAGCGTCAGCGTCATCACCAGCCCGCCAATCAGCAAAATGGGGGCGCGCACGCCCATGCGCTGCATGCGGTTGAGGAACTGGTTGATGTTGTAGGTGTCGGTGGTTAGCCGCGATACGGCGGACGACAGGCTGATGGTATCAATCTGCGCCATGGACAGGCCGCTGATTTTTGCAAACAGGTCGTGCCGCACGGCACGGGTCACCTTGCCCGAGGTTGTGGCTGCCATGCGATTTGCGTAGATATTGGTGGCGATGGCCAGCATGGCACACAGCACCATCAGGCCACCCCACAGGTAAATTTGCCTGGGTTCACCCAGCGGCACAATCTTGTCGATGATGCGCGCCAGTATGGAGGGAATCAGCAGGTCCATCATGGCGGCGAACAGCTTGACGGCAAAGGTCCACGTCATGATGCCCGTATGGGGCTTGAGGTATTGCAGCAGAGTACTCATGGCGCGACACCCTCCCCGGCAGCCCAGGCCACCGCCCGCTGGCGCATGCGCTCCAACAGGTCCTCCAACATGGCCAGTTCGCTGTCGGTCATACCCTGGGTGAGGTAGTCATGCCATTGCTGGTTGACACCGCGAATCACCGGCACTGTGGCCAGCGCCTTCTCGGTGGGGTGCAGCGCCATCAGCCGCCTGTCCTGCGGGCTGGTCTCGCGGGTGATGTAGCCCTGTTGCTCCAGCGCGCCAAGCTGCCGCGTGGCGTTGGAGGGGTTCACATGCAGCGCCTGGGCCACCTGTTCCTGGGACATGCCCGGGCGGGCACAGATGTGCAGTATATAGGGGCTTTGCGCGGCGGTCAGGTGTAGCTCGGCCAGGCGGCCGCTTCTGAACTGGTTGCCGCAGCGGGCCAACACATTCAGTTCTCGGGTAATCGCGGGCATGTATCCTCCTCGTTGTTGCGGATGATAATGATTGCGCCCGCAATGATTGCGAGCGCAACGATTGTACCGTCGCCATGGCATCTTTGTCAAGTGCCTTGTGCCGCATACCCAAATCGGCTACACTACCAACGGATTACGACCAAAGGATGCGTGGACGATGAGCAAGCGGCATATCCTGTGCTATGGGGATTCCAATACCTGGGGGTTTGACGCGGCCAATGCGAGCCGTTTTGATGACGACCTGCGGTGGACCATGCAGTTGGCCCGACTGCTGGGGGAAGCGTGGCTGTTGGCTGAAAACGGCGTCAACGGCAGAACCACCGTGTTTGAGGACCCCATCAACGAGGGGCTAAACGGCCTTGAACACCTGACACCCGCCATGCGCGCCCACGCGCCGCTGGATTTGCTGGTGGTCATGCTGGGCACCAACGACTGCAAGCAGCGCTTTTCCGCCACCGCGCAGAATATCGCCGACGGCCTGCGTCGCCTTGTCCTCAAGGCGCAGACACTGCTGGTATGGCGGGCGCTCCCGCGCATCCTTGTGGTGGCGCCGATGATCATCGACCCGCGCATCTATGACACGCCGGAGGCCGTCGCCGGGATGGGGGCCGGCTGCGTGGAAAAGAGCCGGGCGCTGCCCGCGCTGATGACGCGCGTCGCGCAGGAGACGGGCTGTGACTTCATGGACAGCAACCCGCATGTCACGCCCTGTCAGACCGATTGGATGCACCTGAGCCCGCAGAGCAATGCCCCGCTGGCGGCCGCGTTGCATCACAAAATCCTCGAAATGATGGGCTGACTGATTGCTGGCCCCTAACCAACAAACAACCGGCGCGCGATGCGTCGGTTGTTTGCCTCGTTACTGCATTTTTCAGCCTTTGATGACACCCTTCTTCAGGATGACGCAGGCATACAGCGCGCTCTCCCCGGTCTGCACCGTGGCATAGGCTTGACGGCTGCGGTCGTAAAAGGCAAAGCGGTCGATGAAGCCGATGGCTGCATCGGGCTCATGCCTGGCGATGACGTCGCGGAACTCCGCCCAGATGGGGGGCTCGCCCTGCATGGTGCCGGGGGCTACGGCCATCAAAGTGACCGGCGTCTCCACAAAGCTGTCCAGCGGGAAAAGCTGCAAAATGGCGTCCAGCAGCGCGGGGACACCGTGGCCATCACAGCGGATGCTGCGCGCGTTCATGCTGGCGGCGGGGAAGTTGCCATCCCCCAGCACCAATTCATCACCATGGCCCATTTCGGCGATGGTCTTGAGCAGCTCGGGGGAGAGCAGGGGCGAGATTCCTTTCAGCATGGGCATGCCCTTCTTTCATCAGTGATGCAAAAACGTTACAGTGTCTCAGGGTCGATGATGCCGGCGATGGTCAGGTCGCTGGGCGGCGGGTCTTTCAAATCCAGCATCAGGGCTGCCTCCTTGCGGCCTATCATGTACACTACATCCCCGGTGCCTGCCTGGCGCGTGGCATCCGCCGCGATGACCAGGCCTTTGTCCACCCCGTTGACAATCTGGCGCACCACCAGCAACTTGAGCCCCTCCAGGCTGGGGGTTTTCACGGTGCAGACCACCGTGCCTTCCACGCGGCCAATGTTCACAGGCGCCTCCTAATGGGTAAAAGTCGTCTTGCCGCAGTAGGTGTAGTGATCCACCACGCCGCAGATGGTGACGGAGGCGATGAGTTTTTTGTCGCCCATGACCATCTGGGCGGAGCCGCCATCGTTGTTGATGAGCACGGTATCGCCTATGCCCGCGTTGGCGGCGTCCAGCGCCACCACTTCCTCACCGGCAAAGGCCCCATCCAAATCAATGGGGCGCACCTTCAGCAGCTTGAAGCCGCGATAGTCCTCATATTTGATGGTGGATACCACCGTGCCGGTGACGCGTCCTATCTTCATGCTGCCCTCACTGCGTGCCTGCACCCTTGTCGTAGGTGCGCTTGCCGGCAATGTCCACATAGTCCACGATGCCGATGATGGCGCTGTCCACGGGCTTGGAGGTGGTTACATCCGTCTGCCGGGAGGAGCTGCCGCCCGCCCACATGATGATTTCGCCTTCACCGGCGCCCACGGTGTCCACCGTGATAAATGGCGCCCCCTTCTCCTGCATGGTGTCCATGTCAATGGGCACGGCCACCAGCAGCTTAAGGCCGACCAGGCGGTCGGATTTGCGGGTGCTGACGATGCTGCCAATCACTCTGGCCAGTTGCATGAATACTCCTCCTCCGCCTTGTCGTAGACGCGGCTGCCGTACATGTCGATGCTGTCGATGATGCCGTAGATGCTGTAATCGGAGGCGATATCCTTGGTGCTATCCGTTTGGCGCGAGGAGCTGCCATACGCGCAGAATACAATATCGCCGATGCCCGCGCCCACATCATCCACGCACACCACATAGTCGTCCAGCAGTGCCTGGGTGCGCAGCTCAATGGGCTGCACAATCAGCAGCTTGCATCCACGCAGCGTGTCCACCTTGTTGGTGCTGACCACCATGCCCATCACCCGTCCTGCCAGCATATCAAGGCTCCTTTCCGGCACTGGGGCTGCGTGTGCTGGCCCGGGGAATCAGGCTGCCCGCGATTTTAACCTGCATGGTGGGCCAGTCCGGGTTGAGCACGCGCTTTTGAATCATATCCACCGCCAGGGTACCCAGCGTGGAGCGGGAAATGCGCACCGTGCTCAGCGCCGGGGTGGTGATGGCGCTGTAGGGGATATCGTCCACCCCGATGATAGACATGTCCCGCGGGATGTTGTAGCCCGCCTCCTGGATGGCTTTGGCGGCGCCGATGGCAATGGAATCGTTGTCCGCTACCACCGCGCCGTGGGGCTTGTACTGCCCGGCCTCAATCAGCTTTTTCATATCCCGGTAGGCGCCGTTGAGGGTGGTGGCCAGTTCGGTCGGCGCGGGCACCGGCAGACCCAGTTCATTCATGGCTTGCAGGTAGCCGGCATAGCGCTCGTCCAGGTTGTTGATCTGGCGGTTGCTTTTGAAGTAGCCTATCTCCCGGTGCCCCAATTGGTGCAGGTGCAGCACAGCGGTGCGCAGGATGCCTTCATTGTCCATCACCACGCTGTCCCACTTCTCGTACTGCATGCTGTTGTCCAGCACCACCAGCGGCACCTGCATGCGGTCCAGCACCCAGTAGTCTTCCTTGGGCATCTCAGTGCCTACCAGAATGATGCCGTCCGGCGGATCCTGCTGGATATCGGCGATGCAGGCATCGGCGTGCTGGGCGTCGCAGTTGCGCATGATGAGGTGAAAGTTAAGCCGGCGGCACTCCTGCTCAATCTGGTCGATGATGGAGGCGACAAAGCCCTGGTTTTCCTCCACCGCCATGCCGTGGGTGCGGTATTTGATGATGACCAGGCGAAAGTGATTTTGCCTGCGGCGGATGGGGCTTGGCTTGTAGTTGTGGCGATCCAGCACCTTTTGCACCCGTTGCCTGGTTTGCTCGCTCACGCCCTTTTTGTTGTTGAGCACCAGGGAAACCGTGGCCGGGGATACCCCTGCCTGGCTGGCAATCTCCCGCACTGTGATTCGCATCGTCATCAACCGCCTGTCACTTGATTGGCCCACGCGCCCACCAGCAGCGCCGCCACCGCGGCACCGGGGTCCAGGTATTCGCGTGATGCCTCGCCGCGGATGGCCATGCGGCCATGCTTGGCCAGCATGCCGCGTGTGGCTTCATACCCCTGTTGGGCTGCCCGGGCGGCATCCTGTGCCGTGGGGGAAAGGTGTTGTTCCTGGGCCAACGCTTTCTCCATGCTCTCCAGCGCCGGCTTCAGCCCGTCAAGAAAGGTTTTGTCGCCGGGCTCGGCCTTGCCGCGGGCGCGCACGCCGTCGTAGAATGACTGAAAGAAGTCGGCTTGTCCTCGCGCGTCAAGCTCTCGGCGGCCACGCAGTGCCTTGCCCGCGTTCATCAGGCCGGAGGCCATCAAGGTGCCCATGGTGGAAGGAACGGCCGATGCCATGGCCTTGCCCGCCAGGTAGGACAGCTTGCCGATGTCCGGTTCTTCGCTGGCGTTGGCTTCAGCCGCAGCCGCGGCAAACCCGGCGCTCATGGTGAGCCCCAGGTCGCTGTCGCCGCACAGGCCATCCAGGCGAATCAGCTCCTCCTTGTTGTCCTCCATCACCTGCGCCCAACGGGTCAGCAGGGCGGCAAAGGCCTTTGCGTCCATGTGATGCTCCTATTGCCCAAACTGTTTGAAGAATGGTGTGTCTGCCTTGGCGTCCAGATAGCCCTTCAGCTCCTTATCCACCCGCATCAGGGAGATGGATGCGCCGGCCATTTCCATGGAGGTGGCGTACTCGCCCACATAGCTGTGGTACACTCGGATGCCTCTCTGCTGGAGGATGTGGGCCAGGCGCCTGTACATCACATACAGCTCCTCCAGCGGGGTGCCGCCCAGGCCGTTGATGAGCACGGCCACCTCGTCATCCGCCTTCAGCGGCAGGTCGTCCAATACGGGGGCGGCCATCTCGTCCACGATTTCGTCGGCGCTCAGCAGCTTGCCGCGGCGGATGCCGGGCTCACCATGGATGCCCATGCCAATCTCCATCTCATCGTCGGCGATTTCAAAGCTGGGCCTACCCACCTTGGGCACCGTGCAGCTGCTCAGCGCCACGCCCAGCGTGCGCACGTTGGCACAGGCCTTTTCGGCCACGCGCTTCACCTCGTCCAGCGGCAGGCCTGCAGCGGCCGCGGCGCCGGCGCACTTGTACACGAAGAAGATGCCCGCCACACCTCGCCTGCGGTTGGGTTCGCCGGGCTGTGCCGCGGGGGAGGCCACATCCTCGCCTGCCACCACACTCTCCACCCGGATGTCGTGCTCAAAGTCGGCCATCTCGGCCGCCATGTCAAAGTTGAAGATGTCGCCGTTGTAGTTGCCATAGATGTATAGCACACCGGCGCCCTGGTCGATGGCGCGGGTGACGGCAAGCATCTGCTCCGGGCTGGGGGACTGGAACACGTCGCCGATGGCGCAGCCATCCAGCATGCCGTCGCCCACATAGCCCAGGAACAGCGGCAGGTGGCCGGAACCCCCGCCGGTGGCCAGCCCCACCTTGCCCGCGTGCTTGCGCGCGTTGACCAGGCAATGCAGGTCCTCCCCGGCATGCGCCAGTTCCTGCGGGTGAGCCGCGTAGATGCCCTCGAGCATTTCGGGGATGAAGCGCTCGGGGGTGTTGATAATCTTTTTCATGGCCTTACCCGATGGTGGGCAAGATGCCCTCCACGTCGTCATGCGGCCTGGGGATGACGTGCACGCTGACCAACTCGCCTACGCGCTTGGCCGCCGCGCCGCCCGCCTCCACAGAGGCTTTCACCGCGCCCACGTCGCCGCGCACCATCACGGTGACCAGCCCGCCGCCTACCAATACCTTGCCGATGAGGCGTACATTGGCCGCCTTCACCATGGCGTCCGCCGCTTCGATGGAGCCAACCAGCCCCTTGGTTTCTACCATGCCCAATGCCTGTTTTTCCATGATTTGTCTCCTCGCTTTCTGTGAGTGGGGGTACCTTATGCCTTGGCCGTGGGTTCGCCTGCTGCCGGCACGCCGGGCAGGATGCCTTCCACGTCGTTATGCGGCCTGGGGATCACGTGCACGCTGACCAGTTCGCCCACGCGCTTGGCGGCCGAGCCGCCCGCCTCCACAGCTGCCTTTACCGCGCCCACGTCGCCGCGCACCATCACGGTG
>CALNAU010000081.1 GCA_937874275.1 uncultured Clostridia bacterium | reverse complement strand
TGGTGCGCTATGACGTGCAGGGGGAGGAGCGCATCCTGGACATCCTGCGCGCGGGGGATTTTTACGGCGGCAACAGCCTGTTTCACCAGAGCATCGCGCCGGAGACCGCTGTGGCGCTGGAAAAAACGGGCATCTGCTTTCTGCCGGAGGAAGGCCTGCGCGACGTGTTGATGCGCAACCCCGCCATTGGACTCAAAATCATCCAGTACTACAGCGCTGCCCACGAGCGGGACCGCAGCCTGCTTGAAATCCTCTCCATCCGCGACGTCATGCAGCGCGTGTGCCATTTCCTGCTGTGGCAGGGGGATGGCGGCACGGCGCTCAGCCTCACGCAGGAAGAGATTGCCCGCATGATCGGCACCGCGCCCGAGACCCTTAACCGCAAGCTGTCCGAGCTAAAGCGTGAGGGCATCATCAGCATGGAGGGGCATCGCCGCATCCGCATCGCGCAGCGCCACCGGCTGGAGGCCTACGCCAGCGCGCAGTGAAAATGTTTTTGCCTTGTATTTCCCTTGACAGGGGAAGCGCGTGCCCGATATACTTCTGCCCAATCACTGAGGAAAGGAGCCCGACCATGAACCGTACACAGACCATGATGATGTGCATGATGATGCGGATGACGAAGTCACCCGTTGTCTGGTCGTGCGCTCTGCCAAAATAGGGATTCGCCGAAAGGCACCCGGCGGGAGGCTGAACCGGAGACGGGCAGCCTCCTTTTTCTATGCCAAAAACGCCGTTTCAGGAGGGCAGACGATGCATCAACACCGAATGCGCAGGGCCGCGGCCCGGCAATACCGACCACAAAAGGCGACCCAATAAAAAATAACAGGAGGAGCCCCTCATGAAAAAGGTATTCGCATTGATTCTGGGCCTGGCCCTGCTGGCCGCCCTGCCCCTGAGCGCCCCCGCGACCGAGCAAACCGTCATCAAGCTGGGCCTGGTCGGCGAGAACTCCGACCAGTGGCAGCCCGTCATCGACAAGCTGGCCCAGGAGGGCATCACGCTGGAGCTGGTGAAGTTTGCCGACTACACGCAGCCCAACCGCTCGCTGGCCGACGGCGAGATTGACCTCAACGCCTTTCAGCACTACGCATTCCTGCAGAAGGACAGCGAGAACTTCGGCTACAAGCTGGCCGCCGTCGGCGACACCATCATCGCCCCGCTGGGCCTGTACGCCCGCAAGATCACCGATGTAAGCCAGATCAAGGAAAACGACAAAATCGCCGTGCCCAATGACGCCACCAACGAGGGCCGGGCGCTGAAGCTGCTGGAGAGCGCCGGCCTCATCAAGGTGGACCCGGCCGTTGGCTTCCTGCCCGAAAAGAGCGACATCACCGACAACCCGCTCAACCTGGACATCATTGAGGTGGAGGCCGCCCAGACCGCGGCGCTGCTGCCCGACGTGGCCGCCGCCATCATCAACGGCCAGCACGCGGTGGACAACGGCCTGTTCCCGCAGACTGACGCCATCTACCTGGAGACCGCCGGCGGCAACACCGACAACCCCTTTGTGAACGTGGTGGCCGCCCGCGAGGAGGATAAGGACAACCCGCTGTACAAAAAGGTGGCCGAATACTTCCGCAGCCCGGAGGTAGCCGAGATTTTGCTCACCCAGTACAAGGGCGCCTACCTGCCCGCCTGGGACTATCAGCCCGCCCAATAACACACCGGCCGGGCCTGTGGATATCTCCACAGGCCCGGCGTTGACCGCAAAGGAAACACCATGCTTCGACTGGAACAACTCAGCAAGACCTTTGACGGCCGGGAGGGCCGCGTGGAAGCCGTGCGGGATGTCAGCCTGACGGTGAAAGCAGGGGAAATCTACGGCATCATCGGCGCGTCGGGGGCGGGCAAAAGCACGCTGGTGCGCTGCATCAATCTGCTGGAACGCCCCGAACAGGGCAGTGTATGGATGGATGACATCGAGCTGACCGCCCTGGGTGAACAGCAGCTGCGGCAGGTGCGCCGCGGCATTGGCATGATTTTTCAGCACTTCAACCTGATGGCCTCGCGCACGGTGCTGGACAACGTGCTGCTGCCGCTGCGGGACGCGGCGCTGCCCCGCCCGCAGGCGGCGGACAAGGCGCGCAGCCTACTGAAGCTGGTGGGCCTCTCCGACAAGGAGGCCGCCTACCCCTCGCAGCTGTCCGGCGGGCAAAAGCAGCGCGTGGCCATCGCCCGGGCGCTGGCCAACGACCCGAAACTGCTGCTGTGCGACGAAGCCACCAGCGCGCTGGATCCACAGACCACGCTGTCCATCCTGGCACTGCTCAAGCAGCTCAACGAGCAGTTGGGCCTGACCATCGTATTGATTACCCACGAGATGGCCGTCATCAAGGAGATATGCCACCGCGTGGCTGTGATGGAGGATGGGCGCGTGGTGGAACAGGGGGACGTATACGGCGTGTTTGCCCACCCGCGGGAACATGTGACGCGCCGGTTTATCGACACGGCCTCGCCGCTGCAAAAGATATACCGCCTGCTGGCGGCGGATTCGCCCATCCTGCGGCTGCAAAAAGGCGAACAGCTGCTGCGCCTCAAGTTTCACCGGCAGAGCGCGGCGCAGCCCTACATCAGCGATATCTCCCGCCGTTTTCACCTGGACATGAACATCATCTTCGGCGACATTGACATCCTGCAGGACGCGCCGCTGGGCAGCCTGGTGGTGATCGTGCGGGGGCAGCCGGAGGATGTGGCGCGGGCGACCGATTACCTGCGGCAGAGCGATGTGGATGTGGAGGTGATGAAGCGTGCTTGATTTTTTACGCGATATCGCGCCCAACCTGGTGAAAAAGCAGGGCGAGTTTGTGGGCGCCATCGGCCAGACGCTGTATATGATGGCGGTGTCGGGCGGCATTTCCTTTCTCATCGGCATGGCGCTGGGCATCCTGCTGACGGTGTGCAAGCCCGGCGGCATCCGCCCAAACCGGGTCATCTTCACCGTGCTGGACCGCCTCATCAACGTGCTGCGCTCCATCCCCTTCATCATTTTGCTGACGGCGGTCATCCCGCTGACCAGGCTCATCTCGGGCAGCGCCATCGGCACCGCGGGCGCCATCGTGCCGCTGGTGTTTGGCACGGTGCCCTTCTTCACCCGGCAGATTGAGACCGCCCTGGCCGAGGTGGACAGCGGACTGGTGGAGGCAGCGCAAGCCATGGGCATGATCCCCTGGGCTATCATCTGGCGGGTGCTGCTGCGCGAGAGCGTCCCCGGCATCGTACGCGGCAGCATGATTACCATCGTCAGCCTGGTGGGCCTGACCGCCATGGCCGGGGCGGTGGGCGGCGGCGGCCTGGGGGACTTCGCCATCCGCTACGGCCACCAGCGCAACCAGGTGGACATCACCTGGGCCACGGTGCTGACGCTGCTGGTGTTGGTGAGCCTGATTCAGGCCGTGGGCCGCCGCATCGTGAAGCGCACCACGCATTGAAAGTTGTATCTGCAAAAGGGCAGGAGGCGCAAGCCTCTTGCCCTTGCCTGTCAAAGTAGATGATTCAGGGAGGTATCGGAGGGCGAAGCCCTCTGATTAAAATCCGCCCCAGCGACATGCGCGGTGGGGCGGGAGGCCTGGCAGAGCCAGGGTTTCCTTGCCATCCGCCGCCCGGGAACGAAGTGAGAGGCGGATGGCCCATCGTTCCTTCCCGTCAAGAAACCAAAGGTTGCTTGACGGCGCGAGGCAGGAGACGTATGTCTCCTGCCCTTCAGGTGGTGCGATTCCTCAGCAATCTTTGCGAATGGTGAGCGCCATCATGCGCATGTGCAACTCGCTTTGCAAATCCCGGTGTCGGGTGGAGCGAGGCATCTGATAGGGCTGCTCCGCAGGCGGGGCCGCCCGCTTACAGCTTGTAGTATGCCGTGTTAACCGTTTCATGATTTGCGTCCTCCTGCGTTTTCGGCTCATCCGGTGCCTTCTGTTCATCGCTGATGTGGCCCACATCACTTGCCACCTGCATCACCGCGCCGCGCTGGGCCGGGCTGCAACGCACCGCGCCGCACCCCTGCAGCACAAGCCGCTCCAGGATTTGTTGGGGGGATACATCCTGCGCGACATCCACCGAGCCGCAATCCACCACCGTCAACCCATGGGGATGCTGCGCAAGCAGGGCGGCGTCCACCACCAGATGACC
>CALNAU010000080.1 GCA_937874275.1 uncultured Clostridia bacterium | reverse complement strand
CGACCGGCAAGCCGGTGGTGTTTCACTCCGGCATCCTGTGGAACGGCATCGGCGCCTCAGGTCGATACAACCGCCCGGTCGAGTTTGAGCCCATGCTGTCCGTCAAGGGGCTGCGCTTCGCGCTGGCGCACATTTCCTGGCCGTGGTGTGATGAGTGCATCGCGGTGTATGGCAAGCTGGACAATGCGGTCAAGAACGAGCACGCCGTGGGCGGCATGCGCATCGACAACACGCCGGGCACACCCAAGATTTACCGGGAGGATGCCCTGCGCAAGACGCTGCTCAGCGGCTATGACGTGCTGACCAACCTCTATTTCGGCTCGGACAACTTCACGGAGGATTACCGCATCGGCTGGGTCAGGGACTGGATTGATACCGATACGCAGATTTATCAGCAGGCAGGTTTAACCGACAGCCAAATCAGCCGTATTTTCTGCGATAATCTGCTGGCGTTTATCCACGGAAACTGAGCATGGGGAAAATGAGGCTTACCTGCTTCGCAATGAGCCAACTGAAAACCGACAGCGCCAAGTGGCCTGTCGGTTTCTGTTCTATATTCTATTGATGATTACAGATTGACCGTCACGGGCTCGCGCTTCTCAGCGGACTCGAGGATGGCCAGTACAATCAAAGCGCCGCGACGCGCGTCCTCCAGCGTTACGCGGAACTCCTTGCCATCCACCATGCGGTCCACAAAGTCGCGAATGCTTTCATAGGACAACCCCTTGCATTTATCAAAAACGAAATTGGTCACCAGAATATCTGGTGTGTAGGCACGATTCTCATCCACCAGGTGGATGAGGTTGTGGCTAGACAAATCCATGCTGACCATACCCTTGGTGCAGAGCATGCTGAACTTGAAATCATTGACATTGGTGTTGCCGTTGGGCGTAGCCCAACTGTTTTCCATATGGGCAATGCCGCCGTTTTTGAACTCCAGCGTAGTCAGGTAGGTGTCGGCGGTATCTACCCCGACATCCTTCAGGATGCCCTCGCTCTTGACCGAGTACACGCGGCTGACCTCATCGTCAAACATCCAGCGGAGGGTATCTACGCTGTGGCTGCCGAGGAACCACATGATGGATGACTTGGCCGCCCAGGATAGCATATCGGTTGCCACCCACTTGATATCGCTATGGCGCAGATAGGCATTCTTGGGGACGCCCAGTCTGCCGCTGCGCACTTCCTGCCATGCTTTGTTAAAGGGCGGGTTCCAGCGGTTATGCAAATCTACCATGCAGCGAATCCCGTTGCGCTCTACCGCGTCACAAATCCGCTCAATATCGGGCACGTTGGTCGCCAGCGGTTTTTCAATCAGCAGGTGCTTTTTGGCATCCGCAAAGGCCACCGCGATGTCCGCGTGCAGAAAGTCCGGCGTCACAATCGCCACCGCGTCACAGTGCGATTTTTGCGCCATTTCCCGATAATCGGCATACACTTCCTTGACGCCGTATTTGGCCGCGATGGCTTCGGCGCGCTTGATATCCTTATCGCAGATGGCCACAAACTCCGCCATGGGGTGCTCATGGTAGATGGAACCATGTGTTTCCCCCCATACCCCCGCGCCAACAACACCGATTTTGATTTTTTCCATGATAATCACCTCACCTATTTATTCGCACGCCCTATCAAGCAACGCGCGTCGCCATACAGGTTTATTGTTTGACTGCCCCCGCGGTCATGCCGCTGACCAGATACTTTTGCAGGAACAGGAATGCAAGAATGACCGGCACCGTAATGATGGTGGCTCCGGCCATCACCGCCGCCCAATTGGTGGAGTATTGGCCGACAAAGCTGGCCAAACCAACCGTAATGGTCCATTTGTTGTAGCGTTGAACCAGAATGCTCGCGAACAAATACTCATTCCAACCGTTAATGAACGAAAACAGGCCGGTCGCCAACAAACCGGGCACCGTCAGCGGGGCAATGATTTGGATGAATGTCTGGAAATGACCGCAGCCATCCATCACCGCCGCTTCATCCAGGGATTTGGGAATGGTGTCGAAAAAGCCTTTCATCATCCATGTGCAAAAGGGCAAGGCGAACGTGGTGTAGGCCAGTACCAGCGCAGTCAGGGTGTTGATAAGGCCCAATGTGTTCATGATGACATACAGTGGGATAATCAGCAGCGAACCGGGGATGACCTGCGTGACCAAGATGGAGTAGGAGAGCATCTTCCGGCCGCCAAAGCGAAAACGAGAAAGGCCATACCCACCCAGCGACGCGATGGCCAGCGAGAAAAATGTCGTAATCAACGCGACGACCACGCTGTTGCTCAGCCACTGCTTGAAGTCAAACTGCCGGGCGCCGGACATCAGGATGTTGCGATAGCCCTCCAGCGTAGGGTTGTTGGGCACCAAGGATGGTGTTTGGTAGATTTCCTCCGCCGGTTTAAACGAGGTGGATAGAATCCACACAAACGGAAACACGGCAAACAGGCACACCACGCAGACCAGCAACACCGAGATGACGCGAACCGCTTTCTTATTCATGCGTCCTCACCCCGATTCACTATGTTCAAATACACCACCGTAAATATGGCGGAGAAAAGCAGCATAATCATGCCGGCAGCTGATGCCTTGCCAAAGTCAAAACTGGAGAAACCCGCCTTGTAGATGTATACCGTTAATATCTCCGTGACTCTGGAAGGACCTCCCCTGGCCAACAGGTAGATGATACCAAAGTCCTTGATGCTCCAAATAATCAGCAACAGGAACACCACAATGGAGACCGGCTTGAGCGATGGCAGTGTGATGGAAACAAAGCTGCGCCAGGCACTCGCGCCATCAATGCTGGACGCCTCGTACAACTCATCGGGGATACTCTGCAGCCCTGACAGCAGCATGATGGCCACGAAGGGAAACCCTTTCCATACAGCCACGGCGATGGCGGACCCCAGCGCAAGCCTTGTATCCGTCAGCCAGCCCAGCGGCGCCTGGATGATGCCCAGGCTCATCGCCAGGTGATTGATGAGGCCGAAGTCCAACTCATACATCAGAATCCAGACCAGACACGCGACCACCTCGGGCACTGCCCAGGGGATGATGATAAACGAGCGCGCAATGCCCCTTCCCCGGAAACCAGTATTGAGCAGCATGGCTGTGGCCAGCCCCAATACATAGCGGATGGGGATACTAAGCCCCATGTAAATGGCCGTGGTCGTTACCGATTGCAGAAAGAACCGGTCCCGAAATACCTCGAGGAAGTTATCAAACCCGACAAAGTAGTTGCCGCTGGTGCCAGATTTGGGCATGTACCAGTACTGCACGCTCATGAGGGCTGCCTTCAGAATGGGATAGAGCAAAAGCCCAATCATGACAATAATCAGCGGTGCGACAAAAAAGTAGCCGGGGTTGATGCGCGTGCGTCCCCCTCTTCGTCTGCCAATCTCTTGCATAATCTGCCCCCTTGATGAATACGCAATTGCAAAAGAAAGGGAAACCCCTTTCTTTTGCAATTTGCGTGGTTGGGCGTTGTGTTACTTGTTCATGATATCCTTGCAGGCCTCGGCGGCCTCGTCAAGGGTGGTGGATACATCCTCGCCGCCGGCGAACATCGCCTGGGTGGCGTCAATCATCACCTGCTGCAGCGCCTGCAACTGGGCGATGGGCGGGTCGTTGACCAGCTTGTCATACTGATTGCCGATGAAGCTATTGAACACGGTGGCCAGCGCGTGGTCCTTCGCATACTCTTCGCTGCTGGAGAACTCACGGTTGGAGGGAATCATGCCGCAGTCCGCCACAACGCGCTGGGCTTCCTCGCTTGCCATCCAGGCCAGGAAGTCAAACGCTTCCTGCGGATTCTCGCAGTTGCTGGAGATGGAGCTGACGATGGGGTAGTTGGAGGGGTTGGCCTTGTAGGTCTCACCTTCATACACAACGGCGGGAACCGGAATCAGGCCGATATCGTCCATGAGGTCCGGATAGGCGGCTTCGGTCATGCCGATGAACCAGGGGCCATCGTGGTTGAACGCGGCTACACCGTGCCAGAAGTACTCGCGCGAGTCCTTCTTATCGGGGGCGGGCTTGCCGCACTTGTCAACCAGCAGATAATCCTGCCATTCCTTGGCAGCCCACTTCACGGCGTCGCTGTTGACATTGATCCGCTCAGCCGTATAAGGGCCGGTTTCCCCATCCGGGAAATAGAAACCATTGGAGGGGATGCGCGCCAATTGACGTACCCACTCGGATACGACAAAGGCATGGGAGGATGTCAGGATGCCCATGGCATACTTATCATCATGGGTCAGCAGCTTGGAGGCCGCCTTGAAATCATCCCAGGTCAACAGGGTGGCCGGGTCAATGCCCGCCTCTTCCAGCATGGATTTGCGGTAGAAAAGCCCCGTTGTGCCATAGGCGTAGCTGGATAGGGCCAATGTCTGCCCGTCGAATACGCAGGCGTCCTGGCCAATCAGCAGCTCCTTCAGCGGACCGCCCTCCAGGTAGGAGTCCAGGCTGATGAAAGTGCCGTTAGGACGCAGCGCGTGGTAGGTCGCCACGTTGTCCGGATACATCTGCATAATATCCGCTTCGTTGCCAGCCATCACTTCGGTGGTCATGTTGTCCCAATAGTTGGCGTATCCCGCGCCGTAAATCTCAATGGTGACGTTGGGGGCAACCTCTTTATACATTTCGAGCAGCCTGTCCAACACCTTCTGATGCGGTTCTTCCACATAAAGGGAGGTAGCAAAGGTCAGCGTGACTTGTGGCTTCGCTTCGGCGATGGATTCCCCGACAAAGCCAACCGACAGCAAAAGCACCAGGGATAGTACCAGCGACAGATACCTCTTCATAGATGACCCTCCGTTCGTAAGTATGGATTTGTTTAGAGCGCGCATAGATTGTATAAGCATAATATCACAAGCCAATTGGGCTGTCAATTTGGAATGTTCTCAAAGCACTGATTCATTGACAAAACCAATGCCCCCTCGTACACTGCTGATAGTGAACTGAGGGGGATTTCTAGTGGATACGCTGCGCACGGTGGGCAGGAAAATGGTGTTCTGGGGCGGCCTTGTGCTGGCCCTGTGGGCGCTGATGGATTTGTTCAGCCAGTCCGCGCTGATCACCGCCGTGATTCAGGGCTCCACCTGGCGCGCGTATCAGGATGGCGTGATGACCCTCCAGCAGTTTGTGCAGTACCTGCCTTGGAACACGCTGTGGGTGCCATTTTTCCTGCTGGGGTCTGTCATCCTGGGGCTGGCGGCGGTGTTCACGCACCGACGGGCAGCCTCCTTTGTGCTGCTGACCATATTGGCAATCGCTGCGCTGGTGGTGGTGTTACAGACCCCCAAACTGTTCAGCTGGCTGGGGCTGGACGCGCTGTGGCGCGTGGTCAACGTCATCAAAATCCTGTCCCTGGCGCTGGTCGCCGCGGGCAGCGTGCTCAACCTGGTGGCCATTCGCTACTTCCGCACCAAGCGCAAAGAAGCCGCCCAGCGCGTTCCCCCGCCCGGACGGCGATTCCAGTAACATTTGATCCGAATCTATTCTCCTGTTTGTGCCTTTACCGCCGCGTCAATGCGGCGGTATGTTTTTTCCAAGGCATCGGGCATTTGCGCGGGCGAGCATCGCAGACACCCACGGCAGATGATCCCTGAACTCGGCTTTCATCCGCAATACAACGCCTGTTCACATGGAAAGCAAACGACCGAGCATCGTAGAATTTCGTCCGCCACTTCAGAATTCCCTATACCAATCCGCGTAGATACCCGTTAAACATACAGGACATTGCCACAAGTGAATAGACAAGCAAATTCTTGCGCTACCATACGCTATCTTTTTCTAAGGCGTCCGGTCCTTTTGCATGAAGGCGCTCTCTCGGCTGTAAAAGCCAAACTTTCTGTACAGTGCGTGCGCGTTGTTGGTTACCAGCAAGCCCTTCAGCCGGCTGATTTCTTCATCTCCGGTCAGCGCCTCAATCAGCCTTGTGCCAATCCCTTTCCCCCGGTGCGCCTCATCCACAATCACATCGCAGACGTAATAGTTGGTCGCATAGTCAGTGATAGCGCGGGCAAAGCCAATCAGCTGCCCGGTACTGTCATAGGCAAAGCAGCAAAGCGAATTGGATACGCTCTTTTCCACCGTAGTCTGCGGCCTGTCATTAGCCCACCATGTCGTGTGCAGCAATGCGGTCAATGCCCGGGCGTCGAAATTGGCATCATTTTTCACGATGCGCAGATCTGTTGACATAGCCCACTACTTCCCTCTTCTGATATTGGACAACCGCTGCCCTATTCGCGTGTCAGCGCCCGCGCCCGGTCAAAGGCATCCAGACCAATGTGGCAGTAACCCATCGGGTTCTTATCCAAGTAATCCTGATGATAGTCCTCCGCTGGCCAGAAGGCCGTGAGGGGCCCCAACTCCACATGGAAGGCGCTGTGCTTGCCCCGCTCATGCTCGGCATAGGCCAGCACGGTTTCACTGTCCGATTCATTCGCCCAGTAGATGCCCGTCTGATACTGGCTGCCGATGTCGTGGGCCTGGCGGTCGCGCACGGTGGGGTCTATCACGCTGTAGAACAGGCGCGTGAGGTCGTTAAGCCCGATGACGGCGGGGTCAAAGGTGACGCGCACCGCCTCCCGGTGGCCGGTGTCGCCGCGGCACACTTCCTCGTAGGTGGGGTTGTCCTTGTGGCCGTTGGCATAGCCGCTTTGCGCGTCCTGCACGCCGGGCACCAGGCTCATCAGCTTTTCCAGCCCCCAAAAGCAGCCGCCGGCAAAATAGATGGTCTTCATCTGTGTATATTCCTCCTGTGCGATAGCAAGTAACGGCAGGGCGCCGGACAGCGCCAGGATGGTCATCAGCGTTGCCAGAATGCGTTTCATGTTCATCCCTCCCTGCCACCATTATACCCCACGCGGCAAGATGGCTTGCGCAACAAGCCTGTGTTTTCTATAATGCGTGCAGGAGGGCGAATGAACCATCGATTGACGCTGCGCACCGCGCTGACGGTGCTGGTGCTGGACCAGCTGAGCAAGCAGTGGCTCGGGCAGGCGGACCGGGTGCTGATTCCCGGCGTGCTGAAGCTGACCGGCGTGCGCAACACCGGGGCGGCCTTTGGATTGTTCGGCGGCGGGCAGTGGGCATTGGCCGCGGTCACCGCGGTGCTGACGCTGCTGGTATTACTGTATATCTGGCGGGCCCGCCCGCGGGGCCTGTTTGGGCTGGGGCTGGCGCTGATTGCGAGCGGCGCGCTGGGCAACCTGGTGGACCGCCTGCTGCTGGGGTATGTGGTTGATTTTATTGAGCTGCTGTTTGTGCGCTTTGCCATTTTCAACGTGGCGGATATCGCCGTGACCTGCGGCTGTATCCTGTGCGTGGTGGGTGTGCTGACCGAGCGGGAGGCCCGGCATGAATGAGCTGCATGTCACCCAAGGCGGCCAGCGGCTGGATAAGCTGCTGGTCAGCGACAGCCTGAGCCGCAGCCGCGCGGCCGCGCTGATTCAGGATGGGCTTGTCCAAGTAAACGGCAAAGTGGTGACGAAGGCATCCTTTGCGCCGAATATCGGGGATTTTGTGGTGTTTGATGTGCCGCAATTGGCGGAAACCGACGATTTGGCGGAGGATATCCCTTTGCGCATCCTATACGAAGATGACGCGCTGGCCGTGGTGATCAAGCCCTGCGGCATGGTGGTGCACCCGGCTGCCGGCAACCAGACCGGCACGCTGGTCAACGCGCTGTTGTACCACCTGGACAGCCTGTCCGGCATCGGGGGCGAGCGCCGCCCGGGCATTGTGCACCGGCTGGACAAGGATACCAGCGGCCTGCTGATGGTGGCCAAGAATGACGCGGCGCACGCCTCCCTCAGCCGACAGCTGGCCGAGCGCAAGATGGACAAGCACTACCTGGCTGTGGTGGCCGGGCAGATGCGGGAGGAGACCGGCAGCATCGACCTGCCGCTGGGCCGAAGTCTGAAGGATCGCAAAAAAATGGCGGTGCGCCCGGATGGGCGAACCGCGCTGACCGAATGGCGGGTGCTGGACCAGCGACCCGACCGCGCCCTGCTGGATGTGCACCTGGTCACCGGCCGCACCCACCAAATCCGCGTGCACATGGCTGCCTTGCATCACCCCGTGCTGGGCGACCCGCTGTATGGCGTGCGCGGCATGCCAAAGGCGCCGCGGCTGATGCTGCACGCCTGGTGGCTAGCGTTCACCCATCCCACGAGCGGGGAGCGGATGCATTTTTCCGCGGAGCCGGACTCGATCTTCGGGCTATCCAAGGAGGAACACAGATGACGCTGCGTATCCGCGATATGGGGCCCGCTGATATCTCGGGCAAAGCCTATGTGCACTGGTAGGGCTGGCGCGAAGCCTACGCCGGGCTGATGGACGATGATTACCTGGGCGGGCGTACGCTGGCGCAATGTGAGGACATCGCGCGCCGCTGGCCGGACAACACGCTGGTGGCCGAGGTGGATGGCCGCATCGCGGGCTTTGGCGGCTATGGCGTGTGCCGGGATGAGCAGCTGAGCCCCTGTGGGGAAATATTTGCCCTGTATGTGCTTCAGGAATACCATGGCCGGGGTATCGGTCTGGCGCTGATGCACGCCTGCATGGACAGGCTGCGCGAATACCCAGCTGTCGCCCTATGGGTGCTGGACGGCAACGCGCGGGCCATCCAATTCTATGAGCGGTACGGCTTTGCCTTTGACGGGGCGCAGCAGCAAGTCAACCTTGGCACGCCCAAGACCGAGCGGCGGATGGTGTGGCGGCGCGGCTGACGTCACCAGGATATCCAATGAACAAGCAATGCATACCTTCATCCATGTGCAATATTATTCGCCGTTAACCGCCTGCGCAAAGCTATGGATAAACTTGCGGATATGGGGTTCCTCATTCTGCCGATAGGCGCACCCAAACACCCACCAGAATTCTTCTTCGATTTTCAGCGCCACCAATGGCTCATAATATGGAACATAGATATCCGCCAGCAGAAAGGCACCGCCCTTTGTACAGATGTCATAGGCGTCCTGTCGGCCACCGGGCGCAGCAATCAATTTGATACCAGCCTGCTGAGCGGCATCGGCTAAACCCTGTACACACTTCTCCGCATGCACTGCCATCGCCCCGCCCGCAAGCTCCTTGAGCTGAACGGTTTGTCTGCCTGCCAAGGGATGATTTGCAGATACCAAGGCCACGCACGGGCTGCGCAGCATGGGTAAAAACGCCAGCCCCTGCTCCTCGGCAATCTGCCGGGAGGCAAACTCCATCATATCCAGCTGCTTGTCCTTCACCTTGTTAAGGTGATCTATCCAATCCTCGGAATCAACCGCGATAAACTGTAAAGAAAACTCAGGATGCATGGTGCCAAAGCTTTTGGCAGCCTCCGTGAACATTTTGGAGTACGGGAAGATGCCGATGCGAATGCTGCGCTCCTGCGTATTCTCCTGAGCCACGTGCTTGAGAAGCTTCTCATAATCCGATTGCAACTGACGAAAGCCCTTGTAAAGCAATAGCCCCGCCTTCGTTGGGTTCACGCCATTCCTTGTCCGGGTTAGCAGGCGTGCGCCTACCTGCCTTTCAATGCTCGTCACCTGCTGCGCCACTGCCTGCGGCGAAACATATAAAGCTTTTGCCGCTTGCAGAAACGAGCCATGTTCCACCACAGCAATGTATGTTTCAACTTGTTTATCTGTCATTGCGAACCCTCATAACAAGTAATAACTTGCCATTAGGTTAACATTTTTCTGTTATGCTTGCAAGCGAATTGTCAGATATAATGAATAAAAAGCCAAGGAGGTTTTTATGATTAACAAAAGAAGTTGGGCCGCACTCATCGTCGCCATGGTGATGCTGTTTGGCGTTACCGGCGCCATCGCAGAGCCAGCCGCGCTTTATACGCCCGGCACCTATGAAGCCGCTGTGCAAGGCTACGGTGGCGATGTAAAAGTATCCATGGAGTTTGACGAAAACAGCATCCTGGCGCTGACAGTCGTGGGCGATGGGGAAACCCCCGCCATCGGCGGCACCGCGCTGGAGACGCTGAAGGAAGCTGTGTTGCAAGCGCAGTCGGCCGAGGTTGACTCGGTAGCCGGCGCCACGGTGACCTCTAACGCCTTTTTGTCCGCCGTCTCTAACAGCATGAACCAAGCGCTCGTTAACAAGGCGGAAGGCGCAGCTATCGCAGATGGCACCTATGAAGGCAGCGCGCAAGGCCATAACGGTATGGTCAAAGTCTCGGTCACCGTTCAGGATGGGCAGGTGGCAGATATTGCCGTGCTTGAATCGGCAGAGCAGATGACCATTGGTTCCGGCGCTTTTGACATTGTCAAAGCGTATGTCCTGAAGAACCAGTCCTTGGCGATGGACGGCGTATCCGGTGCTACGGTGAGCGGAGCTGCGTTTGTGGCAGCCATCTCCAACGCACTGTCCGAGGCAGGCGCCGATGTCAACAGCATGAAGATCAAAAAGGACGTCGAACCGGTTGCTGCCCAGGAGATTGATCTGGAGACCGATGTGCTGGTCATTGGCGCCGGCATCACCGGCCTGACCGCCGCGTTGGAGGCCGCAAACCAAGGAGCGAAAGTCATCCTGCTGGAAAGAAACGCCGTAGTGGGTGGCACTGCCGCCCGTTCAGAGGGCATTATCCAGGCAGCGGAGACGGACGAGCAAAAGGCATTGGGCGTTGAGGATACGTTCGAGAGCTTTTACAATGATATGCGCTCCGTGCAGACCAGTGAAACCATTGAACCCGAGATGGTCAAAAAGATTGCCTACGAGTCGGCTGACGCAGTCAACTGGCTGAAGGATCAGGGCGTTGTCTTTGATCAGGTCGTGGCGATTCACTTCCTGCCCCCCCGTGATGTCCCGCGCGGACACTATGCGCAGGGCAAGGGTGGCGGCATGTGCGCCGCGCTGGAACATCGCGTGCTGGAAAACAGCAATATTCAGTTGCTCATGCAGACACCTGCGTCGGAGTTGATCATGGATGGCGACGCCGTCGTCGGCGCCAAGGCATCCAACCCACAGGGTGATACCATCACCATCCGTGCCAAGGCCACCATCCTGGCGGCCGGCGGATATACCTCCAACCCCGACCTGATGGCAGAGCTGAACCCCAATGTGATAGGCTATGCTACCGGAAACCCGAATGTCGGCGGCGGATTTACCATGGCCAAGGCCGCAGGCGCGGATATGATTATCCGTCCCGACGGACTGCATCACCTGAGCTACAGCGTGCCCGGCAGCTTGGTTACCACCGGGTCCATCGGCTTCCAGAATCCGGACATCCTGATGGTTACACCGGAGGGCGACAGGTACGCCAACGAATCCCTCTATACCTTTGACCGCACAGCCATTGCGGATGGTCTTGGTTTCCACGAAACCTTCGCGATTGTGGATGCCCGCACCTTTGAAAAGTTCAGCGCAGGGATTGAGGCAGGCTATGAAGGCGGGTATTCCTTCACAGCGGATTCCATCGAAGAACTGGCGGAAAAAGCAGGCATGGATCCCGCCAAGTTGCGCAACGCCGTCGATACCTACAATGAGGCCAGCAGCAAGGGTGTGGACGAGCAGTTTGGCAAGGCGGCTGAGTACCTGATTCCCCTTGAGGGCCCGCACTACTATGCCCTGCGGCTGCGCCTGAACATTGCCGAAACCTACAATGGCGCCCGCATCAACCAGAATGCGCAGGTCATCAGCACCACTGGCGACGTGATCCCCGGCTTCTACGCCGCGGGTGCAAGCGCCATGGCCCAGATTGTTGATCAGCACTATTTCGGCAGCGGCACCGCAATCCTGGTGGCGGTTGTCTTCGGCCGGACTGCGGCACAGCACGCCGTCGCAACCATCACCGCACAGTAATCCTGCCTACGATGGCATAACTGAGGGGGAAAGGCACAGCCTTTCCCCCCAGCCTGTCAAAGAAGTATCATCAGGGAGGGTTCGGAGGGCGGAGCCCTCTGATTGAAATCCGCCCCAGCGACATGCGCGGTGGGGCGGAAGGCCTGGCAAAGCCAGGGCTTCCCTGCCATCCGCCGCCCGGGAACGAAGTGAGAGGCGGATGGCCCACCGTTCCTGCCCGTCAAGAAACCTTTGGTTTCTTGACGGCATGAAGCGCCGCCCATCAGGCGGCGCTTCTTTTCGCTTTTTAAATGATACCCCTCAGGGCTGGGCGGCGGCGCTCGGCGCTATGCGCAGCAGGTCCGAG
>CALNAU010000079.1 GCA_937874275.1 uncultured Clostridia bacterium | reverse complement strand
TGTGGGGCGGTGTGCTGTACCCGCCGCAGGTGCTGTCCAGCGGCAGGCAACTATATATAGAAGAAATAGAGGTTGGCGCGCCGGTGGCCGTCATCGATGAGAAGCTGGCGCTGGACCTGTACCGCATCGGCGACCCGGTGGGGCGCGAGATGACAATTGGCGAGACGACCTTCACCATCGTGGGCATCACCCGTCGCCACCGCGGCGTGGGGGATCAGGACGCCACCTGGGCGCAGGTGCCGCTCAAGGCGCTGGACAAGGCAGGCATCCAGACCACCATGCTGACCGTATCCATGCAGCCGCTGCCGGGGGCCGGTGCCTACGCGGCGCTCAGCCAGGGCATCAGCCAGTGGCAGGCGGGCGGCACGTTCAACAGCCTGCCCAAGGAAATCTACCGGGCGCGGCTGCCGCTGCGGCTGTTGCTGTGCGTGGGCGGGCTGATGCTGGTGGCCATCACGCTGCGCCTGACCGGGCGCTACACCCGCCACTTGGTGGCGGGCAGCCGCCAGCGCCTGCAAACGCGTTACGCCGCCCGCATGGTGCCCGAGTTTGTCGGCAAGGGCTTGTTGGTGGCGCTGCTGTACGCGCTCAACCTGGCGGCCATCTTCTTCCTGTTGCAGGAGCTGATTGCCCCGGTGTACATCTTCCCCGAGTGGGTGCCGGCCATCTTGGTGGAGCCCAAGGAGATTGAGAAGACATTCTGGACGCTGCGCGCCCAGCAAACCGGCCTGGTTGCCCTGCGCACACCCCAGGTGCTGCGGCTGCATTTCCTGCACCGGGTGATGACCGCGGCCTGCGCGCTGGCTGCCGTGCTGCTGCTCAAGCCGTACCACAAGTTGCGTGAGCACGTGGGGGCATAGTGTGGTTCATCATATAGAGCAAGATGATTCGCAGGCCTGATATCAGATAGAGAGAAGGCGCCCGGTTGCGTATACACGTGACCGGGTGTTCTTCGTTATAGCGTTTCCGAATATTGTTTCCAGCCTAATACCAACATACCAACGTTGATGATGGCGATGCGATTGTCCCGCGAAAGCATCCATGATGCAGGAAGAAAGTACACCCGGAGCGGTTGACGGACCGCAAAGGGACAGAGAACCGATAATCGGTGCCCGGGCAGGGCTCGCGGCGAAATAAAAACAGATAGCGGGTCAAAAAACTGCAAAAAGTGCTTGCAATTGCTTGGCGGCTTGAGTATAATAGTCGAGCTGTCTGTTTAGGGATGACGCGATAGGTTGCCGCCCCGGCCTGGGCGGGTCATTATCGCCGACCAGCCCGCCAATCGGGCGACGGACTCAGCGCCCTCCCCGGCGCGACCAGGCAGGGGAGGACGGCCGGCAGCAGCAGGCGCCATCTTGCGTCGGCGCCCAACAAGCCGGACCATGAGCACGAAATAGGAGGAAATCAAATGGCCAATCAGAAGATCCGCATCAAGCTCAAGGCATACGAGCACAACCTGATCGATCAGTCTGCCGAGCGCATCGTGGATACCGCCAAGCGCACCGGCGCCCGGGTTTCGGGGCCCATCCCGCTGCCCACGGAGAAGGAAATCATCACCATCCTGCGCGCGCCCCACAAGTACAAGGATAGCCGCGAGCAGTTTGAGCGCCGCACCCACAAGCGCCTGATCGACATTCACAACCCCAACGCCCGCACCGTGGACGCCATGATGAAGCTGGATCTTCCCGCCGGCGTCGAGATTGAAATCAAGCTGTAAGGCAGGAGGAGCTATCATGAAGAAAGCGATTTTAGGCAAAAAGTTGGGCATGACGCAGAAGTTCCTGCCCGACGGCCGCCTTGTGCCGGTCACGGTCATTTTGGCCGGCCCCTGCACAGTAGTGCAAAAGAAGACCATGGAAAAGGACGGCTATGAGGCTGTCCAGTTCAGCTTTGACACGCTGCCCGAGAACCGGGTGAAGAAGCTGGTGAGCAAGCCCGAGGCCGGTCATTTTGACAAGGCCGGTGTGGCCCCTGCCCGCCACCTGCGCGAGTTCCGCCTGGCGGACAGCGCCAACTACGAAGTGGGCCAGACCATCGGCGCCTCTGTGTTTGAGGCCGGCGAGAAGATTGACGTCACCGGCACCAGCAAGGGCCACGGCTTCACCGGTGTTATCTACCGCTGGAACCAGTCCCGCGGCCCGATGACCCACGGCTCCAAGTATCACCGCGGCGTTGGCTCCATGGGCGCCAACTCAACCCCCAGCCGCGTGTTCAAGAACAAGCACATGTCCGGTCAGTACGGCGTGGAGCGCGTCACCGTGCAAAACCTTGAGGTAGTGGAAGTGGATGCCGAGCGCAACCTGCTGCTGGTCAAGGGCGCGGTGCCCGGCCCCAAAGGCACGCTGCTGCTCGTCCGCAACACCTGCAAAGCCTAAGAAGGAGGATACCGTTCATGCCAACCATTCAAGTTCTTAATATGCAGGGCAAGGCAGCGGGCGAGATCAATCTCCCGGATGATATTTTTGCCGTCACGCCCAACGTGGCCGCCATGCATCTGGTTGTCCGCTCCATCCTGGCCAACAAGCGCCAGGGCACCCAAAGCGCCCTCACCCGCGGCAAGGTTCGCGGCGGCGGCCGCAAGATTTACCGCCAGAAGGGCACCGGCAACGCGCGCCATCACTCCAACCGCGCGCCCCAGTTCCGCCACGGCGGTGTGGTGTTTGCCCCCCAGCCGCGCGACTATGTGGTGGGTGTGCCCAAGAAGGTGCGCCGCCTGGCCATGAAGAGCGCGCTGTCCAGCAAGCTGTCCGCCGGTGACATCATCGTGGTGGACAAGATTGCCCTGAAGGAAGTCAAGACCAAGCTGGTGGCCAAGATGCTGACCGACCTGGGCATCGAAAAGAAAGCCCTGCTGGTCACCGCCACCCCGGATGAGAGCATCATCCGCGCATCCCGCAACATCCAGAGCCTGTCGGGCGCCAACGTCAACACGCTCAACGTATACGACATCCTGCGCGCGGGCAAGCTGATCATCGTGCAGGACGCCGTCAAAGGCATTGAGGAGGTCTACGCGTCATGAAAAGCCCTCATGATATCATCCTGCGCCCCGTTCTGACGGAAAAGGGCTACGACGGCATCGCCGACAAGCAGTACGTCTTTGAAGTAGCCGTGGACGCCAACAAGGTCGAAATCAAAAAGGCCCTGGAGAAGGTGTTCAAGGACATCAAGGTGGAGCGTGTCAACACCCTGCGCCAGATGGGCAAAATCAAGCGCCAGGGCAGAACGAGCGGCCGCACCCCCGAGATAAAGAAGGCCTATGTGAAGCTGACCGAAGACTCCAAGCCCATCGAGTTCTTCGAAGGCATGGTCTAAGGGAGGAAGAGCAAATGCCGATTCGTGTATACAAACCCACTTCTCCGGCGCGCCGCTTCATGTCGGTGCTGACGTTTGAAGAAATCACCAAGACCAAGCCCGAAAAGGCGCTGGTATCCAACAAGAAGAAGCATGCCGGCCGCAACAAGCAGGGCAAAATTACCGTCCGTCACCGCGGCGGCGGCCACAAGGCCAAGTACCGCCTGATCGACTTTAAGCGCAACAAGCTGGATGTGCCGGCCAAGGTCGCCGCCATTGAGTACGACCCCAACCGCTCGGCCTTCATCGCGCTGCTGCACTACCTGGATGGCGAGAAGCGCTACATCCTGGCCCCCCTGGGCCTCAACGTGGGGGATATGGTGGTCTCGGGCGAGGGCGCCGACATCAAGCCCGGCAACTCCCTGATGCTGCAGAACATCCCCACCGGCACCTTGGTGCACAACGTGGAGATTCGTCCCGGCGCCGGCGGCCAGCTGGCCCGCTCGGCCGGTACCTATGCCCAGCTGATGGCCAAGGAAGGCGGCTACGCCACGCTGCGTATGCCCTCGGGTGAAATGCGCAAGGTGCTCATCAACGCCCGTGCCACCATCGGCACCGTTGGCAACACCGATCATGAGAACGTGCGCATCGGCAAGGCCGGTCGCAAGCGTCACATGGGCATCCGCCCCACCGTCCGCGGCGTCGTGATGAACCCCGTCGATCACCCGCACGGCGGCGGCGAGGGCAAATCGCCCATCGGTATGCCCGCCCCCGTTACCCCTTGGGGCAAACCTGCCCTTGGTTACAAGACGCGCAAGCACAAGAAGTATTCCAACCGCTTGATCATCAAGCGCATCAACTCCAAGTAAGCAGGGATGAAGGGAGGCATTACCATCCATGAGTCGTTCAATTAAGAAAGGGCCCTATGTACAGGAAGCGCTGCTCAAGCGCATCGAGGATATGAACCAGTCGGGCAAAAAGTCCGTGCTGAAGACCTGGTCCCGCGCGTCGACCATCTTCCCGGATTTTGTGGGCCACACCATTGCCGTGCACGACGGCCGCAAGCACGTGCCGGTGTACGTCACCGAGGATATGGTCGGCCACAAGCTGGGGGAATTTGCGCCCACGCGGACCTTCAGGGGCCACGCCGGCGAAAAAGCCACCGGACGCCGCTAAGAGGAAAGGAGCACTAACACATGGCAACCAACACCCGTGAAAAAGGGGAAAAGCGCGCGCAGCAGCGTGACAAGCGTCCGCAGGCGCACGTGAAGCATGTCCGCGTCTCCTCCCGCAAGGCCAAGCAGGTCATCGACCTCATCCGCGGCAAGGATGTAGACACCGCGCTGGCGATTCTCCAGTTCACCCCCAAGGCAACCTCGCCCATCGTCATCAAGCTCCTCAACAGCGCCATCGCAAACGCTGTCAACAACCTGGAGCTGGACCGCAGCACGCTGTACGTCGCCGAGATTTACGCAAACCCCGGCCCGACGCTCAAGCGCTACGTCGCCCGCAGCCGCGGCAGCGCGTCCCCGATGCTCAAGCGCACCAGCCACATCTCTGTCGTGCTGGATCAACGGTAAGAGGGAGGATTTGCAATGGGCCAGAAAGTTAACCCGCACGGCGCGCGCGTAGGCGTCATTTATGACTGGAGCACCCGCTGGTTTGCGGACAAGAAGGACTTCGCCAACTACCTCGTTGAGGACAAGAAGATCCGCGAAGACCTCAAGAAGAAGTATTTTTCCACCGGCATCAGCCGCATTGATATCGAGCGCAGCGCCGCCCGGATGACCATCAACATCTTCACCGGCCGGCCCGGCATGATCATCGGCCGCGGCGGCAAGGGCATTGAAGAGCTCAAGGCGTATGTTGAAAAGTCCCTGGGCCGCCCGGTCAACATCAACGTGCTTGAGGTCAAGACGCCGGACACCGATGCGCAGCTGGTGGCTGAGAACATCGCCCAGCAGCTGGAGAAGCGCATCTCCTTCCGCCGCGCCATGAAGCAGAGCATTCAGCGCGCCATGCGCGCCGGCGCCAAGGGCATGAAGGCCAAGGTATCCGGCCGCCTGGGCGGCGCCGACATCGCCCGCAGCGAGCACTACCACGAGGGTTCCATCCCGCTGCAGACGCTGCGTGCCAACATCGACTACGGCTTTGCCGAGGCAAAGACCACCTATGGCCGCCTGGGCGTCAAAGTTTGGATCTACAAGGGCCAGATTTTGCCCAAGGCCAAAAAGCCCGCCGTGCGTGCTACCGAAGGAGGCAAGTAATCCATGTTAATGCCCAAAAGAGTTAAGCGCCGCAAAGTTTTCCGCGGCCGCATGAAGGGAACTGCCCACCGCGGCAACACGATTAGCTACGGCGATATCGGCCTGGTGGCTACCTCCCCCAGCTGGGTTACCAGCCAGCAGATCGAAGCCGCCCGTATCGCGCTCACCCGCTACACCAAGCGCGGCGGCCAGGTCTGGATCAAGATTTTCCCCGACAAGCCTGTCACTGCCAAGCCCGCCGAGACCCGCATGGGTTCGGGCAAGGGCTCGCCCGAGTACTGGGTGGCGGTGGTCAAGCCCGGCCGCGTGATGTTTGAAGTCGGCGGCGTGGACGAGGCGGTTGCCCGCGAGGCGCTGCGCCTGGCGGCCAGCAAACTGCCCCTGCGCACCAAGGTGTACACCCGCGACCAACTCAATGACAAAATTGGTGGTGAGAATCAATGAAGGTAAGCGAATATGCAGCCATGAAGCCCGAGGAACTGACCGCAGCCATCGCTGATCTCAAGAGCGAGCTTTTCAACCTTCGCTTCAAGCTGGCCACCGGTCAGTTGGAGAATACGATGCAGATTTCATCCGTCAAGCGCGACATCGCGCGCGCCCTGACGGTGCAGACACAGGCCAGCAAAAAGGCCGCGCAGAAGTAAGCCGTGAAAGGAGGCAGTTCCATGTCCGAACAAAGAGGACTTCGTAAAACCAGACAGGGCGTTGTCGTCAGCGACAAGATGGACAAGACCGTCGTCGTGTCCGTGGCCACCAGGGTGCGCCACCCCCTTTATGGCAAGATCATGAAGCGCGTAACCAAGTTCAAGGCGCATGATGAGGAAAATGCCTGCGGTATCGGCGATACCGTGCGCATCATTGAAACCCGGCCGCTCAGCCACGATAAGCGCTGGCGCCTGCTGGAAATCGTCGAAAAAGCGAAGTAAGCTTGCGACCTCTCATGGGCTCCGTGCCGCATGATGAGGAACCGATATAAGGAGGAACCACTATGATTCAGCCGCAAACCCGGCTAAAGGTCGCCGATAACTCCGGCGCGAAGGAAATCATGTGCATCCGCGTGCTGGGCGGCTCGTTCCGCCGCAGCGGGTCCATCGGCGACATCATCGTCGCCAGCGTGAAGTCCGCAGCCCCGGGCGGCGCCGTCAAAAAGGGTGATGTTGTCAAGGCGGTCATCGTGCGCATGCACAAAGCCAAGCGCCGCGCCGAAGGCAGTTACATCCGCTTTGACGACAATGCCGCCGTCATCATCAACGATGACAAGCAGCCCCGCGGCACCCGCATCTTTGGGCCAGTGGCCCGCGAACTGCGCGAGAAGGACTTCATGAAGATTGTCTCCCTCGCCCCCGAAGTACTGTAAGGAGCATGATGATGAAAGTACACGTCAAAACCAAGGATGAAGTCATTGTCATCTCCGGCAAAGACAAGGGTCAGAAGGGCAAGGTACTTGGCGTCAACCCCAAGACCGGCCGCGTCACCGTAGAAGGCATCGCGATGGTCACCAAGCATCAGAAGTCCCGCGCCCAGGGTCAGCCCGGCGGCATCATCCACAAGGAAGCCCCCATCGACGCCAGCAATGTGATGCTCGTCTGCCAGAAGTGCGGCAAGCCTTCCCGCTCGGGCGCCAAGGTGCTGTCGGATGGCAAGAAAATCCGCACCTGCAAAAAGTGCGGCGAACAGATTGACTAAGGAGGAGGAATAGCACATGTCAACCCGCTTAAAGGAAAGATACCTCAATGAAGCTGTTCCTGCGCTCCAGCAGAAGTTCGGCTACAAAAACCCCATGCAGATTCCACGCCTGGAGAAGGTCATCATCAACATGGGCCTGGGCGATTGCAAGGACGACGCCAAGGCGCTGGAAAACGCGGTGGAAGAGCTGTCCCAGATTTCGGGCCAGAAGCCCATGGTCACCAAGGCCAGGAAGTCCATCGCCAACTTCAAACTGCGCGAGGGCATGAACGTCGGCGCCAAGGTGACCCTGCGCGGCCGCCGGATGGAAGAGTTTGTTGACAAGCTGGTCTCCATCGCGCTGCCCCGCGTGCGTGACTTCCGCGGCGTATCCACCAAGGCCTTTGACGGCCGCGGCAACTATGCCCTGGGCGTGCGCGAGCAGCTCATCTTCCCCGAAATCAACTATGATAAGGTTCAGAAGATTCGCGGCATGGAAATGATTTTTGTCACAACCGCCCATACGGACGAGGAAGCCAAAGAGCTCCTCAGCCTGCTGGGCATGCCGTTTGCACAGCAGCAGTAAGGGAGGGAAACCAAACAATGGCAAAGACCAGTATCAAAATCAGGCAGAGCCGTCCGGCAAAGTTCTCTACCCGCGCCTACACGCGCTGCCGCCTGTGCGGGCGTCCGCACTCGGTGCTCCGCCGCTACGGCGTGTGCCGCATCTGCTTTCGAGAATTAGCCTATAAAGGCGAAATCCCCGGCGTCCGCAAGGCCAGCTGGTAAGGGAAAGACGAAAAGGAGGTTCCAACATGATCGTGAATGATCCCATTGCCGATATGCTGACTCGCATCAGAAATGCGCAGGTTGCCAAGCATGATTCGGTCGTCATCCCGGCCAGCAATGCCAAGAAGGCGATCGCCAAAATTTTGTTTGACGAAGGCTATATCAAGTCCTACGAAAACGTGGACGACGGCTTGCAGGGGCAGATCAAACTGACCCTGAAGTACCTGGGCGGCAAACAGCAGCCCGTCATCGCCGGGCTCAAGCGCATTTCCAAACCCGGACTGCGCGTGTACGCCAAGTGCGAGGAGCTGCCCAAGGTATTGGGCGGTCTGGGTGTGGCCATCGTGTCCACGTCCAAGGGCGTCATGACGGATAAGAACGCCCGCAGCAACAACCTGGGCGGCGAAGTGCTCGCCTACATCTGGTAAACCGATTCACGCATTGGAGGTAAAAGCATGTCTCGTATCGGAAAGCTTCCGATCCCGGTCCCTGCGGGCGTGACGGTCACGGTCGACGAGCACAACATGGTTGTGGTCAAAGGCCCCAAAGGCACGCTGTCGCAGCAGGTCAACCCGGATATCAAAATCAGTCAGGAACAGGGCGAGCTGTTACTGGAGCGCCCCACCGACAACAAACCCCACAAGTCCATGCACGGGCTGTATCGCTCGCTGCTCAACAACATGGTGGTGGGTGTCACCACAGGCTTCGAGAGAAACCTGGAGCTGGTCGGCACGGGCTATCGCGCCCAGGTTGACGGCAAAAAGCTCACCCTGAGCGTGGGCTATTCCCACCCCATCGTATTCGAAGCGCCCCAGGACGTGACGTTTGAAACCCCCGCCCCCACGCAAGTGGTGGTCAAGGGCATCAATAAGCAGGTCGTGGGCAACCTGGCAGCGGATATCCGCGCTACCCGTCCGCCGGAGCCTTACCTGGGCAAGGGCATCAAGTACAAGGGTGAGCACATCCGCCGCAAGGAAGGCAAATCGGGCAAGTAATCGAAAGGGAGTGAACGCAAATGTTCAAAAAGCGTGATCGTAACGAAGTCCGCCTGATCAGGCATACCCGCGTCCGCAAAAAGATCAGCGGCACGCCCGATATGCCGCGTCTGTGCGTTTTCCGCAGCAATGCGAACATCTACGCCCAGATCATCGATGACACCAAGGGCGTAACCCTGGCGCAGGCTTCCAGCATGGATCCCTCGCTCAAGGGCAAGCTGGACGACATGAACAAGACCACGGAAGCCAAGGAAATCGGCAAGCTCGTCGGCGAGCGCGCCGTGGCCCAGGGCATCCAGCAGGTTGTGTTCGACCGCAGCGGCTATGTATACACCGGCCGTGTCGCTTCTCTGGCCGATGGCGCCCGTGAAGCCGGGCTTAAGTTCTAAATGAAGGAGAGAGAACGCATGCAACGCAGAGAAGAGCAGTCCGAGTTTAAAGAGAAATTGGTCTCTGTCAATCGCGTCGTGAAGACCGTTAAGGGCGGCCGCAACTTCCGCTTCTCCGCGCTGATGGTGGTGGGCGATGGCGCCGGCCGCGTAGGCGCGGGCATGGGCAAGGCTGCTGAAATTCCAGAGGCCATTCGCAAGGGCGTCGAAGACGCCAAGAAGAACATGATCACCGTGCCCATCGTGGGCACCACCATCCCGCATCAGACCACCGGCTACTACGGCACCGGCAAGGTCGTCATGGTGCCCGCCGAAGAAGGTTCGGGCGTCATCGCGGGCGGCGCTGCGCGCGCTGTGCTGGAGCTGGCCGGCGTGAAGGATATCCGCACCAAGTCCTTTGGCACCGCCAACCCCATCAACACCGTCAAGGCGACGGTGGAAGGCCTGAAGCTGCTGCGCTCCGCGGAGCAGGTGGCCAAGATGCGCGGCAAAACTGTCGAAGAGATTCTGGGCTGAGGAGGGACACATGAAACTGAAAGTTACACTGATCAAATCCCCAATCTCCAGCCTGCAAAAGCACATTGACACCGTCAAGGCCCTGGGTCTTCGCAAGATTGGCCAGACGGTTGTCAAGGAAGACAACCCCGCTATCCGCGGGCAGATTTTCCGTGTGAAGCACATGCTCAAAGTGGAAGAAGTCAACGAATAAGGAGGACGTCCTCATGAAATTGCACGAGTTGAAACCGGCTCCCGGTTCCACGACTGCTCCGAAGCGCCTTGGCCGAGGCGTAGGTTCTGGGCTTGGCAAGACCTCTGGCAAGGGTCACAAAGGCGCCAAAGCCCGCTCCGGCGGCGGAAAAGCCCCCGGCTTTGAAGGCGGCCAGATGCCCTTGTATCGTCGCATCCCCAAGAGCGGCTTTACCAACATCTTTGCCAAGGAATATGCCACCATCAACCTGTCCCAGCTGGAACGCTTCGACAATGGCACCGTGGTGACTGCGCAGCTGCTCAAGGATGCTGGCGTAATCAAGCAGGTGAAGGATGGCGTGAAGGTACTGGGCGGCGGCGAGCTGACCAAGAAGCTCACCGTACAGGTGACGCGCTTCACTGCCTCAGCGAAAGAAAAGATTGAGGCGCTCGGCGGGAAAGCCGAGGTGATCTGACATGTGGGAAACGTTGCGCAACGCATGGAAGGTACCTGAACTGCGGCGCAAGCTGCTGTACACCTTCATGATGCTGGTAATTTACCGCCTGGTCAGCGTGGTGCCGGTTCCTGGCATCAACTCGGCCGTGGTGCAGGAAGTCTCCCAGCGTTTTGACATGCTGGGGCTGGTCAACATGATGACCGGTAACGCCTTCAGCCAGATGACCATCATGGCGATGGGCATCACGCCCTACATCAACGCCAGCATTATCATGCAGCTGCTCACCATCGCCATCCCGGCGCTGGAGCGCCTGCAAAAAGAGGGCGGCGAAGAGGGCAAGGCCAAAATCAACCGCATCACCCGCTACGCAACCATCGTGCTAGCGGCCCTTCAGGCCATCGGCATTCTGGCCGGCCTCAACACCGCCACCACCGAAACCGGTGCCCGCGTGCTGATGGCCAGCTACAACAACTTCTGGGGCCTGCTGTCCATCGGCATCATCATGGCCGGCGGCACCGCCCTGGCCATGTGGATTGGCGAGCGCGTGACGGCAAACGGCATCGGCAACGGCATCTCGCTGCTGATTTTCGCCGGCATCATCTCCAACCTCTTCAACGGCATCCTGACCGCATTCACCGACGTGCTGGGCATCACCCATTACGGCACCACGGTGGTCAACTTCCTCATCCTCATCATCACGGCGCTGGTCATCATCACGGTGGTTACGTTTGTGGATATGGGTGAGCGCCGCATCCCGGTGCAGTACGCCAAGCGCGTGGTGGGCCGCAAGATGTACGGCGGGCAGAGCACCCACATCCCCCTCAAGGTGGTCTCCGTGGGCGTGCTGCCGCTGATTTTCGCCTACTCCTTCATGGCGTTCCCGGGCACAATCATCTCCATGTTTGGCACCAACTCCGGCGCCTACACCTGGTGGAACAAGTTCATGCATCCGCATGCGCCCCTGTACCTGATTGTGACGGCACTGCTGATTGTGGCGTTCAGCTACTTCTATTCGTCCATCAGCTTCAACCCGCAGGATATCGCCAAGAACATCCAGCAGCAGGGCGGCAATATCCCCGGCATCCGCTCGGGCAAGAACACGGTGGACTTTCTGGCCCGCACCACCAAACGGCTGACGCTGTTTGCGGCGCTGTTCCTGGCCTTGCTGGCCACCATCCCGTCGCTGCTGTACATCTGGCAGAGCGTGCAGATTCCCTTCGCCGCTTCGTCCATGCTGATCGCGGTCTCCGTCGCCCTGGAAACGGTGCGCCAGATCGAGGCCAACCTGGTGATGCGCAACTACAAGGGTTTCCTATAAGGCGTTCATGCCTGCAAGCAGGGTATGGATGTACCCTTTCCCCAACAAACAGTCCCCCTCTGCCCATTGGGGCAGAGGCGGGATTTTGAGGCAAGAGCGATGAATCTGATTTTTCTGGGCCCGCCCGGCGCCGGCAAAGGCACCCACGCGGTGCGGTTGGCACACGAGCTGAACATCCCGCAAATCTCCACCGGGGATATGCTGCGACAGCACGTACGCGAAAAGACCGCGCTTGGGCAGGAAGCCAGCCGCTTCATGGACGCGGGCGAACTGGTGCCCGATGATGTGATCATCGGCATGGTCAGGCAGCGCTTGCAGCAGCCTGATTGCGCCAATGGCTACATCTTCGACGGCTTTCCCCGTACGGTGGCGCAGGCCGAGGCGCTGAGCAGCTTCACCGACATCGACGCGGTCATCAACCTGATTGCCGACGACGAGGTCATCATCCGCCGCCTGAGCGGCAGGCGCGTATGCAGCGCGTGCAGCGGCACGTTTCATATCAGCCGGCTGGAGAACCCCACCGTCTGCCCGGATTGCGGCGGCACGCTGATTCACCGCGCGGATGACGCGGAAGAGACGGTGCTCAACCGCTTGGAGGTATACCACCGCCAGACCGAGGCGCTCATTGCCTATTACCGCAACAAGGGCCTGCTGCTGGATGTGCAGGGCGGCGGCGGCGTGGAGGAGAACTACGCCGGCGTTAAGCGGGCGCTCAAGCTGGCATGATTACACTCAAGAATGCCCAGCAGTTGGACAAGATGCGCGCCGCGGGGCGCCTTCTGTACGACATCATGCAGCGCCTGCGCGAGGTCATCAAGGCGGGGGAAACCACCGCCGCCATCGATGCCTTTGCCGAGGAGCAGATTCGGCGCAACAAAGCGGTGCCCAGTTTTCTCAACTACCGCGGATACCCCAAGTCCATCTGCGCGTCGCTGGATGATGAGGTGGTGCATGGCATCCCTTCGGACAGCGTGGTGCTACGGGAGGGCAGCATCCTGTCGGTAGACTGCGGCCTCATCCTCAACGGCTGGCAGGCTGACAGCGCGTTCACCGTGCCCATCGGGCAGGTGTCCGCCGACAAGCTGGAGCTGATCCGGGTGACAGAGGCCTGCTTCTTTGCCGGGGCGCGCGCGGCCGTGGACGGCAACCGCATCGGTGACATCGGCCACGCGGTGCAGTCTGTGGCCGAAAGTCACGGCATGGGCGTGGTACGCGACCTGACCGGCCACGGCATCGGCCGCAACATGCACGAGGACCCGTCGGTGCCCAACTACGGCACAGCCGGCAACGGTGTCCGCCTGCGGGCGGGCATGACCATCGCCATCGAGCCCATGATTACCCTGGGGGGCTGGCGCGTGGTGGAGATGGAGGACGGCTGGACCATCAAGACGGCGGATGGCTCTGCCTGTGCCCATTACGAGCACACGGTGGCCATCACGCCCAACGGTCCCGAAATCACGACACTGCCCGGTTTCCGCTTTGATGAGGCGCACGCATGAGCGTAGATTGCGAGGCATCCGCGTGAAGGCGCCCATTCAGGAAGGAATTGTTGTAATATCTCAAAAAGGTCGTGACAAGGGCCGTCCTTTTGTGGTATTATATCAGGTGGACGCTGATTTTGTGCTGATCGCCGACGGGGAAGCCCGAAAGGTGGAAAAGCCCAAGAGAAAGCGGCGAAAGCATCTTGCTTCCACCAGATGGGAATTGCCCACCCTGGCGGAGGCTTATCGCCAGAAGCGCCTGATGGACAGCGATCTGCGCAAGGCCTTGAAGCAGTTGTTCCCCCCAGTATCCGACCCAGCCAATAAGGAGGGCTCATTGTTTGGCCAAAAGTGACGTCATTGAGATCGAAGGCAAGGTAGTAGACGCGTTGCCTAATGCTATGTTTTTGGTGGAACTCCCCAACGGACACCAGATTATGGCGCACATCTCCGGCAAGATGCGCATGAACTTCATCCGCATTTACCCCGGGGACCGGGTAACCATCGAACTGTCCCCCTACGACCTGACCCGCGGCCGGATTACCTGGCGCAGTAAATCGTAAATCCCGCTGTCGCATGACAGCCTACTTTTAAGGAGGTTACCCCATGAAAGTTCGTCCTTCCGTCAAGCCCATGTGCGAAAAATGCAAAATCATCAAGCGCAAAGGTGCTGTGATGATTATCTGCGAAAACCCCAAGCACAAGCAGAAGCAGGGCTAATCAGGCATCCGATGGTCGTTCGTATGGGCGGCTGCCTTCTGAATTTTCAGGAGGACCATACGGTCTATCATATGTATTCCGGCAGGCCCAGTGGCCAATACGCCGGACACGTACCTAATAAATTGGAGGTGTACCCTACAGATGGCACGTATATCGGGCGTTGACCTGCCAAACGAAAAGCGCATCGAAATCGGCTTGACCTATATCTTCGGCATCGGCCTGAAGACCGCGCAGGATATCCTGGCCAGCACCCAGATTGATCCGAACACCCGTGTGAAGGATCTCTCCGAGAACGACATCAGCAAGCTGCGTGAATACATCGAGCACCATGTGAAGGTCGAGGGTGATTTGCGCCGCGAAGTTTCCATGAACATCAAGCGCCTGGTGGAGATCGGCTGCTACCGCGGCGTTCGCCACCGCCGCAGCCTGCCCGTGCGCGGACAGAACACCAAGCAGAATGCCCGCACCCGCAAGGGCCCCAAACGGCAGGTTACCGGCAAAAAGAAGGCGGCACGCTAAGGCGTTTGCGCTGAGTTAGGCCCAAGAGGCCCTTTGGAGGAGAATCTATGGCACCCAAAGCAACCCTGAAGAGAGTATCGCGCAAGCGCCGTGAGAAGAAGCTCGTTGAGCGTGGCGTTGTGCATATCCGTTCCTCGTTTAACAATACCATCGTTACCATCACCGATACCGCCGGCAACGCACTCAGCTGGGCTTCCGCGGGCGGCATGGGCTTCCGCGGCAACAAGAAGTCCACGCCCTTTGCCGCGCAGATGGCAGCCGAAACTGCTGCCCGCGCCGCGACGGAGTTCGGCCTGCGCACGGTGGACGTGTTTGTCAAGGGCCCCGGATCCGGCCGTGAAGCCGCCATCCGCTCCCTGCAGACCGCCGGGCTGGAAGTCACCATGATCAAAGACGTGACGCCCATCCCGCACAACGGCTGCCGTCCCCCCAAGCGCAGAAGAGTCTAAGAAGGAGGTTTCGTCAGTATGGCAAGATATACAGGCTCCGTTTGCCGCCTTTGCCGCCGGGAAGGCACCAAGCTCTTCCTCAAGGGCGAAAAGTGCTTCTCTCAGAAGTGCGCGGTTGGCAAGCGCCCCACACCGCCCGGCCAGCACGGCCAGGCCCGCCAGCGCAAGATGAGCGAGTACGGCACCCAGCTGCGTGAAAAGCAGAAGGCCCGCCGCGCTTACGGTCTGCTGGAGACCCAGTTCAAGCGCACCTACGACCGCGCGACCAACATGAAGGGCGTCACCGGCGAACTGCTACTGCAGCTGCTGGAGCGTCGTCTGGACAACGTGGTGTACCGCGCCGGTTTGGCGTCTTCGCGCCCCGCTGCCCGTCAGCTGGTTACCCATGGTCACTTCCAGGTCAACGGCCGCAAGGTGGATATTCCCTCCTTCACCGTGGATGTGGATGACGTCATCACTGTGCGTCAGCGCAGCAAGGAAATTGAGCACTTCAAGGCCGTGCGCGAGGGCAGCCCCCGCATTCTGCCCAAGTGGCTGTCCGTCAACGCGGACGAACTGAAGGCTACCGTATCTGCTCTGCCCGCCCGCGAGGACATTGACTTCGCGCTGCAGGAGAACATGATCGTCGAGTTCTACTCCCGCTAATCTTCATCAACTTTTCTACCTGATACAGACGATTAGCAAGAGGAGGAGAACCCGCAGTGATGGTAGATATCGAAAATCCGCGCATCGAGCGCATTGGCAGCCACGACGACGAGTTCTATGGCCGTTTTACGGTGGAACCTCTGGATCGAGGCTATGGCCACACTTTGGGCAATGCCCTGCGTCGTGTCCTGCTTAGCTCCCTGCCCGGTGCCGCAGTCACCAGCATCCAGATTGAAGGCATCCAGCATGAGTTTTCCACCATCCCCGGCGTCAAGGAAGACGTGACGGAGATCATCCTCAACACGAAGGAGCTGACCCTCCGTTCCTTCTCCAATGAGCCCAAGGTGCTGGAGATTAACGTCCAAGGCCCCAAGGAAGTGACCGCGGCCGATATCCGCGTGGACAGTGAGGTGGAGGTGGTGAACCCCGACCTGCACATCGCCACGCTGGACAAGGACGCGTCGCTGCAAATGTGGCTGACCGTGGAGCGAGGCAGCGGCTATGTGGCCGCCGACAAAAACAAGCAAAACCCCACCGTCATCGGCGTGATTCCGATTGACTCCATCTACACCCCCATCCGCAAGGTGAACTACCTGGTGGAGAACACCCGCGTCGGTCAGATTACGGACTACGACAAGCTGGTGCTCGAGGTGTGGACCAACGGCAGCCTCAACCCTGAGGAGGCCGTGGGCATGGCGGCCAAGCTGCTCACCGAGCAACTGGCGCTGTTTACCGGCCTGACCGATCAACCTGTGCAGGCAACCGCCGCCGAGGCCGAAGGGGCAATGGCCGGCAAATCCATGGATATGACCATTGAGGAGCTGGATTTGTCCGTGCGCGCCTTCAACTGCCTCAAGCGCGCTGGCATCAACACCGTCGCCGAACTGGTTCAGAAGGACCAGGAGGAGATGATGAAGGTGCGTAACCTTGGCAAGAAGAGCCTGGAAGAAGTGGAGCAAAAGCTCGCGCTCCTGGGCCTGGCTCTGCGCCAGTCTGAAGAATAAACCACTGCCCGTCCGGGCAAAGGAGGAAACCCCATGGCTGTACAACGTAAACTTGGCCGGTCGAGCGATCAGCGCAAAGCGCTGCTGCGCAACCAGGTGACCAACCTGCTTTGGTACGGCCGCATCGAGACGACGCTTGCCCGTGCCAAGGAAGTGCGCAGCATTGCTGAAAAGATGGTCACGCTGGCCATCCGCGAGCACGAGAATACCGTGTCCGCCACGAAGGAATACCACAACGACAAGGGACAGATTGTCACCATCGATGTGGTCAATGACGCGCCGGCCAAGCTGCACGCCCGCCGCCTGATGATGGCCTACCTGTACGAGATGCCCCACGTTCGCGAGGAAGACGAGACCAAGAAGGAATACCGCGAGCGCACCAAGGAGAACAACCATCCCCTGATTGAGAAGATTTTCCGTGAGTATGCGCCCAAGTATCAGAAGCGCAACCAGGAAAAGAACTCTTCCGGCGGCTACACCCGCATCTACAAGCTGGGGCCCCGCCGCGGTGATGGCGCCGAGCGCGTGCTCATCGAGATGGTGTAAACCGCGTCCGTACAAATCATTGGTATAAAAGTGCCCGACGGGCACTTTTTGCTATGAGGGGGAACTTTACATACATTTCATTGTTCCTTTTTCAAACCTGTGGTATGATGGCACCGCCCTGAGGGCTTATCGGATATTGGAGGGAATACATGCGCAAGTATCTGGCTGAGTTCATCGGCACATTGGTTCTGGTTCTGTTCGCCTGCGGCACCGCCGCGGTGACCGGCTGCACATCGGCCGCCGACCCGGCGTACCTGCTGACGGCGCTGTCCTTTGGCCTGGTCATCGTGGCGATGGCCTACTCCATCGGCAACATCTCCGGCTGCCACATCAACCCGGCTGTCTCCATCGGCATGCTGGTATCTGGCCGGATGACCAGCAAGGATTTTGTGGGCTACGTGGTGGCACAGGTGCTGGGCGCGATTGCCGGCGCTGCCATCCTGGCTGCCCTGATTGGCACCGGGCGCGGCCTTGGCACCAATGGCCTGTTTGAGGCCAACGTGATGAAGTCCCTGGTGGTGGAAATCATCCTTACCTTTGTGTTTGTGCTGACCATTTTGGGGGTCACCTCGCGCGAGAAGTATCAGGCCCAGGCCGGTCTGGTGATTGGCCTCACGCTGACGCTGGTGCACATCTTGGGCATCTACTTCACCGGCACCTCGGTCAACCCTGCGCGCAGCTTCGGCCCGGCGCTGGTGATGGCGCTGAGCGGTGATGGCGCGGCGCTCAATGTGGTCTGGGTGTTCATTGTGGCACCCCTGATTGGCGGCGGTCTGGCAGCGGCATGCTGGAAGGCGCTGGATACCCCGCAATTGACGGCCTGATTCATTTACGCTATGCTAAACGCGAGGGAAACCCCGCGTTTTTTACATTTTGGTTTTCAACGCGGGAGCGATGGGGTATACTAAGCATAGTGCAAATGGAAAGGATGATTCGGTGCGGCGTATCGGGATTTTTGCCGGAGCGTTTGACCCCATACACAAGGGGCATGTCAGCATCATGCAAAACGCCCTGTCAAAATCCAAGGTGGACGAAATCCTGCTGGTTCCCGGCGGAGGACAGCCCTACCGAACGCCCATTGCATCCCCACAGCAGCAGCGGGAGATGATTGGCCTGGCGCTGCGGGATGTGCCCCATGCACGCATCGCCGATGAGGGGTTGCTCAAGCCCGGTCAAAATGCCATAGACACGGTTCGTGCCATCATGCGCGCGTACGCGGGGGCGGAGTTCACCTACATCATCGGCGCTGACAAATTGGCGGGGTTGCTGCACTGGCCAAAGGCCGGACGTTTGTTCGAACTGTGCGATTTGCTGATTTATCCCCGTGCCGGCTATAACGCGCAGGAGCTGACCCTGTTCGCCCTGGCGCGTGGGGTACGGGCGCAGATGCTGGCCGTGCAACCGGTTAATATGTCGTCCAGCCTGGTGCGCACCCAGATTGCCCTGTTGAGCGACGCGCGCGAGATGATACTGCCCGAAGTCGCGCGCTACATCGCCCAGCGTGGCCTCTACCATCCGCCGTATGAGGCGCAGCTGCGTCCGCAGATGAATCCCTGGCGGTTTGCCCATACGTTGGGCGTGCGCGATTTGGCGGTGGAATTGGCCTGGCATCACCACCTGCCCATGCAAAAGGCGGCCGTGGCGGCCCTGCTGCACGACTGTGCCAAGCGCATGAAGTTGAGCCAGCTGCAGGCCATTGCCCATCAGTATCGCCTGAGCGAGAACCCCGAGGTGCTCAAGAGCAACGCGCTGCTGCACGGCAAGGCAGGCGCTGTGCTGGCAGCGGTCAAGTACCATATCCATGACGAGGATGTGCTCAACGCCATCCGCTACCACACCACCGGACGCGCCCATATGTCGCCATTGGAGTTATGTATCTATGTGGCCGATGCCGCCGAAGCGGGGCGAAGCGATTACCCGGGGCTGGCGGAGATTCGCAGGCTGATGTGGGATAGTTTGCCCCAGGCCGCGCTGGTCTCCATGGAGGGTACCAGGGCGTATGTCGCCTCCTCCGGACAGGGATACAGCTTGGATACTGAGGCCGCTATCCGCGATTTGACCCGGCGCACCCAACAACATCAATCCGCCTGAGGCGAGGTTTACAATAACAGATAAGGAGAGATTTGATGCAGGAAAAGGACTTGGCACTCAGGATTGCACAGGTGCTCTATGACAGAAAGGCACAGGATATCCTGGTGCTCAAGGTGGGTCATCTGACGGTGCTGACCGATTATCTGGTCATCGCCAACGGCAACAACGCGCTGCAAACGCGCGCTTTGATGGAGCATGTGGATGAAGCGCTGAGCAGGGAGGGCATCACACCCACCCGGCTGGAAGGGCAGAACGAAAGCCGCTGGATTGTGATGGATTATAATTCCGTGATTGTGCATCTCTTCCATCCGGAGGACCGCAGCTTTTACCGGCTGGAGCGGCTGTGGGCCGACGGCAACAACCGCGTGGAACTGCCCTTTGAGCAGACATCGGAGCAGGCTGAGCCGGCACAATGAACATCCAGATGTATGTGTACAAGCGCAACTTTGATGTGCAGAAGGCCGAGCGGTTTTTGAAGGAGCGCCGGATCCCCTTTCAGGCGGTGGATTTGAAGAAGCACAAGCTGGGCCGCCGGGAGCTGGAGCTGTTTGCCCGAGGGCGCGGTGTGCGGGCGCTCATCAATGTGGAGGATGAGGCCGTCAAGTCGCACCCCATCGTCTACACCACCGATCAGGAGCGGATGCTGGATTACCTAATGGACACGCCGCAGTTTCTGGTTTGCCCCATTCTGCGCGACGGGCAAAAGGTGATGGTTGGCTTTGACGAGGCAGAGATGAACCGCTGGCTGGCTGCCGCACAAAAATGAGCTGAGCATGCGAAACGCATGTTTGCGATAGTGGTACCAAATAATTAAAGGAGAATCAGAACATGAAGAAACTTGCTGCTGTATTGGCTGTTGTTGCTGTCATTCTGGCTGTCGTCCTCGGCATCCAGATGGGGCAGAAGAACAAGCTGCAAACCGAGCTGGACGCCCAGAAGGCGCTTGTCACCCAAATGGAAGCCGACAAGGCCACCCTGGAGGAGAGCCAGACGCAGGTAACCGACCTGTCCAATGAAAAGACCGCGTTGACCGCCGAACTGGATGTGGCGCGCAAGGGCATGGAAGATGCCCAGGCACAGGTCACTTCCCTGACCGAGGAAAAGAGCACCCTGGCGGGTGAACTGGCCGTAGCGCAGAAAAACCTGGAGGATGTGAACGCCCAGGTAGCCGCGCTCAACGAGGCAAAATTGGCGTTGGAGGGTAGCCAGGCGGATGCCGGCAAGCTACAGGAGGAATATGCGGCGCTCCTGACGCAGGTGGAGACCCTCAACAAGGCCAGTGAGGATTCGGCCAAGGTACAGGCAGACGCCGTCGCCAAAGCCGAGGAAGAAGCCAAAGCAAAGGCAGCCTTGGAGGCCGATTACGAGGCGCTCAAGGTGAAGACGCAGGAACTTGAAACCCAGTTGGCTGAGGCACTGAAGGCCGCAGAAGCGGCTGCTGTTGCCACCACGGAACAGGTTGCCGTTGAGCCGAGCCCGGCTGCTGAAACCACACAGGAAGTCGCAGCGGTAGAGACCCCAGCGACTGAAGCCACACAGGAAGTCGCTGCGGTAGAGACCCCGACAGCAGAAACCACGCAGGAAGTGGCAGCCGCTGAAACCCCGGCAGCCGAAGCCACCGAAGTGGCCGTGGCTGCCTCCGAGCAGCCCGCGACCACCGAGCCTGTTGCCGTAGCGCAGGAGCCGGTGACCATTACCATTTTCCACACCAACGATGTGCACAGCCGCGTGGAAGGCAATGATACCGAGCTGATTGGTCATGCCAAGCTGGCGACCCTGGTCAAGGAAGCCCGCGACGCCGGCCCCGTGCTGCTGCTGGATGTGGGCGATGGCCTGCACGGCATGTCCTTTGCCACCACCATGCAGGGTGAAAGCATCGTAAACCTGATGAACCAGCTGGGCTATGACGCCATGGAGCCCGGCAACCACGACTTCAACTACGGCTATGAGCGCCTGGCGGAGCTGGAAAAGCTGATGAAGTTTGACGTGGTCAACAGCAACATCAAGCTGGAAGACGGCACCAATGCGTTCAAGCCTTATGTCATCAAGGAAGTGGGCGGCAAGCGCGTCGTGCTGGTTGGCGCTGCCAACCCCCAGATTAAGAGCGCCATTCACCCCAACATGATCAAGGGGCTGGTGTTTGACGGCGTTGAAGCGGTCGAAAAGGCTGTCGCTGATGCGCGCGCCGAAGGCGTGGATGCTGTGATTGTGCTGGCCCACTGGGGCGCGGACGGCGCCTATGACCCCAACAGTGCCATCCTGGCCAAGATTGAGGGCGTGGACCTGGTCATCGACGGCCACAGCCACACCAGCTATGAGGACATCGAGCAGGTGGAAGGCAATGCGCTGATTGTCAGCGCCGGTGAATACCTCAAGACCATCGGCCATGTGCTGATGAGCTTTGACGCCGAGGGCAAGGTAGCCATCGAAGTGGACCCCATCACCTTTGAAGAGACCGTTGATGTGCAGCCTGATGAGGAAGTCCTCAAGTTCATTGAAGACACCAAGGGCGACATCGAAAAGCTAACCTCCGAAGTGGTTGGCAGCACCAAGGTGAAGCTGGAAGGCGATCGCGAAAACGTGCGCACCAAGGAGACCAACCTGGGCAACCTGGCCACCGACGCGCTGCGTGAAAGCACCGAGGCGGACTTCGCCCTCACCAATGGCGGCGGCATCCGTACCTCTGTTGAGGTTGGCGATATCACCAAGGGCAACCTCATCGAGGTGTTCCCCTTTGGCAACTCGGTGGTGCTCATCGAGGTGACAGGGGAGAAGCTGCTGCAAGCCATGGAACACGGTCTGCGCCTGTTCCCCGAGCAAAATGGCGGATTCCCGCACATCTCAGGCGGCGTGCTCACCTTTGACGCTTCCAAGGAAGCCGGCCAGCGTGTGGTCAGCCTGACCATCGGCGGCGAGGAAGTAGATCCCCAGAAGACCTACAAGGTAGCCACCAACGACTTCATGGCTGCCGGCGGTGACGACTATGCCATGTTCGCCGATTGCCCGGTGCTGCTGTACGGCGGCACGCTGGATGAGGCCCTGATTCAGCATATCCAGGAGAAGGGTGTCATTGAGCAGGAAGTGGAAGGCCGCATCGTGAATGTTCAGGAAGCGCAGGAGAACAAGGCTGCCTGATTCGATATACCCATCGCAACAGCCGGGGCATACCGCCCCGGCTGTTGCCTACATAGACCGTATTATGGATAAATGAGGAAGTGCCATCATGCACAAAGCCCACGTACTCAGCGGACTGGATCATATAGATTCCGTGGACCGCCTGCTGCGCGGCAGGCGCATCGGCCTGATGACCAACCCCACGGGCGTGGACCACAGCCTGCGCAGTGGCATCGATATCTTGCATCGCCGATATGGCCTCAGCGCGCTATTTGGCTGCGAGCATGGCGTGCGGGGCGACATCCAGGCGGGCGATCCGGTGGCCACCTATGTGGATGAACAAACCGGTGTGACGGTGTACAGCGTATATGGGGATACCAAACATCTCACCGACGAGATGCTGGATGCGTTTGATGTGCTGGTGTTTGACATGCAGGATGTGGGCGCGCG
>CALNAU010000078.1 GCA_937874275.1 uncultured Clostridia bacterium | reverse complement strand
GGCGCGCCATGCGCCACTGCCCGGACGGCCTGCCCTGGCAGCGGGTGGTGATGGCTGATGGCGATATCACAGGCGGGGTGTACGCGCCCCTTCGCCGCGCCATGCTGGAACAGGAGGGCGTGTATTTTCTGCCCGACGGCCGGGTGGACATGGCGCGCTGCCGATGGTGGGGCGAGCCGGTAGACACGGACATAAAATAACCGGGCGCTCCGCATGGGGCGCCCGGTCATCTGTAAGATAGAACGGCTTACTTCACGCGGGTCAGCGTGACGCCTTCGCCGGCGTTGCCGATGCCGCTGGCCAGGGTCAGCTTATCGCCGGAAATGCTGAACTCGGTGCTGTCCTCCGTCACGGTTTCGCCAATCTTGGTGGTCATGGTCAGCTTGTTGCCGTCCACATTGTAGGTCACCTGCGGTGTATCCTTCAGGGCTTCCTCTACCTGCGCATCGGGGATATTGGCGGACTTCATCAGCTCCCGGGCAACCTCCTCCATGCTTTTGCCGCCCATGGTGAGGAGCAGTTTGCCGTCCTTGGTGAACTCATACACTACGTCGCCCGCGAGGGCGCCCATTTCATCCATGCCCATCAGCTCGGCCAGGTCGGGGGCGGTCCATTTGCCCTCGATGGAGGCTTTGCCGCCGCCGCATGCGGTCAGCAGGATGGCGACCAGCGCCAGCGAAAGAATGGTGACCAGTGTTTTCTTGGTGTTCATACATGTTCTCCTATCCTTGTTGTATCAATACTTGGGGGCTTGCGAGAAACCCAATCGGGATGGCGCACGCCGCGCAGTATACCACAAATTTGTTCGAAAGTTGCCAATCTTTTGTTTGTTTCTTGTATACCGGCCCGGTCTTTACTCGATGGGCTGCGCCATCAGGGCAATCAGGCGCTGTGCTGCGGGGTCGCTGCTCTCCCCCACATAGGAGCCATCCTCCCGCAGCAGGGTCATTTTGCTCAGCCCATCCTGCTGGTAAAGGGCAAACAGCAGCTGGGAGCCCGTGTCCGTCTTGTCAAAGCGCGTTTCAAACGTCTGCTCCTTGAGCAACGGCAGCTGTGCCTCGATTTGGGCCAATGGTTCGGCCGGCATGGGCGCCAGGGTGACCGGCGGGGGCACATCCCGGATGAGCCCGGTGCCATTCAGGCCATAGGTGCGCAGGAAGTGGAGCACCCGGTCGGGGTCATGCTTGATATCGTTGTCCAGCATCCTCAGGTCAAATTGCAGCCTGGTGCCGTCGCGCTGCAGGGTCACCACGGTGTCGCTGTATACCCAGGCGCCGTAGAAGCGCGCCATCATGATGATATCACGCTCCTCCTGCGCCCGGGCGGGCGTCATCCCCACGAGGAGCATCAGCGCCGCCAGCATGGCTGATATGCGTTTCATCATCGTTTCATCCTCCTCTCCGTTGCGTTGTTACCCGTATGACGGCGGGCGGGGAGAAAAAGTTCCATAACACCAAAAAGAATTTTTGCAGGTGATCCGCATCAAAAAGGGACGCCCCTTGTTTGGGGGCGTCCCGGAGTTCTATGGAAAGATTTGATTCGTCAGGCGGCTGCCGGCCTGGGCTGGTTGCGAATCTGAATCCTCTGCCAGATGATGACCAGCGCGATCAGCGCGATGCCGATCAGGTCGGTCAATGCACCCGGGTCGATGAGCAGCAGACCCCCTGCCAGCGCCATCAGCTGCTGGATGACGTTGAGCTTGGTCACATAGAAGCGCTGCAACGCCATGGCCACACCGAACATGCCAATCAACGCGGTGATGGTCATGCGCAGGATGTCATACCAGGGGGCGTTGATCATCAGCAGCTGCGGGTTGAAGATGAACAGGTAGGGGATCAGGAAGGCCGCGATGGCCAGGCGGGTGGCCTCAAAACCGGTCTTGATGGGGTCGGACTTGGCGATGGCGGAACCGGCCATCGCCGCCAGGCAGACCGGCGGCGTAATATCCGCCACAATGCCAAAGTAGAAGGTGAACAGGTGCGGAGGCAGGTTGACAAAGCCGGGGCCGGCTGCCTGCAGGCTCGCCACCACCTCGGGCAGGGCCACCTGCATGGCCTTGATAACCACCGGTGCCATGACGGACGAGGTGATCAGGTAGTTGGCCGTGGTGGGCACGCCCATGCCCAGGATGATGGAGGTGATCATGGTGAAGAACAGCAGCAAAATCAGGTTGCCGCCGGCCAGGTCGGTCAGGCCGCCGCCGATGCGGCCGCCAATGCCCGTCACCGTGATCACACCCGATACCACGCCCGAGGTGCCGCAGGCCAGGGCCACGCCCAGCACGCTGCGGGCGCCTGTCTCCAGCGCGCTCCAATAGTCGCGCCCGGTCAGGCCGGGGCGGCTGTCCATGATCTGCTGGACGCTCTTTTTGCCGGGCACCAGCAGCTCCACAATGGTTTTGAAGTACCCGCCAACGGCGGCCACGATCATGCCGATCAGGGCGGCGTAGGCCGGGGTGAGGGAGGTGCCGACCAGAATGAAGATGATGGCCAGCAGCGGCAGGGCCAGGTAGCCGTTTTCCATGATCAGCTTTTTGGCCTTGGGCAGCTTATCCTTGGCCAGGCCCATCAGGCCGTGCTTCTTGGATTCCAGGTCGATAATCATGTAGATGCCGGTGAAGTACAGCAGCGCCGGGATGATGGCGGCCTTGATGATGGTGCCGTAGTTGACGCCCACCGAGTCCACCATCAGGAAGGCGGCAGCACCCATGACCGGGGGCATGATCTGCCCGCCGGTGGAGGCAGCGGCTTCCACCGCGCCGGCAAACTGGGCGCGGTAGCCCATGCGCTTCATCATGGGGATGGTGAAGCTGCCCGTGCCCACCGTGTTGGCCACCGAGCTGCCCGATACCGTGCCCATCAGCGCGGAGCTGAGGACGGCCACCTTTGCGGGGCCGCCGCGGCGGTGCCCGGCCAGGGCGTTGGCCAGGTCGATGAAGAACTGCCCGACGCCCGTCTTCTCCAGGAAGGCGCCAAACAGCATGAACAGGAAGATGAAGGTGGTACAGGCGCCGATGGCCGGGCCAAAGACCCCCTCCTTATCATACCACAGGTGCTCCACAATTTTGCGGATGCTCAGGTTGCTCTTGAGGAAGCCCGGCAGGTATTGCCCAAACAGCGCGATGAGGATGAACGTGCCCGCGATGATGACGATGGGCAGGCCCACCACGCGCCGCGTTGCCTCCAGCAGCAAAATGACGCCCAATATGCCCAGGTACATTTCAAAGGGTTTCAGCCGCAGGCGGGCGTTAAGGGCGTTCTCGTTGACCACCTGGTAAAAGCACACGCCAAAGGCGATGACTGCCAGCGCGATGTCATACCAGGGCAAGGTCGTCTTGCTGGAGGTTCTTTTTGCAGGATACAGCAGAAAGCCCAGCAGCATCACCAGCCCCAGGTGCAGGGGGCGGATGAAGGTGATGGGGTTGAAGGTGTTGTACAGCTGGATGATGGAAAACAGCACGCAGATAACGCCGATGGCTTTGCCGCGGAAGTCCGGAAGCACACGGAAGGCGCTTTCGCGGTCATATTTGTTCATGATCGCTTCCAGCTCGGCCTGGTTGACCTCTTCGTGCACTGCCTCGATCGGCGCCTCAACACCCGGCGGGATAATCGCCTCAGGCATGTCGGGGATATTGTTTTGATCGGCCATGATATCACTCCTTGTTGTAATCAGGGAGGTACCCGATGGAGACGGATACCTCCCTGTAAGAATACCGGTTTATGTCTGGCAGACTACCCGATTGCGGGCTGCCATCACGCCGGAGGGGTCAGAGCGTTCAGGGCAGCTTGGACTGCTCGGGAATCTCTACGCCCACTTCGGTGAAGTATTTGGCTGCGCCGGGGTGGATGGGGCAGGGAATGCCCTCGACGGCAAAGGCAGGATCCAGCACCTGGGCCTTGGCGTGCGTCATTTCACCCTTCTTTTCAAACAGGGCCTTGGTCAGGTTGTACACCAGCTCCTCATCCAGATCCTTGGCAACGATGATGGTGGCCGTGATGGAGGGGATGGTTACCTCAGGCTCCTGGCCCTCGTAGGTGCCGGCCGGCACTTTGACGGGCACATAGAAGGAATACTTTTCCTGCAGGGTGGCCATCTGCTCGTCCGTCAGGCTGATCAGGCGCACGGGGCGCTTGATGGCGGCGGAGATGATGCCCGTGTTGGGGATACCGGCGGTAACGAAGAAGGCATCAATGGTCATGTTCTGGAAAGCGGTGGAGCTCTCGTCAAAGGACAGCCACTGCACCTTGATGTCTTCCGTGGTCAGGCCGGCCAGCTCGAGGATCTGCAGGGCGTTGATGGAGGTGCCCGATCCGGCGGCGCCGATGGACACGGCCTTGCCCTTGAGGTCTTCGATGTTCTTGATGTCGCCGTCAGCGGCAACGACCAGGTGCACGGCTTCGGGGTAAAGGGCAGCCATGGCGTAGAAGTTGTCAAACTTTTCGCCTTCAAAGATGTCCTTATCGCCGTTGTAGGCGTAGAAGATGGTGTCGTTCTGGGACCAGCCCAGCTGATAGCCGCCGTCGCAGACTTCTACGATGTTGGCCTTGGAGGCGCCGGTGACCAAGGGGGTGACTTCCACATCCAGGTCACTCCTGTTCCACATGGTGGCAATCTCGGAGCCAAAGGCATAGTAGGTGCCGGCGGTGCCGCCGGTGCCCATGGTGAGCACGGTCACGGCAGAGGCGGGCAGGGCAGTCAGCAGGCACAGGGCGAAGACCAGGGCGAGGATCCTTTTCATGATGTCGAATTCTCCTTTCGATTGTGGGGTCTTATTTAGATATCCGAGTTGAGCTGGACATAGTTTACCAGATATGATAAAGGTCTGTCAAACAAACGAAGATAAAACATACAAAGACCGTATAATTACAGGAAAGTACGCATCAGCTTGACGGCCTCATCCCCGCCGGAAGAAAGCAGGGATACACTGCCGGGCTGGCCGCTATCGTTCAGCAGGTGCAGGCTGCGCAGCTTGTCCTCCAACTGCCGGGCTACGCGCGGGCTGTCGTCAATCAGCTGAGCGCCGCGGAAGAAGGGGGCGATGGCCTCCTTCAGGAAGGGATAGTGCGTGCAGCCCAGCACCACCACATCAAATCGATGGTCCTGATAGGGGGCAAATAAATCGGTCAGGAAGGTGTTCAGCCGGTCGCCCGACAGCTCGCGCCGCTCCACAAACTCCATCAGCCCCGGTGCCGGCAGGCTGACCACATGGTCGCCATGCTGGCGGTACAGGGCGGCGTAGCGCTCTGTCTTGAAGGTAGCCGGGGTGGCCAACGCCAGGATGTCCCCCGAGCGGCGCAGCTTCTGCGCCGCCTCCAGCGCCGGCTGTATGCCCAGCACCGGCAGGCGCAATTCCCGGCTGAGGGCTTCGTGGGCCACGCCGGTGGCGGTGTTGCACGCGATGACCAGCGCCTTGATGCCCCGCTCCACCAGATGGGCCACTGCCGCGCGGGTGAGGGAGAGTATTTCCTCTGGCGTGCGCACGCCATAGGGCGCGTTGGCCGAATCGCCGTAGTACACCAGGTTTTCGTGGGGCAGCGCCTCGCGCACGGTCTTCAGCACGCTCAGCCCGCCGATGCCGCTGTCGAACAGCCCAATGGGCGCAGTGGATGGCATAAGATACCTCCATCATCATGTTTTTTTCGTGGCACCAGTATAGGCCATAACCAATACAAAGTAAACGCTGAATTGCCCTGCGCGCGCGTTGCCGCGGCGGGATGCGCGTGGTACAATCCGGTCCATCAACAGCAAGCGGAGGACGGCGCATGGGCATGTTGCGGGCAGCCCGGCAGGAGGACTTGCCGGCCATGATGGATATATTTTTGCAGGCAAAGGCCTATATGGCCACCCAGGGCATCGACCAGTGGCAGGGCGACTACCCCGGCGAGCAGGATTTCCGGGAGGACATCAGCCTGGGAGATGCCTGGGTGTGGGAAGAAGATGGGCAGGTAGCGGGCATCGCGGCCCTGGTGTTTGGGGAGGACCCCTTCTACCGAACCATTGATAGCAGTTCGGCCTCCGGCGGCAGCGGCTGGCTGACCGACGGCACACCCTACGCCACGCTGCATCGCTTTGCCCTGCGTGCCGATCGGCGCGGCGGCGGCACGGCCACCGCCATGCTGCGGGCGATGGAGTATGTCTGCCGTGCCCGCGCAGCGGCCAGCCTGCGCACAGACACCCACCGGGGCAATCGGCCCATGCGCGGCTTTCTGCAGAAAAACGGGTATACGCTGTGCGGCGAAGTCATCTACGATGTCATCACCGAGGGGGACCCGATCCGCATCGCATTTGAGAAGATGCTGTGATACATCCTGTGATGTGTTTATAACGGTGAGAAGGAGATACCACGATGATTCAACTGATTTGTTACCGCAAGTGCAGCACCTGCAAGAAAGTCATCCAGCTGCTGCATGAGCGAGGCGTGGCGTTTGAGGAGCGGCAAATTGACCTGGAGCGCCCCACCATAGAGGAACTGAAGCGCTGGCGTCAGATGAGCGGATTGCCCCTCAAGCGGTTTTTCAACACCAGCGGCATGAAGTACAGGGAGATGCAGCTGGCGGCAAAATTGCCGCAGATGACCGAGGACGAGCAGTACGCCCTGCTGGCGACGGATGGCATGCTGGTCAAGCGACCCATTTTGCTCAACGGCAACGAGGTGGTGGTGGGCGCCGATGTGACCCGCTGGGCAAACGAACGCAACACATAAAACAGATGGCGGCATAAGCGATTCGCGCAGCCTCATTACAACACAACCCGGCATTCCTTGCGGAAGCCGGGTTTAGACCGTCAAAAAACCTTTGGTTTCTTGACGGGAAGGAACGGTGGGCCAACCGCCTCTCACTTCGTTCCCGGGCGGCGGATGGCAAGGAAACCCTTGCGATGCCAGGCCTTCCGCCCCACCGCGCATGTCGCTGGGGCGGATTTCAATCAGAGGGCTCCGCCCTCCGAACCCTCCCTAATGATACTTCTTTGACAGTCTAAACCCGGCATTCCTTGCGGAAGCCGGGTTGATGTTTATCGAAATCCAGTTCAGGTGATGGGCGCCGGGTTAAACAGGCACAGGTCGTTGTGGATGCCGTAGCGCTCGGCGGCCGGGCGGACGCGCCCACTGGCCACGTCGACAATCTGATGAAACAGGGATTCTCCCAACTGGGCAATGGTCATGCCGCCGGTGGCCGCGGGGCCGGCGTCAAAGTCAATCAGGTCGCCCCACTGTTGCTTCAGCGCGGTGCGGCTGCTTACCTTGATGACGGGCGCTGCCGCCAGGCCGTAGGGCGTGCCGCGGCCGGTCATGAACACCTGCAAAGTGATGCCGCTGGCCAACTGGCAGGGGCCGCACACAAAGTCGCTGGCCGGGGTGGCGGCAAATATCACGCCGCGGCGAGTGGGGCGCTCGCCGGGACTCAGCACATCCACGATGGGGGCGGTGCCGGATTTGGCGATGGCGCCCAGCGTTTTCTCCACAATGTTGCTCAAGCCGCCCTGCTTGTTGCCGGGGGAGGGGTTGGCGCTGCGGTCCACATCGCCGCCGCGCAGGTAGTTGTCATACCAGCGCATCTCCTGCGCCAGCCTGTCGCGGCACTCCGCATCCACACAGCGCCCGGCAATCAGGTGCACGGCGTCGCGCACCTCGGTCACCTCGGAAAACAGCACCGTGCCGCCCGCCTCCACCAGCAGGTCGGCCGCGTAACCGGCCACCGGGGTGGCCGTGATACCGGAGAACGCGTCGCTGCCGCCGCACTGCAGCCCAATCATCAAGTGAGACAGGGGCAGCGTCTGCCGCCTGCGTTTATTAAGCCGCGCCAGCTTTTGCTCCGCCATGCGCAGGATGGCGGTCACCATGGCGTCAAAGCCATGCTCCTCTTGCAGGGTGATGACGTTGTCGGGCGTGTTGTCCGCCTCATCCAGCAGCAGGCCGGCGCTCAGCGGTTCGCAGCCCAGACCCACCACCATCACCTCGCCGCCGAAGTTGGGGTGACGCACCAGGTTGCGCAGCGTACGCAGCGGGATGGCGGCGCCCGGCGTGTCCAACGCCACGCCGCAGCCATAGGCGTGGGTGACGGGCACCACGCCTTCCACATGGGGGTATCGGGGCAGCATTTCGCGGCGGATGCGCTCCACAGCCAGATTGACCACGCCCGCTACGCATTGCACGGTGGTGTGGATGGCCAGCAGGTTGCGCGTGCCGGTAAAGCCGCCGCCCGCGGCCGGGTAGCCCTCAAACGTGCGCAGCGGCGCTCGGGGCAGCGCGGGCGCGGCCATGCCCCAGGGCATATCCTCCAGCGCTGGCGGCTCGGGCAGGCGCAAGGCGTTTTCATGCACCCAGTCGCCCCGGCGAATCATATCCGTGGCGAAGCCAATCACCGCGCCATAGCGGATGACCGCGCCTCCCCGGGGGATATCCGCGAGGGCTACCTTGTGCCCGGCAGGAATCGCCTGATTGGTTGTGACGCCGGGCACACACTCATGCCCCTGAGGGATATCATTGACCGCCACGGCCACATTGTCCCGCGGGTGCATGCGGATGACGAGGTTATCCAATGTATCAGTTCTCTCGTTACTCATATTCCCGCGAAATGGTTTTCATAATTATCGGATATAATAGACCATTAATCAATTCGGTACTTCGTAACAATATCTTCGCGAATTTCCACTCCCAAACCCGGCAATTCTGGTACGCAAATATTGCCTCCCTCGTACTTCAGCGGATTAACCATCAGCTCTTCTCTGAATGGATTAGGGCTCATATCATATTCTAATACCGCACCGTTGGATAGGCCACAAGTGAAGTGAACACTTGCGGCAAGCAATATTCCGGATGACCACATGTGAAGCGTGAACTCCTTATAATTCGCTTCTGCAAGATGGGCAATCTTTGCTGTTTCCGTTATCCCCCCAGACCAAGACAAGTCTGGCTGTAAAATATCGACAGCTTGATAATCTAAGAGTTTATTGAAGTTGGCGAGGCGGTACTCCGTTTCGTAGCCAGCAATTGGTGTTGTAAGATTCAACGCGAGTTTCCCACTACTTTCATAATCATCCGTTTTTAGGGGTTCTTCGAAAAAATACAAACCCAATTCATCGTAGTATCTCCCGGCTCTTAGCGCATCGCTATACTGCCAGGCACAATTTGCATCAACCATCAACAAAGCTTCTTCTCCAATGACTTCCCGCACTTCTTTAACGCGTTGTAGGTCGTCTTGAAAACTAACGGCACAATAATCCGAATATAAATTGCTATATCCGAGGCTTTTTGATTGAGGCGTTCTTCCGACCTTGATTTTTACCCCAGCAAAACCCAACTCCATATATCGTTCGACTTCCTTCGATAAATCGTCGTTGGTTTTATTCTCCATATAGAATCCGCCGCTTGCGTAAACCGGAGTAGATCTCTTAAATCCACCGAGTAGTTGATAAACGGGCAAACCGGACACTTTGCCAAGAATGTCCCATAACGCAATATCGATGCCGGATAAGGCCGAGATAACGATTCCCGATCTGCCATGTTGCACACAAGTATAAAATACTTTTTTCCATAATTTTTCGATATTGAGAGGATTCTCTCCGACCAAAAGGGGGGCAATTTCATAGTCGATGACGGCTTTTGTGCTTTGAACAGGCCCACCAAAGGGGGCCGAATCGCCATATCCCACAATTCCTTCATCCGTATAAACTTTAATCAGAAGCATTTGTTTTTTCCTGCACACACCAGCGCTGCTACAAATTGGTTTCTCAAGTTCGTAAACAAGAGGTATTGCTTCGATTTTTTCTATAATCATCTGGTTCTCCTTCCATTATAATTTCATTATGCAATGTGCCAATCCCTTCAACTTCGATTTCAATACGATCTCCCGACTTTAAAGCAATACTTCCAGCAGGAGAGCCGGTTGCAATAATATCACCAGGCTGTAAAGTCATGTAGTTGGAAATATAGGAAATAACAAATGGTATGTTGAATATCAAGCCGTCTGTGCTGTCGTTTTGAACAAGCTTACCATTCAATCGTGACTGAATCCACAACGGCCTAACTTCATTCGTTAGAAGGATATAAGGTCCCATGGGAGAAAATGTATCGGCACCTTTGCCAATTCCCCAAGCGCCGGTTTGTTGAATCATTGATACATTCGTTACATCATTAAAGCAGGTGTACCCCAGGATATACTCATGTGCTCGATTAGCACGAACATGTCGACATTCCTTTCCAATGACTACACCCACTTCACCCTCAAATACAATGTTGTCTATGTTGTTAGGCAGATGAATTCGTGTATTAGTTGCCGTGATAGAAGTGGTGGGTTTAATAAAAAATTTCGGAACCGAAGGTATAGGCTTACCTTGCGCCTCCAATAATGAATGATAGTTCGCGCCAATCCCCATAATCTTTCCAGGTACGCATGGAGGCAGGAGCTCAACAGCAGTGATCGGATATGTCTTAGCGGTAAGATCAAAGCGGCTAAACACATTACCATCAATAATTCGAATTAGCTCATCCTCAACAAGCCCGAAAGAAGCTCTCTTTTCATTTGGCAACATAATTCGAGCCAGTTTTTTCTCCATGCGTTAATAACCCATCATGTTCGGCAACGCTGTTACCAGTTGCGGAAAAACAATGCAGAGTATAATGACAAGAACTAGAGCAGAACTATAAATAAGCGATTTTTTGCCTATTTGCATAACGCTTAGTCCACTGTATCCACAAGCAACAAACAAGTTAGTTCCGAAGGGCGGAGTAGCTTGTCCTATTGCGACCGTGAAAATAAATATTAATCCAAAGTGTATTGGGTCAATGCCATAACTTCTTGCAACTGGCGCGAGCATTGGTCCAAGAATGAGAATGATTGCTCCCACATCCATAAACATTCCGAGAAAAAGGAGCAGCGCAACCACACCAGCAAAGTAGGTGTACTGACTCGAAACATTGGAGACTACGAAATTGCTAAGGGCAGCCGGAACTTGATATATAGTTAACAAATAACTAAAACATCCAGCCGCCATAACAAGAATCATTACGCTGCCTGTGGTTTTACATGATTCTATAACAATAGATTTAAAGGTGCTCCAAGACATTGACCGATAGACTACAACAGTAACAATGATGCTATAAACCGCGGCTACAACACCGGACTCCGTAGGTGTAAAAATGCCCAAATAAATGCCACCAAGAATAATCAAGGGCATAATCAAGGAGAGAATTGCTTTCTTGAATGTTGTTCCCACTCGTTCCCAGTTAAATTTTTCTTTGGATGCAATCTTATGCTTCTTACCGTAAACATAGCAAATGATTGCGATAAACGTTGCCCCCATGATTCCCGGAATCATGCCAGACATGAGAAGTTTTCCCGGTGAAACATTATTAATACTTCCATAAAGAATCATTAATACACTAGGAGGGATAATCACCCCTAGTACACCTGTCGCTGCGGGTAGTGCGGCTGCGTGATCTCTGGGATATCCGCGTTTGACCAGTTCGGGATACATAAGTCCACCAATCGCCGCGGTGGTAGCCACGGCTGAGCCAGAAATAGCGGCAAAGAATGCGCATGCCACAACACAAACAATTGCGGTTCCACCGCTTACATGTCCAATTAAACTATCAGAAAAATCAATCAATCTCTTGGATAGCCCACCATGCGTCATGATGTTACCTGACAACACGAAAAAGAATATTGCTAACAAGGCATATTGAAACCCCCCTGCGAATGTTGTTTGCACTAGGGTAGGAAGCATATTAATCTCACCAGCCACAACGATAGATAAAACTGATGAAAGAACTAACGACCAGACAAGAGGCACCCCAATAATTGCTGCCGTAATCACCGACAGGATTAGAACAATAGCTTCCACGGACATACTTTCCTCCTATGCCAACGGCGGTCTTATATCAATATTCTTAACCGCTTTTACTATGTTAATAGACTTTACCCAACACAAAAACGCGAATATAACCGGCATACAGAATAAAAAGTAGGCAGTAATTGTGCCGAGGGAGGCCGTTTTTTGCGGATATCTCAGGGAGTTAGAAATCAATAGTATGCTACCATAGAAGAAAGCAGCACATGCTAGTAGACTGAGAAACTCTCTAATAAGAAAGAATATTTTGGCTGCTGTTGTGTTTTTGAAGTTCGCGACTTCAATCTTCAATTCACTGGAAAAGAGAGCAGCTTCATACAGTGAAAAGAAAATCAGCCAAATGTATAAATAGGTGCTGAACTCCTCGGACCACGGGATGCTTTGTCGGATTATGCGAAAGAAAACCTGCAAAAAGTTGACCACTATCATTACAATGGAGCCAGCAACAAGAAAATAATTGATTACCCTTAACATGTTATTGTTGAACTTATCAATGGCTTTCAAGTGAGTCCTCCTTTTCTAACCTGGGTTCGCTCACCGTGAAGCGAACCCAGGTTTTGCTTCCAAGAATTGCGTTAATTGCCATTCTTTATCTGATCTATATACTCCTTGAATTCGGGATGATTATCATATACAGCGCCCATTTTACTTTCAAAACCAGCTAAATCGGGATGAGAAACGGTAATGTTGTACTCCTCCGCTAGAGCCTTTTCCGCCTTCTGGGTTTGCTCACGCGCCAGGTTTCGCTGGTAGCTGGTTGCATCCTTGACGCACTCCATGAACAGATTCTGATCTTCCGTCGTCATTTGGTCCCATGCGCGGGGGGAGATGAGCAGAGGCATTGGCGTGTAGATATGGTTGGTAACAGAAACGTACTTGCATACTTCATAAGTGGAGTTAGCAATTAGCGAATGGAGGGGATTGTCCTGCCCATCAATAGTCCCATTTTGATTGGCAATATAAGCTTCCGAAAGGGACATGGGCACAGGATCCGCTCCAAGAGCGAGCCATAGTTCTTGCTGAATAACGTTGCTCATAACCCGCAAACGGAGACCAGCAACATCGTCTACGCTCTCAACGGGTCGCTTGTTATTTGCTAAACACCGAAATCCGACTTCCCAGTAGGCTAGAAGCTTCATTCCTTTATCGGAAATTTTCTCAGCAAGGGCTTGGCCAATTTCTCCGTCCAGCACAGCGTCTACTTGCTCGTAGGAGGTGAAGAGGTAAGGCATATCAAACATGCCCATCTCAGGAACATAGTTAGCTACTGTTGAACTCGGAGGAGCTGTAAGCTCTAAGGTTCCCATCTGAATAGAGTCACACATTTTGGCGGCATCGCCCAGCAAACCATCTGGATAAAGCTCGATTTTCCATTTACCAGGGGCTTTCTCCTCAAGTTTTTCTACTAGGTATTCCATCGATTTAAAATTGGGATTTGATCGTGAATCGACGCTGCCAAGTTTCCACTTGTAAGTGGGTGAAGAAGCAAAACTAGTTGTAACTAACGTTGATACGAACAGCACTATCAGCAACATGAGCAACCCTATACGATAAGTATGTTTCATTGTTTTTCCCTTTCTTTCATAAAATTTCGGCCTCTTCTTTAGGGGAGCATTTCAATAATCCCGTATTCCACCCCTTTCTGCCACATTTGAAACAGTGATTGTAGTGTCTTTCAGAGCACCATCTCCCATCTCCCAAACACTTTCCTCGGATAAGCAGACACTGTAAGCAAGTCAAGCCTTTGAATCAAATTGGTGTATTAACTGGCCAAGCGGGTTTTCTGCCGTTTAGAACATCATCTACCCCCATAGCTGCAAAGACAGCCATATTAATCTTACTTTCTTCAGAGAAACCTGCCATATGTGGTGTCAAAATCACGTTTTCCATTTCAAACAAAGGGCTCATTACCAAGGGTTCTTCCTCAAATACATCAAGCGCTGCCCCTGCAATAACGCTTTCATTGAGCGCGCGCATCAAATCATCCTCCACACAAATTCCCCCTCTGGAACAGTTTATTAGATAAGCAGTTCGCTTCATTAAGGAAAAGGCGTCATAATTCAACATGCCTTGTGTGTGTGTGTTAAGGGGAAGATGACACGTTACAAAGTCTGAGGTACTAAGCAACTCATCTAGGTTGTCGCAAATAGTCAAGGAATCGGGATATGGTGATTCGCTTACGCGCGGTATACTATAAACAATCGCCCTCATCCCCAATCCTTCAACTAGCTTTTTCGCAACAAGTTGTCCAATACCTCCAAAGCCAATAATACCAACAATCTTTCCCATTACTTCGTTTCGTTGCATCTGAAGCCGATAGTTCCAATTTCCCTCCCTTATTTGATTATTGGCAATTAGGATATTCGTACTGAGAGTCATTATTGTTGCAACTACGAACTCTGCAACAGCATTGGAGTTCGAGTTTGGGCCATTTGTAACCCATATTCCTCTTTTTTCTGCTGTCTCAATATCTATGTTATCAACACCGACTCCATGCCTTGCTATTACTTTGAGGTTCTTCCCTGCCGCTATTACCTCCTTCGGGTATATGGCATTTCGGACGATGAGAGCATCGACGTGCTCAACAGCTTGCTTCAGGGATGAAACATCGGTGGGTATACCCACGATCAAAGAATAACCGCGATCCAAGAGATACTCCTTACCAGCAATGTGAATATCTTCAGGGATTAGTACAACTTTCTGCATATGTGAATCTCCTTTGATATGAGTACTTAGAGTGTTGTAAGCGGCAATATTTCCCCAACATATGGAGTGTAACGATAATATCCTTCCGCATAGCGTATGCTTCTTCTGCCCCTTGACCAATCATGGGCTTGAGCGCCTCTAACGATTGCATAGCGCTGATAATAGTCGAGGAGTTGAGGTTGGGATGAAAAACTCCTTATAGCATCCATTTTTTGCTCAAACACTGTATCGATGTTGATATATGTATTGATTTCGAATTTGTTAAATTCTGAATGGGGAACTGTTGTTTCAAAGAAGAAAACATCTGGAATGAAATGAGGATCAGTATTCGGAAAGGCTCCTCGCATGCCCGCAGAACTTATAGCACGAACCACACTTTTCCCAGCAATTTCGTGATCTTCATTAAAGGGATCATTCACCCAATGTGTCAGAACAATGTCAGGCCGATACGAAAGGATATATTTTGTCATTTCACGCAATCTGGTGGCATCCATGACCAAAGGGTAATCTCCATAATCCAAGTATTGAACTCGGTCAATCCCGATAAAGCGAACAGCATTATCAGTCTCTTCTCTTCTGCACTGTTTGACCTCATCTAGGGTAGCTGAAGGATTCGTCTTCCAGTACGAACCAGATTCTCCTTTTTCGCCATAGGTTAGGACTATCAATTCAATATGATAGCCGAGCTGTTTATACCTTATTAGCAAACCGCCAGATCTTGTGCACCAGTCTGCAGCATGTGCGCTCACAACCAATACTTTTTTGCTCATAATGAACCTCCGATTATTTCCTTTTTATTAATTGTATTATCATCAATCCTCAGTATTAATGCTATAGCAACCCAATTTCCTTTAGTACAACACGTAACTGATCGCGTTTTTCATTGGACAACGGAAGAATGGGGGCCTGGCAGTCGCCGGCCTCGCGGCCGATGAGGCGCAGTCCTTCCTTAATGACCACGGGGAAGGTGCCCAGGTTGGTGGCGATGCGCAGGCGAGAGAGCAGGAACTGCGCCTCCAGCGCGCCCTTCATGTCGCCCTTCATATAGCGCTCGTAAATGTCCACCGCGATGCGCGGGGCCACGTTGCCGCAGGAGGTGATGGCGCCGGTGCAGCCGTAGTGCAGGCCGGCATAGATGGTGGTATCGCGGCCCATCACCACATGGAAGTCGTTGCGGTGGCGGGTCAGGCGGATGCACTCCTCGGTGTTGGTCATGTCGCCGGTGGAATCCTTCAGGGCCACGATGTTGGGCAGTTCGGCCAAGCGCGCCACGGTCTCAGGCATAACGTGCACATTGGTCTTTGCCTTGTTGTCGTAGATGATGATGGGCAGCGGCGTGCCCTCTGCGATGGTCTTGTAGTAGTGGTAGACCTCGTCCTGCGTCTGGGAGACAAACATGGGCGTCAGCACAGACAGAGCGTGGGCGCCCGCGTTTTCAGCCAGGCGGGCCAGCTTGAGCGCGCCGCCGGGGGTGATGTGGTTGGCGCCGGCGTATACGGTCAGCTTGCCTTCGCCCTCTTCCAGCGAGATTTCAATCATGCGGCGCAGTACATCATCACCAAAGGCGTAAAACTCGCCCGTGGTACCAAAGGGAAACACACCGTGTACGCCGTTCGCAATCCAGTAGCGCAGCAGGCTGCGGTAGTTGCTTTCGCTGAAGTTGCCGTGCTCGTCCGTGGGGGTCACAACCGGCAGTACTATGCCGCGTGGTTTGAAGTCCATGAATCTACGCCCTCCTAAAAAGAGAATAACACCCATTCATCAGTAAGAAGATACTAGCATTCTCATGCGTTAGATATTTCGCAATCCATCAAGCTTATTTGCTAATTTTTCCTATCCTAATTTACTTGCGAAATATTATTACTGTAACTTCATTTTAGATTATGTCAGCCGCAACAACAACCAAACTAATTCCTTGAGAACTACCACTACAAGAGATTATTTCGACAAACTATAACCAGATTTGCAAATAATGAAACGATAATTGCATCGCTTGAAACGATGTTATCACGATTGAGACGCATTGCTTTCGTAGCGTTGCGCAATGCCGTATCGTTTCATGCGACGCCATAGGGTGGACTTGCTGATGTTCATCGCTTTGGCCACCTCGGAGCGGCGGCCCTGGTGCTCATCCAGCAGGCGCAGCAATGCATCGCGCTCGGGCGTCTGGTAGACCACGGGCTGGGGCATGGCCCGCTTGCCCACGGTCTGGGGCGCCTCAAACTGAAGCGGCAGCTGCGCCGCGACAAACGTTTCATCCAGCAGCGCGACATCGGCCAGAATGACCAGTTTTTCCAGGAAAAGCTCCAGCTGCAGCATGTTGCCCATCCAGGGGTGGGCGGCAATCACCGCCCTGGCTGCGTCGGTCAGGGTGACATACTTGTGAT
>CALNAU010000077.1 GCA_937874275.1 uncultured Clostridia bacterium | reverse complement strand
TGCCGATGTTGACGTGCGGCTTGGAGCGGTCAAACTTTTGCTTTGCCATGGGGTTACTCTCCTCCTACAAATAAAGGTTTGCCTGGCGCAAGGCCGGCGATTGCCGGTGCATGCCGGCTTGCTGCCTATGCGGGTGTTGCCGCACGGGACTGATGGAGCGGGTGATGGGAATCGAACCCACGTGACCAGCTTGGGAAGCTGGAGCTCTACCATTGAGCTACACCCGCGAAACCATTGCGTCATATTCTATCCAAGATTCTGATGAATGTCAACCTTCTTTGGTCGATTTTGGTTGAACTGGCAAGGGAATAGGACGCATGGTGCACCGCTTATCTGGTATTGGCTTGCAGGTGCTTGAGCATCTTTTTTTTGATGCGTTGCAGGGCGTTGTCAACAGCCTTGACGTGGCGGCCAAGGGCTTGTGCAATCTCCTGATAGCTCTTGCCGTCCAGAAATGCGCTGAGCACCTGCCGCTCAAATCCGGAGAGCGCTTTGTCAATCATGGACTGGATGGCACTCATTTCCTCCTGGTTGATGAAAAGCTCTTCCGGGTTGGTGACACTGCCCTCAATCACGTCCAACAGGGTGCGCTCGCTCTCTTCCTCGTAAATGGGTTTGTTGAGCGACACATAGCTGTTAAGCGGGATGTGTTTCTGCCTGGTGGCTGTCTTGATGGCGGTGATGATTTGCCGCTTGACACAAAGGTCCGCAAAGGCGCGGAAGCTGGCCTGCCTATCGGCCCTGTAGTCGCGGATAGCCTTATACAGGCCAATCATGCCTTCCTGTACAATGTCTTCATAATCTGCGCCGATGAGGAAATAGCCGCGCGCTTTGATACGCACAAGGCTTTTGAAACTCTCCAGCAGGTGCACCAAGGCATCCGCATTCCCCTGTTGGGCGAGCGCAACAATTTCCTCATCCGTCATCCCATGGAATGGCTGCGGATTCAAGTTTTCCTGCGAGTCGTGTAAGGCTGGCATGCTTGCTTTCCTTTTATCCTTTGTTTGCAGCGTTCCTTCCCGAATAGACGGCATACATCAGCACGCCCGCAGCCACAGAAGCGTTGAATGAATCCATTACGCCGGACATGGGGATAGAGACCGTCACATCGCACAGCTCCTGTGTCAATTGGCTGACGCCTTCCCCCTCGCTGCCAATCACCAGCGCGCAGGGCCCGTCAAAGGCCACCGTGCGGAAATCCTGGCCTTCGGTATCGGCCGCGTACACCCAGATGCCCCGCTTTTTGAGATCGCGTATGGTCTGATTGATGTTGGTCACCCGTGCGACTTTGACATGTTCAACAGCGCCGGCTGATGCGCGCACCGCCGAAGGCGTGAGGCCAACTGCCCGATGTTGCTGAACAATCACTCCATGGGCGCCAACACAGGCAGCAGAGCGGATGATAGCGCCCAGGTTCTGCGGGTCAGTAATCTTATCCAGAATAATCAGGAAAGGGGCCTCACCCTTTTCTTTGGCGAAGGCCAGCATTTCATCAACCTGCGCGTAGGCGAAGGCGGAGGCAAAGGCCACCATCCCCTGATGGTTGCGGGTCAGCTGGTCCAGGCGGCTACGCTCCACCGTTTGAATCATGATGCCGGCATTGCGCGCCATGGCGACAATTTCGCGGGCGGAGCCTGAAAGCTCACCCGAAGCAACTAACAGCTTTTCGATATCGCGCCCTGTTTTGATGGCTTCCCTGATTGGGTTGCGGCCACTGAGCAAGTTCTCCGCGATGGCAGGCATGGCGTTAACTTCCTGCGTAATCGGCGCAATAGGCGCGTCAACTACCCGAAACTGATGTGGCACCGGGGTTGTGGGGCGGTTCGGCTGCCGGTTGTCGGCAAAGCGCGCGGGAGATGGTCCGCGCCGTACGGGGCCGCTTCGATATCCGCCATCTGTATTGATGGTGCCATAGCTGGTGCGATTGTTCATCGTCCCGCGATGACCCTGGTTTGTATTGGGTCGACTGCTGACAGGACGCGCGCTACTCCCCTGCGCGTTCCCGCCGCGGCCGGGCTTGCCGTAAGGTTTGGCGTAAGGTTTGCCATAGCTTGCCGATCGTTCAACCTCGCGTCCTCGCTCATCCGGACCGGCCTTATCCTGATAGCGTCCCTTATTGGGGCCTCCCCCCTGCTTTTTGGGGCCAAATCCTCCCTTGCTGGGTGAAGACCGATCAAACTTCTTATAAAATGCCATACTTTTCCTCTCTTATGGGGTATTGATAGATTGAAAGAATGCGCGTACTTCGCGCTGTTTACCGCATGATTTCTTGCCTTCCGGACAGTTGCTGCTCACGCAGCCCGGCCCCGCGGCATCAAATAATCCCGGCACCGCGCCGCGGCACAAACGGAGCATCTCAATCGCCAGCGCACGAATCTCCCACTGTGCGCGGTTGCAGCACCGCAACGAAAAGAAATGCAGCAATTCCCTTGCGTTCATGGTCAGGATGAGACGCGTTTCACAGGCGTTTGGCAAAACAAAGCGGGCATCTTCGTTTCCGTTTTCATCCCTGCCCAATCTATTCTGCCATCCCAGATACCATCGATGTATCTGCGCCATCTGCGCGTCATACTCATCCACCGCTTCCTGTCCAAGCGCCTGGATGGCCGGTGGGATGACATAGTCAAACCCCTGTTCAAACGATACATAGCGCTGGCTCTGCACGCTGAAGGACGCGATGCGGTGGCGTGTCAACTGCGCCAACAGCGCGCGGCTGACTCCCTCAATAGCAAACGTGAAGGAGGCATGCTCAACCACCGATAGGTGCCCGGACGACATCACACCGCGCAGAAACCCCAATTGCTCCCGCTCCGTTGCGAGCGATTGCAACTGAGCAATATCAGAGCCAGAATAGCACAGCCTCGCGGCAACCGCTGCCAGTTCGCCAGCCCCCGGGGTGTGCGCAATCAGGGTCACCTTTGGTTCCTTAGACTGCACACTGCTCCTCCTGCGGCAGCAACGCGAGGGTCAATTGGTATAGTTCCCCCAGGCGTGCTTCCTGCCCGCTGACATAAAGATACCCGATTAATGTCTCTAAAGCCGTCGCGGCAGAATAATCTGCTGAAGACGCCGCCTTGGGGACACCGTGATGGGCCTGCGCATTGCGCCCACGGCGTACATAGTCCGCTTCTTCCTCAGTCAGGTGAGGAAGAAGCGCGCGCAGCGTTTTTGCCTGGGAAACGGCGTTCACCTTGCTGGTCGCAGCCAGGTGCATGGCGTGCAATTTTCTCTTGCCGCGCAACACCGTACCGCGAACCAACAGGTGGTAGACCGAGTCCCCTATATAGGCCAATTGCAGCGGCGTATAGGCCGCCAAGTCCTGATGGGAACATTCGCCAAAGATGGGCATCAGGGCTGCTGTGCCGTCTTGCTGTAGGACGACGGGCTCATACCGACGATGTTTTTGAATGTCTTGGAGAAGTGATAGGGATCATTCATTCCCACCTCGACACCGGCTTGCCGAACAGTACAGCCTTCCTTCAGCAGTGTTTTGGCACGCTCCATCTTGCAAAAGAGCTGATAGCTCTGCGGCGGCATCCCCACCTCGCTGACGAAGCGCTTGCGGAAGGTCTCCACCGGCATACGGCTGAGGCTGGCCATATCGCTCAAGGAGAAGCTATCCTTGTATTGGTTTTTTCGCATGGCGTCAATCACCTTGGCGATTTCATGGGACAACACCGCGTCCATGGCAACAGGTTGTCCGCTGTGGGATGCCAGCATTGCCCACAACAATTGCTGCAACTGGGCTGAGGAAGCATCCTGTGCTGCCGCAACCCGCACGGCTGCCTGCACAATATGCTTGGCCAACTTTAACTGTGAGGGCAGCGTGCCCTGCTTCATCATCCGTCGCGGCAACGCGCCCATTTTCTGCAAAAACATGGTGGATAAGGGGCCCGATACCATCAGCCACAACAGCCTGATCTCCTGGTTGGCCACCAACTGCAAGCCCTTGGTGCCCGGCGGTATCATGCAGCTCTCCTTGGGCTTGAGCTGTACGTTGGCTTCCTCGTTGGACAGCGTAAAGGTGCCGCTTTGCGCGGCAATCCACATCCAGCAGTCCACGTCGCGCAGTTGATGCGTACCGCCCGAGAGCATGGATGCACCGGCTGCCGATATCCACACACCGCATGCGGATGCCAATTCATCCGGCTGATGGACACCCTCCACGCTGAACGGTTGATTTACCTGCGGGGTTATATCCTCAAAAAACAATGCAGACTTCAAATCCTGCTACCTCCTTCTGGTCTGAAGACATTATATTTGCCAGTTTATACATTGTCAATATCCAAATCCAAATTTTACATCCTCGTTGTCTATCGTTTGTTGATCGCATCGTAGAATGGGCGAAATTGGCTTTTACAATGTGGCGTATAGGATGAACATTGTTTTTTCATGAAAAAGCAAAATCCCTTGATTTCTCAAGGGATTTTGGTGGCGGAGAGTTAGGGATTTGAACCCTAGTAGCGCTATTAACGCTAACACGATTTCCAATCGTGCGCGCCCGGTTGAATCCGGGCCGGAAAGGAGCCCTAAATTGCCATCCCCAACTGTTGCTCCATCAGCCCATCAATCATCCGCGCCGCGCGGGTCAAAGCGTCCCTGCTGGTATGCGCGTAAATGTCGGCAGTCGTGCCATATCGCGCGTGTCCAAGGTAGTGTTGTATCGTTGCCATCCCGGCTCCAGCGCTTAGTAGCGTTGTCGCACACGTGTGCCGTAGTTCGTGGATCGTCACCCCCGGCAGTCGGGCCTTCGTTAGCACTCGCTGGTGGTGCTTGTATAGCGTTGTCGCGCTGCAATATCCATAATCGGCCCGGCTCATTAGCAGCCGCATCATCCCATCACCGAGCGGCACATCCCGGCAGCTGCTCTCTGTCTTTAGCGCCTTTATCTGGCCAGCCACCACTTGCCGCCTCACCATCAGCACGGCCCGCGCCGTGTCCACATCCCCCGGCACCACGGCAAGCGCCTCCCCTCGCCGCAGTCCGCATATTGCCATCAGCGCCAGCCGCACATAGTACGCATCATCGGCAGCAGCCGTCATGTATTGCGCCAGTTGGCGCGCCGTTAGCCAGCGCATACGCCGCTTGCGGTGGGCGGGCTTGTCTACTGCGGCCATCAGGCCGGGGGCCACCATGCCCAGCCGCCCCGCCCGGCCCAGCGCCGCGTGCAGCACAGCATATAGCACTTGCGCCTGCCTGCTGTGCCGCGCCGCCAGTATGTTGATGTCCCGCTGGAGGGCCAGCGGCATCACCTGTCCAAGTTCCGTGTCCTGCACATCGTCCCCAAGGTGGCGCAGGGCCTGTCGGTACCCCTTGGCTGTACTCGCCGCCCGAACCGGGTCAACATACGTAGTAAGCCACATCTCCATATAGTCACGCAATTTCACGTTCTCACCCCCAACAAATTACGAAACGAGGTACGAACATGCTACACGCATTACCAATCCTTGACAAGGGCCCATCCCTCGCCGACTTGCAATCTACTGCCCGCATCCTTGTGCAGTCATGGTATGACGCCATGGGCGGCAAGCCCCGCCCCTACTACTCCCAGCGGGTGCTGTCTTGGCTCCAAGAGGGCTTTGACCCCGAGGTTATTCTTGCCGCCATGCAGGCCACATTCGAAGCGCCTGACCCATCATGGCGTTATTTAGAGGCCATCATGCGCCGCTGCGCGACCGAGGGCTGCTATCAGCCCATGCAATGGATTAACCGCCGCCCACCGCGCACAGCCTTATGACCACCACGGCCCCGCCCGCGCGGGGCCTTTTCACACCATTTTGTTAGCGTCACCAATATGCCCTCCCGCCCGCGCGGCCTTTTCCTGCTGCTTGCCGGGCCCCGCCCGGCAGCAGTAGTAGTACCCCTCCTGCTGGTTCTGGTTCTCCTAGTCCTCCTACTTCGTGGGCGCGCGCGCGCGCACGCGCGTATATAGTACAATCCAATGCCGTGCTGATTATATGTTACAATTCTATTACATTCACAGGGTATCATATGATACCAGAAAGGCCGTGCCATGCCCTCACCCACATTTGCCGACCGCTACCCCCTCGCCGTGGCCTATATGTCATCCTATGGCCTGTCCCGCTCCCGCCGTGTGGCCGTGTACGGCCCGCCTCCCCCGCCCAACATGCAGTTGCCCCGGCCCCTCGCCTCCGTGCGCCTCATGCTCCAACGCTTGCATCAGCCCCCCGAGGTATTGGCCGCGCTCTGGTGGTACTACATCGGGCGCAAGCCCATACAAGACATCAGCACCGCCATGCACTACACACAGCGGCATATCTACCGCCTGCTGGCCGAGGGCCTCAACGCGCTGGAATCCTTGCTGTCGCGCGACATCAGCGCCACCTCCGACATGCTACTCCCCGGTGAAACGGCAATCGAGGACCAACTGCTACCCGGCCCCGCTGTTGTTGACAGTGACCGCCCTCCTTGGTCGTGATATAATCTACCCATGGGGGCCGCGTACTCTCACACGCGCAATCAGTGACAACCTCACTTTCCGCCCCCGCCCGCCCCGCGCTTGTCCACGCCGGGCGGGCATTTTTTTATCGTTGATATCGTGTCAGTATCCGTCAGCAAACATCTGTTCTCTTTGTCGCTGCTGCCTACCCCTCTGGCTGTGCCTCCGCCACGGCCACGGCCTGAAGCTCATCCTCCTCGCTGTCATCGCCATCATCCCCGGCCACGCTCAACACCCAGTCCGGCCCATTGCCCCACGGCATTATGTTATCGTCCTCGTCGCGTATGGCCGCTAATCGTATCAGGTCAGCCGTACTCATTTTGCCCTCTTTGAGGCGCTCACTTAGTTGGCGCATCGCCCCGCGCCGCAGGGTCTTTACGTTGACTGGTCTTGCCATTTTTTCCCTCCTGTAATGTGTTAATAGGATTGTAACATATTCCCGCCACGCCGTGCCCGGCGCGCTCCCGGCATCAGCTGGTGGTCTGCTATGTCTCTGCCCCCCTGACCCCCACCGCCTCCCCCCACGGAGCCCCCGGCGCGGCGCGGCGCACTCCGCGCGGCGAACGGCGCGGGCGCTGCCGCCCTCGCGCCTGCTGATGCCCATGCCCAGCGGATGCGTCCCGGTACAACGCGCCCCGAGGCACCGGGCGCATGGGGCCCCCCCATTGCGCCCTCACGCCCCTGTTGTCGCGCCCTCTGCCCCTCCCCCGCCATCAAGTG
>CALNAU010000076.1 GCA_937874275.1 uncultured Clostridia bacterium | reverse complement strand
TCTGCTGCTCGGACGGCTTTTGACCGTCCTGCTTGCCGGTGAAGTCGATAGACGGTACCTCCGGGTAGCCCGGCGGCGGCGTCACCTCGGGCAGGTTCTCTATCTCTGCCCGCATGCCCCACAAATCCTCCCCGATGCCGGTGATGCCTCGCTCGGTCATCTCGCGGATCACCTGGTTTTGCAGGCGGATGATTTCCAGCCGGCGGGCGTCCTGGTCTTTCTTGCTCATGGTAGATGGTCTCTCTTTCGTATGCTGGGGCTATTATACAAGGGAATATGACACTTGTCATCAAACCGCGTACAAAGCAATCCCCGCGAATCTTCGCGGGGATTGGCTATTGGGGATGATGCGAACTTTACTTCTTCGCCTGCTTTTCCTTGATGGCGGCGTGGGCAGCTGCCAGGCGCGCGATTGGCACGCGGAAGGGCGAGCAGCTCACGTAGTTGAGGCCAACGTTGTGGCAGAACTCCACCGTGGAGGGGTCGCCGCCGTGTTCGCCGCAGATGCCCAGCTTGATGTTGGGGCGGCCCTGACGGCCCTTTTCGACGGCCATCTTCACCAGCTCGCCCACACCCTCCTGATCCAGGCGGGCGAAGGGATCGCTCTCCAGAATCTTGTTGGTGTAGTAGGCGTCCAGGAACTTGCCGGCGTCGTCACGGCTGAAGCCGAAGGTCATCTGGGTGAGGTCGTTGGTGCCAAAGGAGAAGAACTCCGCTTCCTTGGCAATCTCATCGGCCACCACGCAGGCGCGCGGAATCTCGATCATGGTGCCAACCTGGAAGTCAATCTTCTCGCCCTGCTCGGCAAAGATTTTCTCGGCCGTCTCCAGCACGATTTCCTTGACGAACTTGAGCTCCTTGACGGTGCCCACCAGCGGAATCATGATTTCGGGCTTCACATCGATGCCCTTTTCCTTGCGCACCTTGAGGGCGGCCTGCAATACCGCGCGGGTCTGCATCTCGGCGATTTCGGGATAGGTGACCGCCAGGCGGCAGCCACGGTGACCCATCATGGGGTTGAACTCGTGCAACTGGTTAATCTTCTCCACGATGTTGTCGCTGGTGGTGTTCAACTCCTTGGCGATGTCGGCGATTTCGGCCGTCATGCTCACCTGGGGCAGGAACTCGTGCAGCGGCGGATCCAGATAGCGCACAGTCATCGGGCGGCCATCCAGCGCGATGAACATCTCCTCAAAGTCCTTCTGCTGCATGGGCAGAATCTTGTTGAGGGCGGCCTTGCGCTGCTCGGCGTTGTCGGCCAGAATCATCTCGCGCATGGCCTTGACGCGGCTGGCCTCAAAGAACATGTGCTCGGTGCGGCACAGGCCAATGCCCTCAGCGCCAAAGTCCACCGCCTGCTTGGTGTCGCGGGGGGTATCGGCGTTGGTGCGCACCTTGAGGGTGCGGGCTTTGTCCGCCCAGCCCATCAGGGTGGCGAAGTCGCCGGTGACGGTGGTCTCCACCGTGGGCACCAGGCCGGCGTACACCTTGCCGGTGCTGCCGTCCAGCGATACGTTGTCGCCCTCGCGGAAGGTCTTGCCGCCCACGGTCAGGGTCTTCTTTTCCTCGTTGATGACCAGGGCGCCGCAGCCGACTACGGCCGGACGACCCATGCCGCGGGCAACAACGGCCGCGTGGCTGGTCATGCCGCCGCGGGCGGTCAGGATGCCCTTTGCCAGGTCCATGCCCTCGATGTCCTCGGGCGTGGTCTCATCACGCAGCAGGATGACGGCCTTGCCGGCCTTGCCGGCGGCAGCGGCCTCGTGGGCGGTGAAGTACAGCTCGCCTGCGGCGGCGCCGGGGGAAGCCGGCAGGCCGGTGGCGATGTTCTCGGCGGTTTTGAGGGCGTTGGCGTCAAAGTTGGGGTGCAGCAGGGTATCCAGCTGCTTGGGCTCCACCTTGAGCACGGCCTCGTCTTCGGTAATCATGCCCTCGCCCACCAGGTCGACAGCAATCTTGACGGCGGAGGCGGCGGTGCGCTTGCCGTTGCGGGTCTGCAGCATGTAGAGCTTGCCCTTTTCGATGGTAAACTCCATGTCCTGCATATCGCGGTAGTGCTTTTCCAGGGTGGTGGCATAGTCGATGAACTGGTTGTACAACTCCGGCATATCCACTTCCATGTCAGCCATGGGGTGGGGGGTGCGGATACCGGCCACCACGTCCTCGCCCTGGGCGTTCATCAGGTACTCGCCGTACAGCTTCTTTTCGCCGGTGGAGGGGTTGCGGGTGAAGGCAACGCCCGTTCCCGAATCCTCGCCCATGTTGCCGAACACCATGCCCTGCACGTTGACGGCGGTGCCCCAATCGCCGGGGATGTCGTTCATGCGGCGGTAGTAGATGGCACGCGGGTTATCCCAGCTGCGGAACACGGCCTGGATGGCGCCCATCAGCTGCTGCTTGGGGTCCTGGGGGAAATCCTCGCCCTTGGCTTCGCGGTAAATCTGCTTGTAGCGGCGCACAACCTCTTTGAGGTCGTCAGCCGTCAGGTCGGTATCACCCTTGGCGCCCTTCTCCTGCTTGACGGCCTCCAGCGCGTGGTGGAACTTCTGCTTGTCCACTTCCATGACGACGTCAGAGAACATCTGGATGAAGCGGCGATAGCTGTCGTAGGCAAAGCGCTCGTTGCCGGTCAGCCGGGCCAGGCCCTGCACGGCCACGTCGTTGAGGCCCAGGTTGAGGATGGTATCCATCATACCGGGCATCGAGGCGCGCGAACCGGAGCGAACCGACACCAGGAAGGGGTTCTCCATGTCGCCGAACTTCTTGCCGGCTTCCTTCTCGGTGATGGCCAGTGCGTCATAAATCTGTTGCTCGATTTCGGGGGCGATGGTCTTGCCATCGGCATAATAACGGGTGCAGGCCTCGGTGGTGACGGTGAAGCCCTGGGGCACCGGCAGCCCGATGTTGGTCATTTCCGCCAGGTTGGCTCCCTTGCCGCCCAGCAGGTTTCTCATGGATGCGTCTCCTTCTCGGAACAGGTAGACGTACTTGGACATAAGCGCTTTCTCCTCCTTTAAAATGACTGCCTTCGGGGCTTGGGCCCTGAAGGCAGGATTCAGCCGATTGATTATACCCCAAAACGAAGGTTTAATCAATGTCATTCATGAGGTAAAAACACACCATATTGGCGGGACGCACGGGGTTACTCGGATTTGATGGCCTCCAATGCGGGGATGCGCACGGCCTTGTTGGCGGGGTGAAAGCCGGAGAACAGGCCAATGAACACCGAGAACACCAGGGAGAACCCGATGAGCCACAGCGGGATGACCGACATGCGGCTGCCCGGGGTGGTGAGGATTTGCATCAGCTGTTCCACAGATTCCAGCGTCTTCTTGCTCTGCACCACGTTGAGGATGGAGGAGATGAGCAGGCTGGTCGCGATGGCGGCGAACCCGCCAATCAGGCCGATGCTGCCTGCCTCCAGCAGAAACAGGGTGCGGATGTCGTCAATCTTGCAGCCCAGCGCCTTCATGATGCCAATCTCACGGGTGCGCTCGGAGATGGACATGATCATGGTGTTGGTGATGCCCAGCGCCGCCACCAGCAAGGAGATGGCCCCCAGCCCGCCCAGCATCATCTGCTTTTCCTGGGCTTCCTTTTCCATGGGCTTGCGGATGGATTCCATGGAGTTGGTCACATAGCCCATTTGCTTGATTTGGTTCTCTACCTCAGCTACCCGGCTGACGTCCTTCACCTTAACAATAACCTGAGGATATCCCTTGGACTTGCGGTTCGCGGCCTCGGTGCCGCGCCTGGCCTCCGTGAGGATGCGCGACAGCTCCTCGTCAAAGAGCAGCATGCCGTCCGCAGTCTCGCCGCCCTTGGCGTAGTCCTCCTTTAACTTGCCTTCGGGCTTGAGGGGGTAGCTCTTGGTCTGGGTTTTGCCATTGACGGTCGTCTCCACCACCAGTTCCAAAGGAGTCTTCAGGGGGTCGAAGTAGGGGGTCGGCGTTTCGGCCGCCTGTTGGCCCTCCTCCATCATGTACATGCTGCTGGTATCCACCATGTTGCGGCCCTCCGGCCGCTTGGTATCCCGAAACAGGTAGGCGAAGTTTTCGCCCAGCAGCACGCTGCCCTTGCGTTCTTTGAGCTGGCCGCCCTCGATAAGCTTATAGCCCAGCTTGACCGGGGCATTGCGCTGCATACCCACCACGGTGACGTAGTCGCACACATAGCGCTTATCCTTGCCGGCGACGACCTTCAGCGTCACATCCTCCGCCGTCAACTTGGGCGTCACAAAGACCACGCCGGGCATGCCCCGGATGGTGCGCAGCAGGTTGGCATCCATCGCGGGGACCTTTTTCATGTTAGCGGGCGGTGGGTTGACGTTGATGATGGTCAGGTCCCCCATCTCGCTGAGCATCTTCTCCTGGGACTCCTTCATGCCGATGCCGATGGACACCATGATGATGATAGCACAGGCGCCGATCATCACGCCCAGCACGGTGAGGAAGGTGCGCCCCTTGCGCCGCATCAGGTTTTGGCGGCACATGGCCATCAGGTCAAGCTTTTTCATCGGTATCAGCCTTCTTGTCATAAGCATCAAAGCCATCATCAAACATCTGTCTGCGCTTGCGGGCACGGCCACGTTTGATAGCCATGGCGGTAAGGGCGGCCGCCGGTACCAGTGCGCCCAGGCCATACAGCATCAGCTTGTTATCCGCGCCGGACTTCTCGGGCTCCTCCATCTCCTCCATGGGGAAGTCACCTTCGGGCATGACTTCGGGGGCTTCCGCCACCGTCAGGCTGACGGGGAACGTCTGCTCAATGGTCTGGCCGCTGCCGTCCTCATAAGAGGCGACCACGCTGAATTTCTCGGTGCCCGCCTTTTCGGGCGTAACAATAAAGTCGATGGTACCGCTGCGGCCGGGTTCGATGTTGCCGATATTTTGCACGCGGCTGAGGGCCTTGATGTCGCCCTGCAGGCTGGCAGTCAGGTTGGCGGCATCGCTCTTGCCTTTGTTCATGTAGCTGAAGCTGATGGTGGCCTCCTTGCCCACCTCCTGTCCGTCCGTGATGGGCGACAGTGAGATGTTCATGCGGTCGGGCTGATAGATGGGGATAAACAGCTTCTCATTGGCGGTGACTGCGTTGCGCTTTTCCCCATCCACGTAGTCGTACTTGAAGGTCACATCGATGCGGGCGGGGCCGGACTTGGCGCCGGGCAGCACCTTCATCTTCACAACGCGCTCATATTCCTCCCCCATGCCCAGGCGGGCCAGGTAGGCGGTGTTGGAGCTGGAGGTGATGGTCAGCCCTTCGCTGGTCTCCATGCTCATCACGATGTTCTCCACGTCCACGATGGCGCTGGTGTTTTTGAACCGGATGGTCAGCGGGAACTCTGCCCCGGCGGCCACCTGCTCCGCCCCAAAGCTGTAATTGCTGATGATGATGTTGGGCACGGAGATATCGGGCTTGGGCTTTTTGCCTCCGCCGCCACCGCCGGCAGACTTCACCTTAATGAGAGCCGGCAGCAGAATTTTTTCATTGCCGGAGCCCTGCTGGGGCGCTTTCTCCGTCACATACTCGTACTTGGCATCCACCTGGATGCTCTGCTGGGGGGGAGTAATCTCCCGGTTGCCCAGCACGCTCAGCGTGATGCTACGCACCTCCTCGGGGGCCAGGGTGCCGATGGCTGTGGAGCTGGAGCTGCCCATAATCATGATGCCCTCGGATGGTGAATAGGAGGCCAGCACGTTCTTAAGCTCCACATTGCCGGTGTTTTTGAACCAGATGGTTACATCCCGGGTGGCATCCGCCTCAATGAGGGTAGGAAATTCGGCGCGGCCAATCAGCATGGAGGCGGATTTCACCTCGCCGGGCTTGAGCGCGACGGGGATCAGCAGCTTCTCTGTGACGGTAGCCTGGGCCGGCTGTTCGGCGACGGTGTACTAGTGCTTGAGGGTCACCTCCACCGAGGCCTGCGGGGCTGTCAGTGCCTCCAGGGTACGCAGTTGCAGCCGCATGGTGTAGGATTCGCCCGGCTCAATGCGCTCCAGCAGGACCGAGGCGCTGCGCTCCTCCAGCAGCAAACCCTCCCCGGGCATAAAGCTGGCCAGCGGCATCTCCACGGCAACCTCCCCTTTGTTTTCAAAGATGACGTCCAGCAGGAAGGGGCTACCCGGCACGACGGGCTGTATCTCGCTGCGGGTGATATACACCATGGGTGCGGGCGGCTGGGGGGTGGGCGAGGGCGTATCGTCATCGGGTGCTGCGGTTGGCTTGCTGGTTGGGGTAGCAGCAGGACTGGTACCAGGGGCTATGGTCCCCTCCGTGTCCGCAGCAACACTCGGCACGTTGGTTGGGGCGGAGTTGGCTCTCGACGGTTTGCTGCCGCCCGGGGTGGTTGTGGGCACCAAAGTGGCGGTGTTCACCGGGGACAGATTGATGGCGGTATCCGTACCCGGCGTGCCGGTGGGGCGGATGATACCGCTCTCGGGCAGCACCTCGGGCTGCGGGGTGGCGGTTGCTGCGGGTGCATCGGTCGCAACCGGCGCATCAGTGGCGGCAGGGGTATCTGTGTGCGCTGGCGTATCCGACTGGACAGGCGCCGTGGTAGAGGTTGGGGCATCGGTCACCGTGGCACCAGGCGTACTGGTTTGTTCGGTGCCGGTGAAGACCTCGCACTCGGGCAGGTTGTTCACAAAGGCAGTCTCATATCCGGCCAGGTCAAGGCCGCGGTAGTACACCTTGAGGCGCAGCACCGGCTCGGTACCGTCGTACACCATGCGGGGCAGCAGCACCTCAAAGCGGGCGGGGGACTCGTCCCCGGACATGTTCTCCACGCGAATGGTCTGCGCCCAGGGGGTGTCGCCGTCTGGCTGACCCTGAAAGCTGCTGCCTTCCAGCATCTGCACCGCAACGGCCTGTTTGATAAACTTGGCCTTCACCGTGTCCTGGTAATACAGGCGGATGTTCACCACATCGCCCTTCTCTACCCGGCGCAACAGCGTGCCATTGGCATCCTCAAATTGATAGCCGCTGCCCTCCTGCAGGCGAAGGAGATTGCTCTGGGGCAGGGGTTCGGGGGTTGTGCCCTGTGGCAACGCAGTAGGCGCTGCCGTGGGGGCAGCGGTAACCGGCACAGCCGTGGGCGCTTTCGTGGGCGCCACGGTCGGTTCGGCTGTGGGCGCCGCGGTCGGCTCCGGGGTGGGCTCCGGAGTGGGTTCCGGCGTCGGCTCAGGCGTGGGTGCCGGCTCCACCACCGCAGCCACTTCCGTGGCAGGCGCGGCCTGTGCTTCCACGGGCGCCGTTTCGGCCCACACCGCGGACAGGGAAGATATCTGCATCATGATGAGCAGAGCCGCTAGCAGCAGCGCTGCGAATTGTCTGTTACGCTTCATCGGGTTGTCCTCCTTTGATGTTGCTGATCACCACGCCGTCGCGCAGCGTCACCACGCGGTCGGCATAGGTCTGTATGCCGGGGTCATGGGTGACCAAGATCAGGGTTTCGTTGAATTCGGCGGCAAACTCCTTCATCATGTGCAGCACCTCGCCGGTGGTGCGGGTATCCAGGTTGCCGGTAGGCTCATCGGCAAACACCACCTTGGGGCGGTTGATGAATGCCCGGGCAATGCCCACGCGCTGCTGCTGGCCGCCGGACATCTGTCCGGGGTAGTGGGTGAGGCGGTGACGCAGGCCCACGCGTTTGAGCAACTCCACAGCCATGCGGTTTCGCACATGCTTTTCGATGCCGCGAAAGGCCAGGGGCAGCGCCACATTTTCCACCGCGGTCAGCTGGGGCAGCAGGTTGTAGGATTGGAAGATGAACCCCAGATACCGCTGCCTGAAGATGGCCAGATCGGCCTCCGGCATGCGGGAGATGGCCGAGTTGCCGATGAACACATCGCCCACGCTGGGCTTTTCCATGCCGGCCAGCTGGTTGAGCAGCGTGCTCTTGCCCGAGCCGGAGGTACCAAAGATGCAGCAGGTCTCCCCCTGCATGATGGTCAGGTTGATTTTGTCCAGCGCCACCACGCGCTCCTCCCCCACGGCATATACCTTGCGCAGGTCCCGCACGCGGATGAGGGGCTTTGACCGGCTGTCCTGCTTCTCGCTCATGCTCTCCCTCCTTGCAAGGGCAGGATATCGCGCAAAGCATAAGAAAACCCGTGCGCACTGCTTAAGAAATCTTAAGACGGCCATGACAAAGCGGGGCAGGCCGTGTATACTCGATATCACTTGGAGGTGAAAGCATGCCGCAGCCACATACCATATTGATTGCCGATGATGACCCGCAGATTCGCGAGGTGCTGCGCATCCTGCTGGAAAATGAGGGCTACCGCGTGCTGGAGGCCGAGGACGGCACACGCGCCGTGCAGATGGCCAACGACACGGTGGATTTGCTGATACTGGACGTGATGATGCCCGGCCTCAACGGCTACCGGGCGTGTGCCGAGATACGCAAGACCTCCCTGGCCCCGGTCATCTTTCTGACGGCCAAGGCACAGGACGCGGACAAGACCATGGGCTTCGCCTCCGGCGGGGATGACTACCTGGCCAAGCCCTTCTCGGCCAGCGAGCTGCTGGCCCGTGTGAAGGCTGCGCTGCGCCGCTACCTGAGCTACGGCGCCAAAACAGCCCCAGCGGAGGATGAGCGCATCACGCTGGGCGACCTGTCCATCGACGTGGGGCAAAACCAGGTGTCCCGCCGGGGGGAGGAATTGCAGCTCACCGAGACGGAGTACCGCATTTTGCTGCTGCTGGCCCAGAACCGCAAAAAAATATTCTCCGTGCAAAACATCTATGAGAGTGTGTGGCAGGAGCCATATTTTTACAGCGCCAACAACACCGTGATGGTGCACGTGCGCAACCTGCGCAAAAAGATTGGCGATACCGGCGAAGCCAACGCCATCATCAAGACCGTGTGGGGAAGGGGATACCGCATTGACTAAGCCCCGCGCCTTCAGCCGCCTGGCGGCGTATCTGTTCGTGTCCGTCCTGCTGGCGCTGGGCATCGCCGCGTTGGTGTTTGCAGGCGTGCGCAGCGTGCTGACCAACCGCATGTACGACCGGGTGATGAGCGAAGCCTATCAGCAGCAGCGCTCCGACGAATCCCTGGCCAGCCTGCAGCAGTTTGTGGATGAGCATCACCTGCGCATCAGCCAGGTATCCCGCCTGCAGGAGTGGGAAAGAAGCCACCCCTACACCATCACCACCGTAAGCACCGCATATCGCCTGCTGTATTCCACCGGCATGGGCACCAGCGACATGTTGCCCCTGGAGGAGGACGGCCCGGTCGACTTGCTGATCGGTTCCCTGCCGCTGCGCTTTTTGGACGGGCAGGCGGGCGTGTATTTTTATCACACCGATGAAGCACGCTACGAGGCCATGATTACCGCGGGTACCGGCATCGGTGCCTTCGCCCTGTTTGTGGCGCTGCTGATGATCCCCATCAACCGCAAGCTGCGCTACATCAAGCGGCTGCGCGGTGACCTTAAAATCTTGGAGGGGGGCGACCTCAATTACGCCATCACCCTGCAGGGGCGCGATGAGCTGTACGACCTGGCCCGCGGGGTGGAGGAGATGCGGCTGTCGCTTATCCGCCAGCAGCGCGAGCGCGAGGCCGCCCAGCAGGCCAACGCCGAGCTGGTTACAGCGGTCTCCCACGACTTGCGCACCCCGCTGACCAGCCTGATGGGTTACATGGACCTGATGGTGGACGGCAAATACCAAAGCGAGCAGGAGCGCCGACACTTCCTCACCAGCGCGCGGGCCAAGGCCTATCAAATCAAAGAACTGTCCGACAAACTGTTTGACTATTTCTACGTGTTTTCCCGCGAGGAGGACGCCGAGCTGGCCCGGCAGGACGCCGATATTTTGCTGGGGCAGATGCTGGATGAGTTCATGATGGCGCTGGACAGCCAGGGCTTTCGGGTGGAGAGCAGCCTGAGCGAACTGGACGGCGACATGCTGGCCAACCCCTCGCTGCTGCTGCGCGCCTTTGACAACCTGCAGGGCAATATCCGCAAATACGCGGACCCGCAAACCGAGGTATGGGTTTCCTGCGGGCGGGATGGGCAGCAGGCCGTCCTCCGCGTGGAAAACGCCATCGCGGCGGACGGCCTGCGGCAGGAGAGCACCAACATCGGCCTGAAAACCTGTGACCGGGTATTTCAGTACCACGGCGGCACCTTTGAGACGCACGAAAACGGCGACCGCTTCAGCGCGGTCATCCGGCTGCCGCTGATACCCAAGCCCCCCGGACGGCGCAATACGCCATAAAAACACGCTACTGCACAACAATCTTGCAATTGTCTATTTCAGCGGCTACAATAACAATGTGCCGCGAAGGCAAGCGAAGGAGGTATTCGATGGCTGAGAAAAACTATGTATTCATGACCGATTCTGACAGCGATCTTCCCTGGCAATACGCCAAGGAAAAAAACATCCCGGTGGTGCGCATGCCCTATGCGGTAGGCGACCGGGAATATTTTGACGACAACGGCGAAAGCGGTGACCAGGCCGACTTTTTTGAGAAGATGCGCCAAGGCGCGACCCCCGTTACCTCCCTGCTGCCCACGGCGGCGTATCTGGAGTATTTTGAGCCCATCCTCCAGGAGAAGGATCTGCTGTTCTTAGCCTTCTCCAGCAAGATGTCGGCCACCTTCAACAACGTGCTGGAGGCGCAAAAGGAACTGCTGGAGAAATACCCCCAGCGCAAGTTCATCGTGGTGGACACGCTGAGCATCTCCTTCCCCATGACGGTGCTGATCAAGCAGGCACACGACCTGTACGAGCAGGGCGCCACCATGGAGGAGGTGGAGACCTGGGTGCTGCAAAACCGCACACGCAGCCAGGTGTGGTTCACGGTGGACGACCTGGTCTACCTGCGCCGCGGCGGCCGCATCTCCTCCACCAGTGCCATCTTCGGCACCATGCTCAACATCAAGCCGCTGCTCACCATGACCCGCCAGGGCAAGCTGGAGGCCTACGCCAAGGTGCAGGGCAGCAAGAAGGCCATGAAAGCCTTGGTGGACAAGACGGCCGAAAACATTGAGAACCCCGGCGACCAGGAGGTCATCATCATGCACGCGGATGACGAGCAAAACGCGAACCTGCTGCGCGACATGCTGATGCAGCGCGTGCCCGAGGCTAAGAATGTGGTGCTGGGCCGCATCGGCCCGGTCATCGGCGCGCACGCAGGCCCCGGCACATTGGCCATCACCTTCATGGGCAAGGAGCGCCCCGTCTAACCTATGCAAAAACATGCCCTTATCATCCAGGATATCTCCTGTGTCGGGCGATGCTCGCTGCTGGCGGCATTGCCCGTTTTCAATGCCTGCGGCATCCGTACCACGCCGCTGCCCACCGCCCTGCTGAGCACCCACACCGCCTTTGACAACCCCCACCGGCTGGATTTGACGCAGGACATGGCGCAGACGCTGGCGCATTGGTCGCAGCTGCCGCTGCGTTTTGACCTCATCCACGTGGGCTACCTGGCGGGCGCGCACCAATTGCCTGCGGTGCAGCGCGCGGTGGACGCCTATCATCGGGACGGTGCGCTGCTGTGTGTGGACCCGGCCATGGGCGACTGGGGAAAGGCCTACGCCTACTGCGACGACGCACTGTTGGAGGGCTTCCGCGGTCTGTGCGCGCAGGCAGACCTCATTTTGCCCAACCGCACCGAAGCCGCTATGCTGCTGGATACCCCCTACGAAAAGGGGCCGGACAGCCCGGACAAGCTGCTCCACCAGCTGCGCGCGCTGACCGGGCGCTTTGATGCGTCCGCGGTCATCACCGGGGTCAGTGAGCAGGATGGCTATATTGGCGCCGCGTGCCTGACCCCCGACGCGACAATTCCCCACGTGCGCCTGGCCCCCCAGCTAAAGGGCGCCTGGCCGGGCACAGGCGATCTGTTTGCCGCGGCGCTGGAAACCGCGTTGCTGCTTGACCACAGCCTGGAGGATGCCTGCGGCATCGCGGTGGGCTTCCTCTATCAATGCCTCCAAAATGCCCCCACAGACCACAAGGAGGCCCGCTACGGCGTACCCTTTGAGGGCGCCCTTGGGTGGCTGCGCAAGCGCATCCTCGACAACTGAGCTTAGAAACCAGGCAGGACATTGCCCCTTCCATGGCGAAAGAAACATATTCAGCCATTCATGGAAGGGGTTTTTTGATGCTTTCAGCCGACGCGCTCAAACAGCGCACACAACCGACAGAATGGGCCGCGGGCGAGCGGCTGGCCACCCGCGGCCAGCTGCGCGAACTGCGCCGTACGCCCAGCCTGGTCGAATATATGATTACCGAGGAGCCCTATGCCCTGGTGCGGCTGCGGGCGGATGGCCCCAGCGAATGTGACTGCGGGCAGCCCCACTGCCGCCACCTGACGGCTGCCGTATTGGCCGCCGAGCAGAGCGGCGCCCAGCGCGAGCTGGACAATTTCCACGAGCGCCATGCCAGCGAGGCCTTCTACGAGGCGGTGGAGAGCATCATCCCCCACTCGCCCACCATTTCGCTGGAGCCCTCCATCTTTGTGGAGCGGGGGGGCATCTGGGTGTCGCTGCGCGTGGGCGAGGGGCGGCTGTATGTGGTGCGCAACCTGCCGCGCTTTTTACAGGCGCTGCACCATGGCGACAGCGTGGAGGCTGCGCCCAATCTGACCCTCACACCGCGCTACAGCAGTTTTTCCCCGCAGGAGGCGGCCTTCCTGCGCGTATTGCTTGGGCATGTGCAGGCGCTGGAGCAATTCGGCGCCCGCCTGACTCCGCAGGACGCCCGCAAGATGCCGCTGAGTGAGGAGACCGCGCTACGTGCCATGGGCGCGCTGCGCACGCTGCGCTTCCGCCTGACGCACGGCGGCACCACCCGCATGCAAAAGGGCATCCAGACCATGCCGCTGCCCGCCGTATTCTACGTGAGCGGCAACCGTCACGGCCTCAAAATCCGCGCCCAGATGGACGAGCCCTGCACCCTGGCGGCGCGGGACGGCAGCTTTATGCTGTGCGCGGGTCAGCTGGCCAACGTGCAGCGCACCGATCGCGCGCTGGCCCGCGTGGTGCTGGCGCAGGAGGAAAAGGTGTTCAGCTTTCCCCGCGGCGACGTGGCGCGGGTAACCGGCGAGCTGCTGCCCACCTTGATGCGCAGCCACGCCGTCATCTTGGACGAGCGGCTGGAGCGCCGCATGATTCGCCGCCCGCTGAAGGCCAGGGTGTATCTGGACCAGTCCGGCGGCAGCATTGTGGCCAAGGTGCGCTTCGCGTATGGCGATATCGAGATCGATCCCTTCTCGGTGGAGCCGGAGGAGCCCCGCCTGCTGCTGCACGACGCGCTGGGCGAGCGCCGGGTGCTGGAGGCCATGGCCGAGGCCGGCTTCAGGGTGCGCAAGGGCTTTATTCACCTGAGCGGGGAGGAGCAGATCTACCGCTTCCTCACCGGCGGCGTGCAGACGCTGGGGCAAAAGGCTGAGCTGTTTTTGAGCCAGGATTTCAAGCGTCTTGCCCCGCGCACGCCCACGCTGTCCGGCCGCCTGAGCGGCACGGGCAGCAAGCTGACGCTCAGCGTGCTGGACGACGGCACCCCGGTGGAGGAGCTGGTGCCGCTGCTGCAGGCCATCCGCAGCCGCAAGCAGTATTTCCGCTACCGCGACGGCAGCTTCATCACACTCAAGGACACCGAGTCCTGGCAGGAGTTGGCCGAGGCCGCGCTGGAAGCGGCGCAGGAGCAGGCCGACCTGCGCGATTTGAAGGGATTCCGCGCCGCCTACCTCAAGGCGCTTATTGAGGATGCCCAACTGCCCGTCGAGGTGGACCCCACCACCGCCCGCCTGGCCGCCCTGGCCGACGAAGCGCCCGACAGCCCGGTCAAGGGTCTGCACCCCTATCAGGAGCGGGGCTTCCAGTGGTTATACGCGCTGCACCGCCTGGGCATGGGCGGCATACTGGCCGACGAGATGGGCCTGGGCAAAACGGTGCAGACCATTGCCGCCATCCTGTGCGCCGCGCAGGAGGAAAAGCAGCGCATGCCCTCCATCATCGTAGTGCCCACCACCCTCACCTACAACTGGCAGGCGGAGTTTCGCCGCTTCGCGCCGCAGCTGGAGGTGGTCATCGCCTCCGGCACGCGCCAGCGCAGGCAGGAGATTATCGCCCGCGCCGCCGGCCCTAAGGCCCCGGACGTGCTGCTGACCAGCTACCCCCTCATCCGCCAGGACATCGACCTGCTGCGGGATATCCCCTTCCGCTTCGCTGTGCTGGATGAGGCCCAGTACGTTAAAAACGCGCTCAGCCTCTCCGCCCGCGCGGTCAAGCGCCTGCAGGCCAGGACGCGCTTCGCGCTGTCGGGTACGCCCATGGAAAACAACGCGGCCGAGCTGTGGAGCCTGTTTGACTTTGTGCTGCCGGGCTACCTGCCGCCCATCCGCGCTTTCCTGCGCCGCTACGACCAGGGGCGCAACGCGCAGGACTTGCTGCGCCGCATCCGCCCCTTCCTGATGCGCCGCTTAAAGAAGGAAGTCATGGCCGAGCTGCCCGACAAGGTGGAATCCGTGCTCACCGTGCCCATGACGGGCGATCAGCGCAAGATTTACCTGGCCGTGCTGCATCAAAAGCGCATGCGGCTGGAAGGTCTGATTGAGCATAACGCCCTGCGCGGCGGCCAGGGCGAGGTGCTCAGCGCCCTCACCGAGCTGCGCCAGGTGTGCTGTCACCCGGCGCTGGTGATGCCGGGCTACGGCGGCGAGGCGGGCAAGCTGCGCCTGCTGGATGACATTTTGCCCGAGGCCATTCAGGAGGGGCACCGGGTGCTCATCTTCTCCCAATTCACCCAGATGCTCAAGCTGTTGCGCCGCCACCTGTATCAGGAGGGCATTGAGGCGCTGTATCTGGATGGCGATACCAAGCCCGAGGAGCGCCAGCAGCTGACCGAGCGCTTCAACGCGGGCAGCGAGCCGGTGTTCCTCATCTCGCTCAAGGCGGGCGGCACCGGCCTGAACCTGACGGGGGCCGATATGGTCATCCACTACGACCCCTGGTGGAACCCCTCCGCAGAGGATCAGGCCGCCGACCGCGCCCACCGCATCGGGCAAAAGCGCAGCGTGCAGGTGCTGCGCCTGGTGATGCACGACTCCATCGAGGAGCAGGTGCTGGCGCTGGGCCGCAACAAGCGCCGCCTGTTTGAAAAGCTGATTACCCCCGGCGAGCAGATGCCGCAGAAGCTGACGCAGCAGGATATCCTCAAGCTGTTCAGCCTGCCCCAGGTGGAAGAGGCCCCAACACAGGAGGAAGAGGAATGACTCCCTTCACCCGCCCCGAGCTGCAGGAGGCCCGGCGCGCCATCGCCTCCCTGCTCTACAAGTGTGAGAAGGTGCAGCCCAAACTGTCCGCCAGCTCCAGCCAGGCCACGCTGCTGCGCCGGCGCATCGAGGCGCTGCGCATCTCCCTGTCGCTGATTGACAGGGAATTGGCACAGGCGGAGGACAGCGATGGCAAGTGATTGGTATGCCGCGGATGCGTTAAAAAAGCTGACGGACAGCCTGGGCTTAACGAATATCACACCGATTGCGCGGGGATGGTCGGGTGATCGCAAGTACCGCGTCACCCGGCAGGACGGCACCCCGGCGCTGCTGCGCCTGTCCCCGCCCGAGCACGCCGCGCGCAAGCAAAACAGTTTCCAAATGTGCCAACGCGCAGCGGCACTCGGCATCCCCATGAACCAACCGCTGGCCTGCGGCCTGTGGCAACATGGGGTCTATCTGCTGTTCAGCTGGGTGGACGGGCAGGATGCTGAACCCGCCATCCCCGCCCTGCCGGAAAACCGGCAGTATGAATATGGCCTGCAGGCCGGGGAAATCCTGCGCCTGCTGCACACCCTGCCGGCGCCAGATGACGCCGAGGATTGGGCAGCGCGGTTCAACCGGAAAATCGACGCCAAAGTGCACGGCTACCTGCGCTGCCCGCTGCGCTATCCGGGCGGACAGCACCTGCTGGATTGCCTGCAGGCGAATCGCGGGCTGCTGTACGGCCGCCCGCAAAGCTGGCATCACGGCGATTATCACCTGGGCAACATGATGCTGGATAGGCAAGGCAAACTGGTCATCATCGACTTTGACCGGGACGACCACGGCGACCCCTGGGAGGAGTTCAACCGCATCGTGTGGTGCGCGGGCATCGCGCCCCGCTTTGCCTCCGGCATGGTAGACGGCTACTTTGACGGCCATGTGCCACAGGCATTCTGGCCGCTGCTGATGCTGTACATTGCCAGCAATACGCTGTCCGCCGCGCCCTGGGCCATTTCCTTCGGCCAAGACGAGGTGAACACCATGATGCGCCAGGCCGCGGATGTGCTGCGCTGGCATGACAACATGCGCCGCCCTGTCCCCGGCTGGTACCGGGCGGGCGGCGCGTCATCGGGCGGCTGATGCCGCACTAATTCAGTTTATCAAAGGTTTCACTGGCAATGGACAGGCGGCGAAGAATCGCCGTCTTTTTGTAGACGTGTTTTTCAAACTTGGACAGGATGTCGCCGACAAAGGTGACCGCCTCGTTGATGTGGGGGCCTTTGTTGAGCATGATGCACTCGGACTTGGCGGCCAGCGTGACGTCCGACACCTCGGCGCGGGTGGGGATGCCGGTCTTGACCAGCGTCTCCACCACCTGCGTGGCCCAGATGACAGGCACGTGCGCGGCCTCGCATATCCACAGGATTTCCTCCTGGTACTCGCTCAGGCGGGCATAGCCCACCTCCACCGCCAAATCGCCGCGCGCAATCATCACCGCGGTGGGCGCGTGGCTGGCCGAGGCCACCAGAATCTCGGGCAGAATGCGCATGGATTCCAGCGTCTCAATCTTGATGATGACGGGCAAAGTATCGGGCTTGTCCAGGCGCTGGTTGATGGCGTGGCGCAGCAGCTGGACATCGCTGCTGTCGCGCACGAAGGAGCAGCCGATGATGTCCGCGTGTTGGCAGATAAAGTCCAGGATTTCCTCATCCCGCAGGCTAAGCAGCGGAATCTTGTAGTCGATGCCGGGGAAATTGATGCCCTTTTCTGGCCGCAGCAGCACGCCGCGCTCGCTCACCACGCGGGTGACGCGCAGCAGCACGCCATCCTCCACCTTCTCCTCCACCACTGTCTCAATGTGCCCATCGTCGATGATCACGGCCTCGCCGACAGCCACATAGTCCACCATCTCCTCATAGCTGCAGCTGATGGCTATGCCGATGCAGCGCGGCAGGCACATGCGTTTCTTGCCAGTCAGCAGCACACGGTCACCGGTAAACACGCGCGCCTTGCGAACGGATGACAGCACCCGGTCGATGCGCACCTTGGGGCCGGGGATTTCCATACTCACCCGGCAGGGACGGCCGAAGCGCTCGGACGCCGCCCGCACATGGGCAATCATGGCCGTCCAGGCCTCCTCATCATCGTGGGAGCAGTTGATGCGGGCAATCTCCATCCCTCTCTCCACCAGATCGTGCACAATCTGCGGGTCGCGCGCGGCCTCGGTGGGCAGGGTGACCATGATGCGTGTATAGCGGTCCCGCGGCTCAGGACCCAGAATGCTCTCGCTCTTGCGCTCCAGCACGCGCTCACCACGGGTGAACTCTTCCTCCGGTGGGTAGTGCACCGGGTCCTCTGCCCCCGCAATCAGCGCGCAGGAGGACACCACCGAGTCGATGGTGGGCATCACGCGGGCCTCCAGCCTGCCCAGGGAGGACAGGCCCAGTGGAATTAGCTCCCACTGCAGCTCCTGTAAATCGTGCCGTCGCAGAGCCAGGTAATGCGCCAGGTTACGCGCGCTGTCATGAAACACATCACGCGTGATGTCCTTTTGCCAGCGCTGGTACAACATCTCGCCATCCTGGGCCACCTGCATGCGCAAATCGGCCAGCCTGCTCAGCAGCGCCTTTGCCCTTTCATTCCTCATATCCGTCGCTCCTCATGCGGTGCCCGCATGCATCCGTGCACAGACCGAAAAGCCATCTGTGCGCGGCCATATGGACACATTGCCGGTGCCTCTATCATATCATAGCATATCCATGCGAAATGTGTGTAAAATAATCAGGCGCACATAGCGACAAATGGCGCGAAGTATGGTATATTGATGGGCAGGCAAACTTCAGGCCAAAAAACACAAATCCCTAAAGGAGCTAACCATGGCAAACTGCACAACTACGCACGAACAACATGTCAACGCCACGGCCCAACAGCTGTGGGCAGCATGGATAAACCCCGACATTATGGCCAAATGGTTCTGGCCCATGTACCCGGACAGCACCTACCAAACGGATGCCAGACAGGGCGGCGAATACCGCTATGCCTCCGAAAAAACCGGCGTGGGCGCGTACGGCATCTTCACCGAGGTGGTGCCCGAACACTTGCTCCGCATGACGTGGAACTGGGTGGACGAGCACCAGAACGACGAGGAGACGGTGAGCGTTTGGTTTGAGGACGGCGTCATCCGGCTGGAGCACGCCGCTGCCACCATGGACAGCTGCGACATGAACCGCGCCGCCTGGACCGACCGGCTGCGCCGCCTGATGGAGCTGTGGGGCAGGAAAGAGCAGGCCGAGCCGAAAGCCTGATTGCCTTCACACGCCATCCAAAGAGCTGCCGCGACATTTGATGCCGCGGCAGCCTTTTTTTGATGAGGCTTCATCCTTCAGGCAGAGGCGTATTGATAGATGCCATGAGCGTCCATGGACCGCGTGATTTGTCCGCGTACCCGCAGGTAGTCCAGATGGGACAGCGCTTCCCCCACCGCGAACCACTTCTGGGTCAGCGGAAAATCCGCCCATCCCTTGGTGCGGATGCTCCACGTCATGCGCCCGGCCATCTCGTAGGCATTGAGGCCGGGTGCCTCACGCAAGATGCGAATCACTTCATCCAGACGCCGTTCGTGATGCGCGATAAGCGCGTCCACGCGCGCCTTCATATCCCCCGTCTTGCGGTGTGAGGGCAGGGGCAAACGCACCTCATAGCCGCGGATGCGCCGCAGGCTGTCCAGGTAGTTGCCCAGGGAGTCCTCCACAAATTCCC
>CALNAU010000075.1 GCA_937874275.1 uncultured Clostridia bacterium | reverse complement strand
GAGTGTTTGACTACGAATCAAAAGGTCGGGGGTTCGAATCCCTCAGGGCGCGCCACTAAAATCCCTTGAGAAATCAAGGGGTTTTTGCTGTTTTAGGACTCGTGTACCCGCAGACGGCAATAGTAAGGACGAGCAGGTGAGCGCAGTTGACGGCATTGTGGAGGGAATGATGCATCACATATCACTGCGTGTGCCATTTTTCGGATGCTCTCATTACTTTTATATAAGAATGGGTTTAGGTGAGGAACGAACCGAAAAAGAATATTGACACGTTCCAAAAAATGTGTTTATATGGAAACTACAATAGATGCTACACTGATCGGGATAAATGCACAATTTGACTTGGTATCGGGACAATTGGAAAACGTACTAAAGATATGACGATTGAACCTCATTGATAAGGAGAGAATCGATGAATATTCGGGCTATACTTTTGGATTTCGACGGAACAGCGCTTCAAAAGGATCAGGTATTCATCTCTTTTCGAAACATGTATGCCCTCGACAGGGCGATGAAAAAGGGCATTGAGATTATTCCGTCCACCGGTCGGGTGGAGGACATGTTCCCCCCGCAAATTGAAGCGGATAAACGGATTCGGTATTGGATTACGTCCAATGGCAGCCGGGTAGTGGATCGACAGACCGGGGAAGTGATTTATCAATCGGTTTTCACACCTGAGGAATCCGCTGTTATCTGTCGCCTGTTTGAAGGGCAGCGGATTTATGGAGAAATCGCCGCGGCGGGCAAAATATATATGGAAAAAGAAATCTGTGAGGATTTGGGTTCCTTCGCTGTGCCGCCCCACCACGTCTGGTTTCTGGACCTGAAGCGACAAATCGAGGTGGATTCGCTGTCTGAACATTTACTAACAAACGGCGTCGGGATTGAGAAAGTCAACCTGTATGGCGTGCCAAAAGAGAAACAACAACCACTCATCCAGGCGCTTGAAGATACAGGTCTAGTCAACATATTTGAAGGAGCTGGCAAGGATATACAATTTTTCCCCAAGCGTCTCAATCGTGAGGAAGCCATTGATGTCCTCTTCAGGAGACTCAATCTGACCTACGACGATGTGATGGTGCTTGGGGATAGCACCCTGGACGCGCCATCCATCAGCAAAGCGGCGGTTGGGGTAGCCATGGGCAATTCCCCGTCCTGGGTCAAGGAAGTGGCCGATTATGTTTCGCCACCCTTCGACGAAAACGGCGTAGCCGTTGCCATCGAAAAGTACTGCTAAAACGCGCATTCATGTTGCAAAGAGTTTTATACGCCCGGCTGCTTTGAACTGCAGCTACTAGTCAAGGGTGTAACGTTGGGGGCTCGCACGGCTTAAGCGTTAAAGGGCCCATTGATAGAAGGGTGTACCTCGTTGGGACAATTCGTTCGATTGATATGAAGCGCCAGAGTTTATTTACGACGACAAGAAGGAGCATATGCCCGCCTATGAAACAAAGATTATTTCCAGATTTTCAGCCCACCTGTAAGCGGTTGGTATGCATTGACTCCGATGGCTGCGCCTTTGACACGATGGAGCTCAAACACAAGGAGTGTTTTTGCCCGGCCACGGTACAGGTGTGGGGTTTGCAGGCCATATCCAAATTCGTACGGGAAGCATGGGAATATTGCAACCTGTATTCCAAAGACAGAGGCCGCTCTCGCTTTCACGAGTTGATTTTGGTATTTGACCTGCTCCGTGAGCGCGAAGAGGTAAAAGAGTATAACTTTGACCTGCCCGACATTACATCCTTCCGCCATTGGGTTGCTACCAGCCCAGTGCTAAACAACGAAGAGCTTGCAAAGCACAAGGATGACCCAGTACTGCAGCGGGCGCTGCAATGGTCTTTGGAGATGAACCGGCGGGTGGCAGAGATGGTGAAAGGCGTTCCCCCTTTTCCCGGGGTAGAGCAAACGCTGAGGCTTCTAAAGGGCAAAGCGGACATCGCGATTGTTTCGGCGACGCCAAAGGAGGCTGTGCGACGCGAATGGGCGGAGCACGATTTAATGCAGTTTGTCAGCGTGGCCTGTGCTCAGGAGGATGGTAACAAGCGTCAGTGTATCCATGCGCTGGCGGGGCATTACGCCGACCATCAGGTGTTGATGATTGGCGATGCACCTGGCGATTTAGAAGCGGCCAGGGAGAGCGGTGCCCTGTTTTTTCCCATCCTGCCCGGGGATGAATTGCACAGTTGGAAGCAATTCGTATCCGATGGCATCCATCACTTCCTCAACAATACTTATGCCGGGGAATATGAAATGGAACTCATCAAAGCGTTTAATCATAGTCTGCCCGACAGCCCGCCGTGGAGGCGCAAATACGATTCTTGCAGCCATTTGGCTGAAGATAATTGAACACCATAAGGAGGCAACAATGAAAAGGTTAATGGCAACCCTGCTCACCTTGGTTATGCTGATGGGCCTGCCCGCAGTCTTGGCGGAACAGACCTACGAACCAACCGATTCTCTCGTCCTGTACACGGCGGCCAGCGCCACCGAATACGAACTGATTGTTCAACTGTTCAATGAAAAATACCCGGATATCAGTGTGGAAGTGGTCAGCGGCGGAACCGGTGAACTTGCCAGCCGCATCACCGCTGAAAAGGACAACCCGTATGGCGATGTGCTTATGGGCGGCGGTGGCACCACGTATGAAGGCATTAGGGAGATGATTCTGCCCTATGCCACGGTGAACCTGGACAAGTTATTCCCCGCTTTTGTGCCGGAAGACCATCTCTATACCCCAAGCTATGTGAATGTGAATAGCATCATCGTCAACAAAGCCCTCATTGAAGAATTGGGCGTGACGGTGGACGGTTGGGAATCCCTGACTGATGAGCGGCTGAAGGGCAACATCTCCTTCGCCAGCCCAGCGGACTCTTCCTCTGCGATGGAAGCTTTGATTAACATGCTGGCCGCCATGGCGCCAGACCACAAGGTCGAGGATGGCTGGGATTTTGCCAAAGCATTCTTGAAGAACCTGGATGGCAAACTGGCCAGCGGCTCTTCCGCGGCTTATAAAAACGTCGTGGAGGGTGAATACGCGGTTGGCCTGACCAATGAAGACAAAACCATTTCCTACATGAAGGAAGGTGCGGGCGTGTTCGCGGTTTACCCCAAGGAGGGCATCACGCTTCGTACAAGCAATACCGGCATTATCAAGGGCGGCGCCAATACACACAATGCGCAGCTGTTTGTGGACTTTGTTACCTCCTTTGAATGCCAGACGGCCATGGAAGCGCAACTTAATGTGCGGCCTGCGCGTACCGATGTGGCCATGACCACGGAAGGCCGTGTCGCCACAGAAGATCTGGTCACGCTGCCCTATCCTTCTGATGTTTCGTCCTCCGACATCAAGACCCAGTTCCAGGACGTGTGGACCAGCTTCTGATATTACGCCGGGATACCTCTCCCACCGCTGTGTGGGAGAGGTATCCTCCCAATATGATGGAGAACTCGGGAATCCAGGCCAAAGCCGTAGTGCGCACCGGCAGTAGGGAGAATGAAAATGGCAGTATTTATCGATATTCAGCACGTCAAGAAGCAATATGAAGACAATGTTGTCATCCGGGATCTGAGTGCCCATATCAACAGCGGAGAGCTGTTCACCCTTCTGGGGCCCTCAGGGTGTGGGAAGACAACTTTGCTTCGCATGATTGCTGGCTTCAACTCTATTGAGGCGGGCACTATCAGCTTTGATGGCCAGGTGATAAACAATATCCCTGTTTATCAACGCAACTTTGGCATGGTGTTTCAGAATTACGCAATCTTTCCAAACATGACCGTTTATCGCAACATCGAATATGGTCTGAAAAATAAGAAGCTGAGCAAGCAGGAAATCGCGCAGCGTGTCGCCGCCATTATGGAAACCGTACAAATAACCCCGTACAAGGATAGATATCCAGAGAAATTGTCCGGCGGTCAGCAGCAGCGCGTCGCTCTTGCGCGCGCCATCGTCGTACGTCCTCAGGTATTGTTGATGGATGAGCCACTATCAAACCTGGACGCGAAATTGCGCCTGGAAATGCGGGAAGCCATCCGCCAGATTCAGAAGGATGTGGGCATTACCACGGTATATGTGACCCACGACCAGGAGGAGGCATTAGCTATCTCCGATCGCATCGCGGTTATGAATCGGGGGGACATTCAGCAAATCGGTGAACCCGAATACATCTATCAAAGGCCATATAATGTGTTTGTGGCCGATTTCATTGGACACTCAAACCATTTTGCCGGCGAGGTGGTGGATGTTCTAAACGGTCTTACGCGTATTACGTTGGAAAACGGCCATTTGATCGCCATGCCCGGGCTGAAGCCGCTAAACCCGGGAGACCGCATACAGGTATTCGTCAGGCCGGAGGAATTTGTGTTCTCGACAAAGGAACAAGGCATGGTGGGCAAGGTGCTGGTCAAGCTATTCCTTGGCCGCTATATCAACTATCGCATAGACTTTGGCGGAGCGGAGCCGGCAGAGGTTACGGTAGACGCGACCACCGTGGAGAGAATCCACAATGCAGGTGACACGTTATACCTGACCGTCAATACGCAGCGGGCGAATGTGTTTCATCCCGACACTGGTGTGACACTTGTGGAAGGGGTTGTGAGCAATGTTCCCTAAGAAGGGCATTCGATTTGACTTCTGGAGCTTCGTGAGCCTGCTTTCGCTGGTTGTGTTTGGCCTCTTCCTGATTATTCCGGTGGGGCAGATGGTGCTCTATGCCTTCCAGAACGCGGATGGCGGTTTCACACTGGAAAACTTTGTCAAGTTCTTCTCCCGTCCCTACTATGTGCGCAGCATGACCAACAGCATTGTGGTCGTTTTGTGCGCCACCGTGCTGGTCATCGTCATCGGTGTGCCGCTGGCGTACATCTCCAGCACGTTCAAAATCAAGGGCCGCAGGGTCATGGATATCCTCATCATCATTTCAATGTTGTCGCCTCCCTTTTTGGGTGCCTACTCCTGGATTTTGATGTTGGGGCGCAATGGTGCTATAACAACTTTCCTGAGGGATAGCTTGGGTATCCGCATTCCCAGCATCTACGGATTCGGGGGCATTTTACTCGTTTTTGTGCTCAAGCTCTATCCGTATATCTACATGTATACGAAGGGCGCCCTCAAAAAGGTGGACGCATCCCTGGGCGAGGCTGCGGAGAGCCTGGGCTATCACGGAATACGCAAGGTGTTTAACGTCAGTTTGCCATTGGTGCTACCAACTATTCTCGCGGGCGCGACCATCGTTTTTCTGCGTGCCTTTGCGGATTACGGCACACCACGTCTAATTGGGGAGGGGTATAACACCCTGCCGGTCATCATCTATCAGGAATGGGTGAGTGAGACGGGGACGAACGCCTATTTCGCGTCAGCAGTTGCATTGATCATGATGCTGATAGCTGCCCTGGTTTTTCTGGCACAGAAATGGATCTCCAGCCGCCGCAGCACAACGATGAGCATGTTGAACCCACCCAAGCCCAAACAACTGCGAGGGATACCTAATGTATTGGCGCATGCCTATGTGTATCTGATTGTGCTGCTGTCTACGCTGCCCCAAATCTATATCATCATCATCTCCTTCCGAAACACCAAGGGGCTCATGTGGGCAGAGGGGTATGGATTCGGCAATTATATCACCACATTCACACGCTCGCTATCCTCCATCGTGAACACCTTTCAGTACGCGATAATTGCCATTCTCATCATTGTCGTACTGGGCACGCTGTTCGCCTATCTGACTGTGCGCAAGAAGAATCTGGTTTCGCGTTTTCTCGACGTATTTATCATGTTCCCGTATGTTATTCCCGGCACCATTTTCGGTTTAATCCTACTGATGACATTCAACCGGCCTCCGTTGGTTCTCAGCGGTACAGCAGCCATCATCATTGTATCTTATGTAATTCGAAGGATGCCCTATACTGTACGTTCGAGCGCTGCCATCCTCAGACAAATCAGCCCATCCATTGATGAAGCATCTGCCAGCCTTGGGTATGGCGCCATGTCCACATTCTTCCATGTGACCATGCCTGTGATGGCAGCCGGCATTCTCTCGGGGGCAATTCTATCGTGGATAACAATCATCAATGAGTTGTCCTCCACCCTAATGTTGTATACTGGTAAAACGCAGACCATGACCGTGACCATTTTCCAGGAAATCAGCCGAGGGGGTTACGGTACTGCTGCTGCCCTATCCACAATCCTGACAGTCACGATGATTATTTCACTGTTGCTATTCTTCAGGTTGACCAATTCAGAAGATATCGACTTGTGAGGCTTGTGGCATTATTCGCACGTATGGGCAGTCCTGATGGGCTGCCCATACGTGTAAAGAAACGGAGAAACCTGTGGCTACAATCAAAGATATCGCGAAAGCAGCGGGGGTCTCGCATGGGACGGTTTCCAATGTGCTCAACAGACGCGGGGGCGTCAGTTATGAGAAAATCCAATTGGTGGAAAAGGCAGCCATCGCAATGGGGTATACCATCGATGAGCAAGCCAGTGCGCTGAGACGGGGGAAGACCCGCACCATCGTGGTTCTCCTACCATCGCTAAGCGAGTATCGGTACGCGGATCTATACACCGGTATCGTCAATTTCGCCAATCGCAGTGGCTTTGATTTGAGTCTGTTTCTGACGGATGACTTGCCGCATATTGAGCTGAACGCGCTCAAAACCGCTTCCTCGCTCAAGGCGTGCGGCTACCTGGTTGTTTCAAGTTTTTCGCATCCCAGGGATGAGTACGCAGAACTGCTGGATACCAACTTACCGGTGCTCTTCCTTGAAAGAGCCGCCAACATCGAGACAATTCCATCCTATACATTTGATATGAAAAGCGCCGCCAGGCTGGCCTTTGGCTTGTGCCGGGCGAATGGTTCCACTTGCATCCTGTCTCAAAATCCGCGATTCAGTGACCAGGGGCAATTCATCGAGCAATTCCCGCTGGGGGCTGCATCGTTCTTTTCCGAAGCTTTGGCCGGGCCCGGACAGGCCATCACTGCCATTGTCAATAATCAGAAAGCATTTGATTCTGTTATATGCACCAGTGAGGAGCTTGCTCAAAAATTGATGTATTCCTGGTGTGAAAGCAGGGGAGTTGAGCCTCTGCATATCTGTACCTTGGCCTCACTGCGAACACTGAGCCCACAGGACTTCGGTCGCGTGAACCTCAATTACCGATTAATGGGGCATGAGGCGGCGGCCGCCCTGATTGCTTCGGTTGAAGGTAAGAAACAATTGGCCTCACGCGTTTTTGCGCCTGTATTAATCAAACAGCCAAAGCTTGCTCACGGTTTCGGATGTCCGCGGCCGCTGCGCATGCTGGCACATATGACACCAGCTACCCATGCGCTGGAGCAGTTATTGCCCAGATTCACCCGTCAAACGGGTGTTGCGGTTGAGTTGGTTCATTGTTCGTTGGATGAACTGCACAAGCGTTTGGCAACTGATGACATAGAGGGGCTTGACCTCGTTCGTGTTGACCCCTCCGTCTTGCCCTCAATTGCTTCCCGGTTACTGGTACCCCTAACTGAGATCGATCCCTCGGCGAGCGCGAACAACGGCCGCTTTGTATTGGGCTTGAGCGCAGACTTTTCCATGCAGGACGGCTTGCTCTATGCGCTTCCCTTTGACATCAGCGTTCAAATGCTTTTCTATCAGCGATCGTTGCTGGAGAGTTCCGCACAGAAACGCGCCTTTTTTGAAACATACCATCACGAACTTGTCGCACCATCAACTTTCGTGGAATACGATCAACTCTGTCGGTTCTTCTCCCGCCAGCACAGACCGGATTCGCCATCCGTCTTTGGAGCATCATTCCCTCCATCCAATCCCACTTCGATTGCGAGCGATTTCTTACCCAGGTTCATGTCGGCCGGAGGCATGATTTTTGACGAAAACGGTAAATTGGATGTATCATCACCTATCGCAGTGAAAACCGCACAGGAATATGTGGAGAATATTCACTACACGAACCGCCAGCACACGCACAGTTGGAGCGATGTGGCCATGAGCTTTGCAAAGGGTGATGCGGCGATGGCCATGATATATGCCCATCACGCGTCCAATTTTGTCGTCGCGCAGCGTGAAAATGCCAGGATGGACATTGGCTTTGCGCCCGTACCCGGCGGCCGTCCCTTGCTTGCCGGCGGTTCGCTGGCCATTCTCAAGCAGTCCAGCAATCCCCATGATGCGTACACCTTTATAACCTGGGCTACAGGAGAACACATCGCCCCTGAGCTGGTGATGCAGGGCGGAACATCGGCCTGCAGCATCGTTTTTCAGCATCGTGAAATACTGGATACATATCCATGGTTGGACATGATGCCCGAAGTGCTCCGTCAGGGAACTCGCAGACCGATTTTGTCCATCTCCAAATCAGGCTTCAGTCAGCGAGATTTCGAGCATACCCTGGGAGAGCATCTCTATCAGGCCATCTGTGGCTATATTGAACCGCAGGAAGCAATGAAGCGAGTTCAACGTTTCGTGGATAAAATAAATTAACCGTTATCCGATAAAAAAATATTGACATTCGCCCCCGTGTAATATATATTACTGAATAAGTTGTAGCACAAGTGACAAGTTTAAGTCACATTGATGAACCGATAGAATCGAATAACGAACGTATCAGATACTCCATATGAGCGAGGCCGCTGAATGATGAAGTTAATCGAAAAAAGCAATCTGGTAGAAGAGGCATACCATCAGATACTCCAGTTGATTGTTTCCGGGGACTGGGAAGAGGGGGATAAGCTACCCAGTGAGAATAAACTATGTGATGTGCTTGGGGTCAGCAGAAATACGGTTCGTGCAGCCCTGAATAAACTGAACGCAATTGGGTTGGTTGAACCACGGCACGGCTATGGCTATTCCATTCGAGAGCTGAATAGCGGTATTTATCTGAATACCCTATTACCCACCCTTCTATTGAGGTCGCGTGATTTGCAATCCATC
>CALNAU010000074.1 GCA_937874275.1 uncultured Clostridia bacterium | reverse complement strand
CCGTCGCGTAGGCGTGCGCCACGCGGCCCACACCGTCCACGATGGGCAGAAAGGTATCCGTAAACTGTCCGATTCTCATGGTCCCTCCTGGCCTTGCTGCGCTGCCGTAGAGCCGTGTTGGGTACTGGTCGCATTATAGCCCAAACCCCCTGTTGCCGCAACCAAGCGTGAAAGAGAGGGCGCCTTCGCGGCACAATCGGAATGCAAGAATTGGTTAAAGATACTGCAAATGGTGATAATAGAAGCGCGGGCCGTGCCGCAATGTGGCGGAGAAACGCAAATGGCTTGCAAAAGTGAGGCGCGGGCTTGTGTTTGTCCCCATTGCGTGCTTGTTTTACGGTTGACATAGCGCGTTCAAAAGGATAAGATGTTTGTAATCACATAGGGAGGGCCATATATGGACGCGAAAAAGACGCTTGTTATGGGGGTCATTGGTGCGGATGTGCACGCCGTAGGCAACCAGATTCTTAACTATGCCTTTCGGGAGGCGGGGTTCAACGTCATCAACCTGGGTGTCATGGTCTCACAGGAGGAATACATCGAGGCAGCCATCGAGTCGGCGGCCGACGCCATTCTGGTCTCGTCGCTGTACGGACACGGCGAGCTGGACTGCCAGGGCTTCCGCGACAAGTGCGACGAAGCCGGCCTGAAGGGCATCCTGCTGTATGTAGGCGGCAACATCGTGGTTGGCAAACAGCCCTTTGAAGAGGTTGAGAAGCGCTTCAAGGCCATGGGCTTTGACCGCGTGTTCGGCCCGGGCACCACGCCGGAGGAAGGCATTGCCGCACTGAAGAAGGACTTGTACGGAGCGTGACATGCAGCCGGTTCTGCTGATTGACTTTGGATCGACCTACACCAAGCTGACGGCTGTTGATACGCAGGCGCGGTCTATTCTGGGCACCGCGCAGGCATTTACCACCGCCGCCAGCGATATCTCCATCGGGTTGGAGCAGGCCATGCAGCGCCTGACGGAAAAGACAGGCCCGCTGGAGTTCTCGGCCCGCCTGGCCTGTTCCAGTGCGGCCGGCGGCCTGCGCATGGTGGCCTGCGGGCTGGTGCCGGCGCTAACGGCCAAGGCCGCGCGGTTTGCCGCCTTTGGGGCGGGGGCCAAGGTCATCCAGACCTACTCGTATGAGCTGACCGAGCAAGACGCAGCCGAAATCGCCCGCATAAACCCGGACATCCTGCTGCTGGTTGGCGGCATTGATGGCGGCAACAGCGATGTGGTCAAGGCCAACGCCCGCGTCATCGCGGGCATTGAGGGCACCTTCCCGGTGGTGTTCGCGGGCAACCGCGCGGCCCTGGCCGACTGCCGGGACACGTTGGCCGCCTCCACCCACCCGGTCTACACCGCGTCCAACGTGATGCCCACCCTGGGCAAGCTGGACGCAGCGCCTGTGCAGCAGGTCATCCGCGAGATTTTCCTGCAGCGCATCATTCAATTCAAGGGACTCAGCCAATTCTCGGACATCCTGGACGGCATCCTGATGCCCACCCCGGCAGCCGTGCTGGCGGCGCTGACGCTGCTCAGCCGCGGCACCAGCCGGCGCACCGGCATCGGCGACCTGGTGGCGGTGGACCTGGGCGGTGCCACGACGGATGTATACTCCATCGCCTCGGGCGACCCCATCAACCCCTCCACCTACCTGCACGGCCTGCGCGAGCCATATGTCAAGCGCACCGTGGAGGGCGACATCGGGATGCGCTACAGCGCCCATGGCGTGGTGGAGGCTGCGGGCATGGAGGAATTGCTGCACGTCAGCGGCCTCACCGAGGAGCAGGCGGCGCAGGGCTTGGCCGCCATCGACCGCGACCCGTCCGTGCTGCCCCAGACCGAGCAGGACCAACAGCTGGACTTCGCTTTGGCGGTGCTGGCCATCCGCCTGGGGCTGATCCGCCACGCGGGCACGCTGGAGGAGATCTACACCCCATCGGGCCCCATGTTCCGCCAGACGGGCAAGGACCTGACGCAGGTGGGCCGCATGCTGCTCACCGGCGGCGCCCTGATACATGCCGAGGATGCGGATGGCATCGCCCAGCAGGCGGTGCGCACCGTGGACCCGCACGCGCTGGTGCCCCGGCACTTTGATACCGTGCGCGACAAGCGCTACATTCTTTCCGCCATGGGTTTATTGGCCGGTCATGATGAGGACGCGGCCCTGGAGATACTGCTTCAACACTTTGGAAAGGAAGAAACACATGCAGCTGCAAAATAAAAAATGGACTGAGGAAGCCTTCCTGGCCGAACGGCAAAACGTGCTGGCCAGCTGGCCCACCGGCAAGGGTGTGGACCTGGACGAAGCCATCGAGTACCAGCGCGGCATCGCGCCCGAAAAGCGCTTTCAGAGCAAGCTGGATAACGCCGTCAAGCGTGAGGTCACGCTGATTCAGCCCCGCGCGGGCGTGCCCCTCATCGAGGCGCACATCGAATTGCTGCGCTACCTGGAGAATGAGGGCGAGGCCGACCTGCTGCCCACCACCATTGACGCCTATACGCGCCTGAATCGCTACGAGGATGCCGAGCACGGCATCAAAGAGTCCATGGCCAGCGGCAAGGCGATGCTCAACGGCTTCCCCGCCGTCAACCACGGCGTGGAAGGCTGCCGCATGGTAACCAGCTCCGTCGCGTCGCCCGTGCAGGTGCGCCACGGCACGCCCGATGCCCGCCTGCTGGCCGAGATTACACTGGCCGGTGGCTTCACCAGCTTTGAGGGCGGCGGCATCTCCTACAACATTCCCTACGCCAAGAACGTGCCCATGGAGCACACGCTGCTCACCTGGCAGTATGTGGATCGCCTGACCGGCTACTATGAGGAAAAGGGCATCTCCATCAACCGCGAGCCCTTTGGCCCGCTGACGGGCACGCTGGTGCCGCCGTGTGTATCCAATTCCATCGCCATCATCGAGGCGCTGGTCGCCGCCGAGCAAGGCGTGCGCAGCGTCACCGTGGGCTACGGCCAGTGCGGCAACCTGGTGCAGGACGTGGCGGCCATCCGCGCGCTGGAGCAGCAGACCAAGGAATACCTGGACCGCTTCGGCTACAAGGATTGTAACGTGTCCACGGTGCTTCACCAGTGGATGGGCGGCTTCCCGCAGGATGAGGCCAAGGCATTCGCCGTCATCTGCTGGGGCAGCGCGGCCGCGGCTTTGGCCAAGGCTACCAAGGTGATTGTCAAGACCCCGCACGAGGCCATGGGCGTGCCCACCAAGGAGGCAAACGCCGCCGGCCTGCGCGCCACCAAGCAGATCATCAGCATGCTGGCCGACCAGAAGATGGTGGAGGACACCGTGCTGGCTGCCGAGATCGACATCATCAAGCGCGAGACCCGCTGCATCCTGGAAAAAACGCTGGAGCTGGGCAACGGCGACATCGCGGTGGGCACCGTGCGTGCCTTTGAAGCGGGCGTCATCGACGTACCCTTTGCCCCCAGCCGCATCAACGCGGGCAAAATTATGCCCGCCCGCGACGACCAGGGCGCGGTGCGCTTCCTGGATACGGGCATGCTGCCCTTCACGGAGGACATCAAGGCCTTCCACCGCGAAAAGATTGCCGAGCGCGCCAAGAACGAGGGGCGTGAGGTTTCCTTCCAGATGTCCATCGATGACATCTATGCGATCAGCAAGAGCTGCCTGGTAGGCAGACCGAAGAAATAAGGAGGGGTATCATGAAGATTCAGAAGGTAGTCTGTTCACCGGGACGCACGGGGTTCTACTTTGACGATCAGAAGGCCATCAAGGCAGGGGCGGGGCAGGATGGCGCGCTGTATGTAGGCGAGCCGGCGACGCCCGGGTTCACCCGCATCCGCCAGGCCGGCGAGGCGATTTCGGTGATGATCGTGCTGGAGAACGGCCAGATTGGCTGGGGTGACTGCGCGGCTGTGCAGTATTCCGGCGCCGGCGGACGTGACCCGCTGTTCCTGGCGGATACCTTCATCCCGCTGATAGAGAACGAAGTAGCCGAGCACCTGGTGGGCCGCGACGCGGACAACTTCCGCGCCCTGGCCGGCGAAATCGACCACATGGAAGTCAATGGCAAGCGGCTGCACACCGCCATCCGCTACGGCGTCAGCCAGGCGATTTTAGACGCGGTGGCCAAGGCGCAAGGCCTCAACATGTGCGACGTGGTGGCCAAGGAATACGGCGTCACCGTCACCGAGAAGCCGCTGCACATCTTCACCCAGTCCGGCGACGACCGCTACACCAACGTGGACAAGATGATCATGAAGGCAGTGGACGTGCTGCCCCACGGCCTGTTTAACAGCGTGGACAAGCTGGGCCAGAAGGGCGAAAAGCTGCTGGAGTACGTGAAGTGGCTCAGTCGCCGCATCATCGAGCACGCGCCCTACGAGGGCTATCACCCCATCCTGCACATTGACGTGTACGGCACCATCGGCATGGTGTTTGGCGCCAGCAATTACCAGGAGATGGCCGACTATCTGCGCACGTTGGTAGAGGCTGCCAAGCCCTTTAGGCTGCGCATCGAAGGCCCCATGGATTCGGGCAGCCGCGAGCAGCAGATGAAGGACCTCAGCGGCCTGACCGCTTTGGTGGACAAGCTGGGCATCGACGTGGAGCTGGTGGCCGACGAATGGTGCAACACGCTGGAAGACGTCATCTACTTCGCCGACAACAAGGCCGGCCACATGATTCAGGTAAAGACGCCTGACCTGGGCAGCGTGCACAACACCATCGAGGCTGTGCTCTACTGCGAGGAGAAGGGCATTGGCGCCTACCAGGGCGGCACCTGCAACGAGACCGACCGTTCCGCCCAGGTGTGCGTGCACTGCGCCATGGCCACCAAGCCGGACCAGATTCTGGGCAAGCCGGGCATGGGCGTGGACGAAGCCATCATGATCAACTACAACGAGATGAACCGCATCCTGGCGCTTCGCCGCGCCGGCATCGGCGTCGCTCGCTGAGTATGCCAACCACCCAGGTGGAGCTCCAGCCCCTGTACAGCGTGTACTTTGCCCCGCGCGGCTATGTGCGCATGGGCCAGTTGGGCATGACTATTTCCCAGCGGCACCTGTCCACATTTGACCGGCTCATCGGCATCATTGGCGATGCCGGGTCGGGCAAGAGCCTGCTGATACGCGGCATGTTCCCGGGGCTGGAGCTCACCAACGACGACAACGGCGTCAACGTGCGCCCGCTGCCGCTGCTGGATATTGACGACCGCGGCTTCTACCAGCCGCACACCTATCACCTGGACATCCGCTTTGAGGAGGCGTTCACCCAGCTGCATGTGTTGGCGGACGCCATCCGCGAAGCCGTGGCCAAGGGGCGGCGTGTGGTGGTGGAGCACTTTGAGCGCGTGTACCCGCTGCTCAACCTCAACGCGGAGATCCTGGTGGGCATCGGTGACGAGGTCATCGTCAGCCGGCCCACCATCTTCGGCCCAGAGCCGCAGGATGTGGCGGACATTGTGTTCAAGTCCATCAAGTACCGCCGCATGGCACACACGGCCGAGGATCTGACCGAGCGCTTCCTTCGCCAATATGACATTCACGACTATACCCATGGCGATATCCGTCATGGGTTCATCCTGCGGTTCCGCGACAAGTTCACCTTCGATGTGGACGAGCTGGAGAAGTATGTGCTGGACATGGTGGCACAGGATTTGCCTGTCAGCTATGCCGATAACGAGCACATCAACATCGGCCCCCACAAGCACCACTGCACAGGCCCCCGGATGCACGTCACCTCCACCGGCAAGATTGAGAACTTCCATGTGCTGCGCGACATCCAGTATGACGAAATGACGGGCAGTTACCTGCTGGTGGGCATGGTGGGGGAACAGAAGCCCAACAGCGTGCGGGACCTGAACAGGATTACTTCGCTCTAATAAACGGATTGGACAAACCAGCGCAGCCCGGCATCAGCCGGGCTGCGCTGCGTTAAATATCGCTGGGGCTTTGGCGAGCTACAGCACCGTTTATACCAGGCTGTGCTTCTTCCACTTGCCGCTTCTGAACCGTAGCACAAAGAAGATGGAGCGGGACACCCAGTCGAAGTACATCGCGTACCAGATGCCGTGGATGCCCAGGTTGAACCCGTACACGAACATATAGGAGAAGCCCACCCGAAACACCACCATGCTGAGGATGGAGGAATACATGGTGTACTTGTTGTCGCCCGAGGCGCGCAGCGAGTTGGGCAGGCCAAAGGCCAGCGGCTCAAAGGGGATGGTCAGTACGCAGTACACGCGCAGAATGTTGGCCGTGATAGCAGCGGTGTCTGCGCTGAGGCTCAGGATGCCCACCACCGGTTTGACAAAGATGAACAGCAGCCCGCTCATCACAAACTGCGCGATAAAGGTCATGCTCAGCAGGCGCTTGGCGTTGTACTCCGCCTCGTTGTGCAGCCCCGCGCCGATGCACTGGCCGACCACCGTGATGGTGGCCAGGTTGAGCGCGTTGCAGGGGATGTTGATGAGGGTGCTCAGCGTATTGGCAGCGGCGTTGGCGGCAATCATGTTGCTAGCCAGGCTCGCGATAATCGTGCCGATGATGAGCTTGCCGAACAGAAACAGTGTATTCTCCACCCCCGAGGGGCCGGCCACCTTGAGGATGCGGCGCTCAAAATGCAACAGCGCCTTGAAGTTGAGCGGTTTGCGGTAGTGGATTTGGGAGTGGGGGTCCAGCAGCACACGGGTCACCATATAGGCGCCCAGCACGCGCGACAGGATGGTGGCCAGGCCGATGCCCCACACGCCCAGCGAGAACACGCGGATGAACAGCAGATTGAGCAGTACCTTGATCAGGTTCATGCTGAAGGCCGCCACCATGGAGGAGCGGCTGTTGCTCTGCGCGTACAGCAGGTTAGCCCCGCTGTTGAACAGCGCGTACGCGGGATACGAGATGGCGGACAGCGCAAAATACTGCCGGGCATAGCCCATGATGGATTCGGACGTGGAGGGGTAGATGAAGCGCAGCAGCCTGTTGTTGAGCACCAGCGTCAGCGCGGCCAGCGTCACCGACACGGCCAGCACCAGCATCACCGTCTGGTTGGCGGTGTTGAGCGCGCCATCGCGATCCTTTTTGCCCACCAGCTGCGCCGCCACAATCGCCCCGCCGGCACCGATGGCCATAAACACCTGCATCACCAGCAGGTTGATCATATCCACCAGCGAGATGGCCGAATACGCGTCCTGGTGGATGGAGGACAGCATGATGGCGTCGATGAAGCTGACCGCCACCAGAATGCTCTGTTCCACCAGCAGGGGCACCAACAGCTTCATCAGGCGCTTGTTGGGGAACTGGACGTAGCGCGCGTCCTGGGCCAATATCATGCGCGGCCTCCTTCAAACAGCAGTACATTCTCCACATCCGGGGTCCGGCAGAACATATCCACCGGCGCGCAGGCGGTCGCGGTGTAGCCGCCCTCCGAAAGCCGCCGCGCGTCCCGCGCCTGGGTGCCGGGGTGGCAGCTGACGTACACGATTTTGCGCGGGGCGGCCTGCAGGATGGCGTCCAACACCTGGGGCGCCGCCCCCTTGCGCGGGGGATCCAGCACCACGATGTCCGGGCGGTCCCCGCCCTTGACCATCTGGGGCAGCAGTTCTTCCGCTGCGCCCTGCAAAAAGGTGACGTTCTCAATGCCGTTGGCCTGCGCGTTGCGGCGCGCGTCCTCCACCGCCTGGGGGACCGACTCGATGCCCACCACGCGGCCGCAACGGGGCGCGAATACCGAGGAAATGGTGCCTGCCCCGCAGTACAGGTCAAACACCAGGTCGCGGGAGGTGGGGGCGGCGAAATCCAGCGCTAGCTGATACAGGCGCTCCGCCTGGGTGCGGTTGACCTGGAAGAAGGACAGTGGCGACAGCGAAAAGTCCAGCCCGCACAGCCTGTCCACCAGGCGCTCCTCCCCCCACAGGGTGCGGTAGCCGCGGCCCAGAATCACATTGCCCTTGTCCAGGTTGGCGGACAGGCACAGCGACGCGAACCCGGACAGGCCGGCCTGCAACGCCTGTGCCAAGGCCTGTGTATGGGGCAAAGTGTCGGCGTTGGCGGCCAAAGTCACCATGGTCTGCCCCCGGTGATTCACGCGGGTCATGATGTGGCGTATCTGGCCGGTGTGGGTGGCCTCGTCGTAGGCCGAGATGCCGTTGTCGCGCATCCATTGCAGCACAATGGCGGCCGCCCGGTCGCTCTGCGGCTGGGCAATGAGGCATTTGTCCACCGGGATGACCCGGTGGCTGCGCCGCGCGTAAAAGCCGCTGACGGGCAGCCCGTCCACCTCGCTCACCGGTTGGGAGGCCTTGTTTCGGTAATGCCAGGGGCTGTCCATGCCCACCACGGGCGGCACCTCTATCTGCACGCCGCCTACGCGCGCCAGCACATCGCGCACATGGCTTTGCTTGAAGGCAAGCTCGGCCTCATAGCGCATGTGCTGACAGCTGCACCCGCCGCAGCGGGGGTAGTAGGGGCAAGGGGGCTCCTCCCGCTCGGGCGAGGCCTCCACCACGCGTAGCAGTTTGCCAAAGGCATGGCTGCGGTGCGCCTTGACGATGAGGGCCTCAATCACCTCGCCCGGCAGCGCGCCGGGCACAAAAATAACCTGCCCTTCATGCCGGCACAGGCCCTCGGCTTCCGAGCCGAATGCCTCTACCCGCAGGGTGAGCACGTCATTCTTGCGCATGGCTGCCCTCCGGTTGTGTGTGGTCAATAGTCCATTCCTTCGTGCTGGCGGCACAGGATGTATTTGGAAATAGCGCTGCGCTGCGCCCAGCCGGCCGCGCTGCTGAGCAGGTCGGCGATATACGGCGGCAACATGCGGTTGTATTTGACTTCCAGGATGATCTGGTCCGGGTCCTTCAGCGGGGGATAGACGGGCAGCTGCTTGTTGAACAGGTCGGTGGCCCCCAGGCCGCTGCGCAGCTGCTTGTCAAAGGTGATGCGCACCTCTTCCGCCGGGTGGATGTACGCCTCGCGCACATAGTCCACCATCACCACGGGCTTTAGCAGGTGCAGCCGCATCTCACGGTACACGTCCCGCAGCAGGCCGGAGGAGGTGTTTTCAAGCCCGGTAGGGTCGGCCGCAATCAGCTGCTCGCACAGGTCGCGGCTGATGGGGGTGCTTCGCTTGGAGATATAGATGTCCAGCTTGCTCTTGCACTCCATGCGGATGATTTTGTCCGAATGGTTGTAGATGCGGATGCGGTACTTGTTGCGGTTGGCCACGCCCGACACCTTTTCGTGCACGGCGCCGTTTGACAGCGTGTCAAAATACAGCGAGCGGATATGGTACTCGTTGTTCTCATCGGCGTGCGAATCCGTCCACAACACCTGCCGCAGCAGGCGCGACAGCACCTGATACTGGCATTGGGAGATAAAGTATTTTAACTCATGCCGGGCAGAAACGGCCATGATGTTCCTTTCGCGCTGAGGTTAGACCGAGGCTTCGCTCTGGCAGGAGACCAGCGTCGCGTCGTGTACGCCGGTGATATCCAGCATGTGGCTGACGATGTCGGTGCGCTGGTGCAGCCGCAGGTCCACCGTCATCTCGGCGCCCGAGCGCGTGATGGTCTTGGAGCGGATGCGGTACGCGCGCACGCCGCGGTGCAGTTCGGCGTCAATCTCCTGCTCGGCGGAGGGGTCGTAATGCAGCACCAGCAGATAGTTTTCACTGGCGCGCAGGCGTACCAACGACAGACCCAGCATAATCACCGAGATGCCCAGCACCACGCCCATGGCGATGATGTAGGATTTGGTGCCGATGATGATGCCCATGGTGATGGACCAGAACATGTACGCGGTGTCAATAGGCTCCTTCACCGCCGTGCGGAAGCGCACGATGGACAGCGCGCCCACCATGCCCATGGACAGCGCCACGTTGGAGCCGATGGCCATGACCACGGGGCCTGTGACCAAGGTGAGCAATATCAGCGTGGTGCCAAAGGACGGGTTGTACAGCACACCCCGGTAGGTGCGCTTGTAGACCATCAAAATTATGACGCTGGCAATCAGCGAAAACAGCAGAACCATCGCGACATCCTGCGGCGTGAAGCTGGTGAACTGGCTGCTCCACCAGTTGCTGGCGACGACGTCACGCTTGGACAGCGTGGTTTGCTCGGTCAACAGGGCGAGTGCGGTCATTGATTTTCCTCCTCAGTGGCTTTGGGTACCTGCCTCATTATAGCGCAAACCCGCCCAAAGTCCAGTAAATCCGCGTCTTTGTGGCCGCTTAGGGCTTTGTGGGCGCTTTTTTACAAACCGGGCGAAGATTTTCGCCCCGCCGGGTTTATTTTAGTGATTCCGGGTATACTAACATAGAACACTTGAGTGTTGGAAAGGTGGATGTAACAATGTCAGTCGTCGTTTTAACGCAACAAAATTTTGAGCAGGAAGTGCTGAAATCGGACAAGCCCGTTTTGGTAGATTTCTGGGCGGATTGGTGTGGCCCGTGCCGCATGGTGTCCCCCGTGGTCGATGAGATTGCAGCAGAGAACGCCAACATCAAAGTAGGCAAGGTCAACGTGGATGAGCAGCAGGCGCTGGCGCAGCAGTATGGCGTGCGCAGCATCCCCACGCTGGTTGTCTTCAAGGATGGACGCGTGGCCAAGACGGCCGTCGGCGCCCGCCCCAAGGCCTCCATTTTGCAGATGCTGGACTAATCAGCTACAATACGTAGCCATTCAAGCCCCGGTCGTTTTGCCGGGGCTTTTTCACGCCCTGCCGTGCATCGCGGCCAACGACTGCGTGGCCTGGTCGTCCACCGGGTTGACCTCGGTCATGGCCGGGTCGCACAGCATCAGCCCGCGGCGCACGCTGTTGTGGCCGTATTTGCCGCGGATGTCATCCAGCGCGTACTCAAGCGTACGGTTCTTTGCCCGGCGGGGATCCCGCCACAAGGGCACCTGGCTGTCGCCGCCAATGATTTCCAGGTCGCTGCCGCACACCCCCAGTGAGCGCAGCGGCAGGTGCCAGTCGTAACTGTCGCAAAACAGCGACCAGGCGGCACCCGCAATTTCGTCGGATATATCGCTCACAGCAGGCAGGCGGCATTGCCGCTGGCTGGTGCGCAGCTGGGTATCCCGCATCCAGATGGATACCGTGCGGCAGCCGCGCGCATGCCCGCGCAGGCGGGCGGCTACGCTGTCGCTGAGCAGGTAGAGCAAGGCGCGCGCGTCCTGTTGGGTGGCGATGTCGTGCGGCGGTGTGGTGCTGTTGCTGACGGATTTGATGTCGTCGGCTTCCTCCTCGCACAGCACCGGGCTGTCATCCTCGCCCCGCGCGGCGTGCCAAAGCGCCTGCCCATTTTTGCCCAGGCCCCGGCGCAGCGTCTTGAGAGGGGCCGTGGCGATGTCGCCGATGGTATACAGGCCCATGTCGTTGAGGCGCTGCTGGGTGGCGCGGCCGATGTACAGCAGCTCCTGCGCGGGCAGCGGCCACACCTTGGCGCGGAAGTTATCGGGGGAGATGACGGTGGTGGCGTCCGGGTGGCGCATGTCCGAGCCCAGTTTGGCGAACACCTTGTTAAAGCTGACACCGATGGACACGGTGATGCCCAGCTCCTCCCGGGCGGCCCGGCGAATTTCCCGGGCGATTTCTTCACCGGACAGCGGATGATCCGTCACGTCCAGCCAGCTTTCGTCCAGACCAAAGGCCTCCACGTACGGGGTATAGCGGCGGCAGATGGCGCGCATCATGCGCGAGAAGGAGACGTATTTGTGATGGTTGGCGGGCACCAGCACCAGCGTGGGGCATTTCTGCTTAGCCTCCCACAGCACCTCCGCGGTCTTGATGCCGCAGGCCCGCGCCTCGTAGGATTTGGACAGTACGATGCCGTGGCGCAGCTCAGGATCGCCGCAGACCACAAAGGGCTTGCCCCGCAAAGACGGGTCGTAGACCGCCTCCACCGCGGCGTAAAAGTTATTGCAGTCGCAGTGCAGTATCACGCGCTCCACTTTTGCCACCTCCTGTGCAGTTATCATAACAGGAACAAATGTTCTTGTAAAGATGAGGTGCCGATTTTCGATCTGGTATTGGCTGTGCAGAAAAGTGTGTTTACCGCCACTTTTACCGTCACGTTTGTCTGACCTGGCACATTTTCGCATTAAAAACGAACAATGCTCATCAGTCGAAAAACGAAAATCCCCTTGATGAACAAGGGGATTTCATGGAGCTGATGACCAGAGTCGAACTGGTGACCTCATCCTTACCAAGGATGTGCTCTACCTACTGAGCTACATCAGCGAGCGACGGTGGCTATTATATCGCCTGCCATCGCAAAATGCAAGCCCTAAAGCGGATGTTTGGCACAAAAAGGTGAAAAAGCCTTGGGCTGCGACCGAAATCAGGCCTTCCACAGCCCATCGGGATAGATGCCGCGGGCGGTCAAATCGCGCAGCGCTTCCTCCACAGCCGGGCGGTCCGAGGCGTTGGTCACGCCAAACCACCTGTCCTGAGATTGCAGCACCTTGACGCTGGCCTTGCCCTGCTTGAGCAGGTCACCGATGACATTGGGCAGGTACAGCTCGGCCTTCAGGGGATTGGTGCGCATGGCTTCCTCGTGGAAGGCAGGGAACGCCTCCTGCAGGTGGCCGATAAACTCCGGCGTCAGGCCCCAGATGTTCATGGAGACGATGGTTTCTTCCGGCAGGCGGCAATAGGTCTCGCTGTCCAGGGTGTACATGGGCCCGTCGATGGTGGGGATGATGTGCAGGGTCTCCACGATGCTGTCCAGGTTGCCCTGCTCGTTCACCTTGCACACGCCGCGGGAAACATAGCCGTTTTCCGATAGCGTGTTCATCAGCGAAAAGGCGACCATGGCATAGTGCCCGGCCTCTGGGCCTGCGGACAGATAGTTGTACATCTGGCGCAGCGCGTCCCGGCCGTATAAATCATCGCCGTTGATGGCGCAGAAGGGTGCGTCTATCACATCGCGGCAGGCCAAAATGGCGTGGCCGGTGCCCCAGGGCTTGATGCGCCCCTCTGGGATGGTGAGGCCGTCGGGCAGGTCATCCAGCTCCTGCATGACATACTGCACGTCCATGCGACGCTCCACATGCTTGCCCACAATCTGTCGGAAGTCCTCGTGGATGCGCTTGTTGACGATAAAAATGACCCGCTTGAAGCCGACCTGCAGGGCATCGTACAGGGAATAGTCAATCAGGCTTTCTCCGTGGAGGCCAAAGGGGGTCATCTGCTTGAGGCCGCCGAACCGGCTGCCGATTCCCGCGGCCATGACGACCAGAATGGGTTCCTTCATGTTGCATCCCTCCAATTCATTGCTTCCGTCAGTATAACGCATTGTCCCACATTTGGGAAGGCTGGGCGCAATTGCGGCAAGGGCGCTGATGAGGTACAATAGAAGCAAGGGGAGGGATGGCGATGCGGCCCAACACACAGGAGTATTTTGACCTCAAGGAAGAGAAGCGGCAGGCCAGGCGCGACCGGCTGGAGTTCGCCGCCGGGATGTCCAATTTCCTCAGCGTGGTGCTGGGGTCAGCCGTCATTCTGGTGCTGATTTTGTTGATTATCAGCCTGCTCAACTGGCTCAACCAGGATATCCGCGCGACGTTTACTTTGCTCAACGCCCGTTTTTGATATGGAGAGACATCCGGTGCAGCGAACATCTTGGCCCACTTTGCTTGAGCAGATTGAGGCCTGCCGCCAGTGCGGCCTTGTCGGCGGTATCCGCCGCAAGGTGCCAGGACAGGGCAACCCCGATGCTAGGCTGCTGATTGTGGGGGAAGGCCCGGGACGGGATGAGGATGCCCAGGGGTTGGCCTTTGTGGGCGCGGCCGGCCAACTGCTGACCAAGATGCTGGCGGCGATTGACCTAAAGCGGGAGGATGTCTACATCGCCAACGTGGTCAAGTGCCGCCCGCCCGGCAACCGGGAGCCTACGCCCGAGGAAGCGGCGCTGTGCCTGCCCTATCTGCGCGCGCAGACGGCGCTGATTCGGCCGCAGGTGATACTGATGCTGGGGGCGACCGCCCTCAAGTTTCTGGTATCGCCCACCGCCCGCATCACAGCCAGCCGCGGCCGATGGATTGAGCGCAAGGGCTTCTGGATGATGCCCACCTTTCACCCGGCGGCGCTGCTGCGCGACCCGGGCAAGAAGGCGGATGTGTGGAAGGATTTGCAGATGGTGCGGGACAAACTGGCCGAGTTGGGGGAGAAGCATGCATCTTGAGGCGCTGAATGACCATTACATCACCATGCTCTCCCGGCAGATGGAAACGGACCCCATGCTGTTTGTGCCGGGTGAAGGCAAAGCCGAAGCCCCCAAATTGGTGCTCGTAGGGGAAGCCCCCGGCGAGCAGGAGACCAAGATGCGCCGCCCCTTTGTGGGCAAGGCAGGCAAAAATCTGGATGGCTTCCTGGACACATTGGGCTTGGCGCGCGAGGACATCTACATCACAAACGTGGTCAAGGTACGTCCCACCAGGCAAAGCGAGCGCGGGCGCCTGTCCAACCGGCCGCCCAACCGCCGGGAGAAGGAGGCCTTCACCCCTTGGCTGATGCAGGAGATAGGCATTCTGCGCCCGCGGCTCATCGTTACCCTGGGCAACACGCCGCTGCAGGCGTTGATGGGTGAGCAGGCGTTGATTGGCGGCTGTCATGGCCAGCTGATGCGCAACGCGGATGGCTGGGCGGTGTTTGCCCTGTATCATCCGGCGGCCATCATTTACAACCGGGCGCTGGCGGACACCTACCATCAGGACCTGCAGTTGCTCAAACAACGGCTGGGGGATGCGTGAATCGCTTCTGTTCATATTGGCATGAATATGCTATTCTTATACCATAAGGGAGGTGAAAACCTTGGATTTCATTCTACAAAACCTGCCGATTATCATCTGTGCCGTCATTGGCATTCTGTTGCTGGTGGTGGAGCTGTTTATGCCGGGCTTCGGGCTACCGGGCATCGCGGGGCTCGTGATGCTGCTGGCCAGCGTCATTTTTACCTGGATCGAGCATGGCGCATATGCTGGGCTTGGGGCGACCGTTGCAGTGCTTGCTCTGAGCGGTATTGCGGTAAGCGTTTCACTCAAATCGGCCTCATCGGGCAAGCTGTCCCGCTCGCCCCTGATCCTGAAGGACAGTTTATCGCCGGAGCAAGGCTATCAGGCAACCGAGAACCTCGATAGGTTCCTGGGCCAAATTGGCGAAACGGAAACCGTGCTGCGCCCGGCCGGCATCACCGTGATAGACGGCGAGCGGGTGAATGTCGTCAGCCGGGGTGAGTTTATCGGCAAGGGCGACACGGTAGTCGTCGAAAAAGTGGAGGGTGTCCGCGTCATGGTACGCAAAGTGGACGCCTGAACGTGCTGCCATCAACAAGGAGGAAGCGTATATGTTGGGATTTCCTGAGGTAGTTACCGGTTTAATCATCGTTGTTGTCATTTTGGTCATCGCGGTCTTTCTGCGCTATGTGCCTATCGGGCTGTGGATCCGCGCGCGCGCCTCGGGCGTGCCGCTGACCATCATCATGCTCATCGGCATGCGGTTGCGCCGCATCTCGCCCCATCGCCTGGTGGACGCGTTGATTACGGCCACCAAGGCCGGCCTCAACCTGAGCGTTAACCAGCTGGAAAAACACTTCCTAGCGGGCGGCAACATCGAGCGCGTGGTCAAGGCGCTGGTGTCGGCCCAGCAGGCGGGCATCAACCTGACATTTGAACAAGCCGCCGCCATCGACCTGGCCGGCCGTGACGTACTGCAGGCCGTGCAGATGTCGGTTATCCCCAAGGTGATTGAGTCCCCGCCGGTCGCGGCCATTGCTAAGGACGGCATTGAGCTGCGCGCCAAGGCGCGGGTGACGGTGCGCACCAACATCCAGCAACTGGTCGGCGGCGCGGGGGAAGAGACCGTGATGGCCCGCGTCGGTGAGGGCATCGTGACCACCATCGGCTCCGCGGAATCGCACAAGGAAGTGCTGGAGAACCCGGACAAAATCAGCCACACCGTGCTCAACAAAGGCCTGGATGCCGGCACCGCGTTTGAAATCCTATCCATCGACATCGCAGATGTGGACGTGGGCCGCAACATCGGCGCCCAGCTGCAGATGGATCAGGCGGAGGCCGACCGCCGCATTGCGCAGGCCCGCGCTGAAGAGCGCCGCGCCATGGCTGTCGCCCGCGAGCAGGAGATGAAGGCCGAAGTGCAGGAAATGCGCGCCAAGGTGGTTGCGGCGGAGGCCGAGGTGCCCCTGGCCATGGCTGAGGCGCTGCGCACCGGCAAACTGGGCGTGATGGACTACTATCAGTTGGAGAATGTGAAGGCAGACACATCCATGCGCGACGGCATCGCCAAGGCGACCGAGCCGGACCTGCCCATCAACCATGACGCTCCCCCGAAGAAGTAAGGAGCATTGGGTGAATGAACAGCGGGAGGAGGGCGTGAGGTGGATGGGTTAATCATCATCTTGCTGTTTGTGGTTGTAACCATCGCGCGCAACGTGAAAAAGCTGGCGGAAGCCGGGAAACGCGCGAGCAACAAAGTGCCTGTGGGCAAGCAAGCACCGGTGCAGCGCTTTGACCCAAAGCCTGCCAAGGTGTCCGAGTCAAAGGCGCAGCGTCGCCTGGATTTGGATAGGCAGTCCCCATCGCCCGCCCCGGCGCCACAAAAACCGGATCCGAGCGACAACGACGAAGTGTTTGTGCGCAAAGATTTTGATAAAAAACCAGAAGATACGACGACGGATAGGGTGTATCCCCCCATCTCCGCCGATTCGATGGAAGAAGATACCGTTATCAGAAAGGCGCTTCTGCCCGCGTTCAGCGCCAATGATATGGTTCGCGCGGTGGTCATGCACGAGGTGCTCACCCGCCCGGCACATCGCAGACAGCTTCATGGCGGCAAGAGCTGACAATTCAGCCCGACTTGCCATAAAAAGTTTAGGAATACCTAAAATTGACAAGTGAACAGGGCGATGATACAATGCATTGAGCGCTGAAATCCTTGCGATTAGCGGCGCAAAGAGCCCGGTGGACGCCATCAAACTGGCTTGGCGATGCTGAATCAGGCGTGGTGCCACGGGCTCTTTTGAAGCAAAGGTTTGCTTCATGGCAGAACCAGGCTAGAAGTACGCACGCTTTGCGGCGCATCAGGCGGCCTGGTCAATATGCGTGATGGAAGGCGATCATGCCCCGGCGGAGCGAAACGGTTCCGCTGCGTAAGCATTGTCGAAGAGCAACAACCATGCAACAACTTGTTCCCCAGGAAGAGTGCGGCTTGGCCCATGATGCCTACTGCATACAGTGTGAAACCGGGCAGGAGGCGCGCGTCGTCAGCCTGCTGACGATGAATTACCCGGAACTGACCGTCCTGTGCGCCCGGCAGGAAAAGCACCAGAGCCGTCAGGGCGAAAAGCGCCTGGTACAGGTCAACATGCTGCCGGGGTATGTGTTCTTATATGCCACAGGAGATGTGCCTGTGCGCAGCATCCTGAGCCATCACAGCATATTTCGCTTTCTAAGCTACGGCACCGCGGGCGACTACGCCTTGCGGGATGGGGACAGAGATTTCGCGGACTGGATTTACCGAAACGACGGCCTCCTCTCCTGCTCACAGGCGGTGCAAGTAGGTACCGAGGTGCGCATTGTATCAGGCCCCCTGCGGGACAGCCTGGGCACCATTGAAAAGGTAGACCGCCACAACCGCAACATCTGCCTGGCCATTCCCTTTGACGGCATTCGCCGCTTGGTGTGGATGCCCTTTGAGTGGACAGACAGCAAAAACCCTATCTCATTTTCCCCGACCACCCCAACATAAACGTTTCAGATCAAACGGAAAGGCCCTTTCATTCTGATGATCAACTTCTTCCGTGGTAAATCCCGGCTCTTCCTGCTGGTAGCGATTGACTTGGCGATCATGTCGATTGCGTACTGGATGATTTTGTATCGAGTAAGGTTTACGGATGACCCCTTGGCGACAGCGAATCTGAGTGTATATTTTTACGCGATGATTGGCTGCGTTTTTTTTGCCCGCTTGGTGTTTCAGGTATACCGGCAAATGTGGCGCTATGCCTCTTCAGACGTTTTTCTTCGGATGGTGCTGTCTGATGTGGCGGGCGGGCTTCTCTATATCCTCATAGACAGGACTTTTTTTAGATATCATCTTTCCTTCGCTCATGCGGTGGCCACCATCAGCGTTGGCCTGCTGACTTCGCTTTCAGCCCGATTCGTGTATCAATTTCTTCGAAAGCGGCCTGACTTGCCCTTCTTTTATCGCCTGCAGAAGATTAGGGAAACCGTACCCAAGACCAATGTGGCGATTGTGGGGGCCGGGGAACTGGGGGTTATGCTGGCCAAGGAATTGCTTTCCAATCCTAACTCCAGATACTTCCCGGCCTACTTCATTGATAACGATCTTCGCAAGGTCGGGACATTGATAGAGGGCATCAAAGTCATTGGCCCCGACAGCGAAATCATGAAGCATATCAAGGATTTGCCCATTCAGGAGATCATCCTAACGATCCCAAACATGGCGCCTGAAATGCGCGAGGAACTCATCAAAACCTATATGAGCAGCGGCTATAAGGTGCTGGTCTATGATTATCCTACGGACCGCATTGACCACGAAGAAAAACGCACCATCCGTGATATCAACATTGAGGATCTCCTGTTCCGAGCCCCCATCACATTGAATGATCAGGATACCGCGGATTATTACCAGGGCAAGACCATTTTGGTTACGGGTGCAGGGGGATCCATCGGCAGCGAGCTGACCCGGCAATTGGCCAAGATGCAGCCTGAGCGTCTGGTGCTTCTGGATATTTATGAAAATGGCGTCTACGACTTGGGGCAAGAGCTTTGTCGGGCCTATGGCAACAAGCTTTCTTTCGATACGGTCATCGCATCGGTTTGCAATAAGGAACAGCTGTATCGGGTTTTTGACCGCTACAAGCCACAAGTCGTCTTCCATGCGGCCGCTCATAAGCACGTGCCGCTCATGGAGGCGAACTGCGCAGAGGCAATCTATAATAACATTTTCGGCACGCTCAATACGGTGGATGCCGCGGAGAAGTATGGCGCAGAGCGGTTTGTGCTTATCTCTACAGATAAAGCGGTGAATCCCACCAACATCATGGGCGCAACCAAACGCATGTGCGAGATGATTGTCCAGAGCCGCCGGGATAGCAAGACGAATTTCGTCGCCGTCCGGTTTGGCAATGTGCTTGGATCCAATGGCTCAGTGGTGCCCCTTTTTAAGCAACAGATTGAGAATGGCGGCCCGGTGACCATCACCGATAAAAGAATCATTCGCTACTTCATGACGATACCGGAGGCAGCCCAACTGGTGCTGAAAACCGGCAGGCGCGCAGAACGGTCGGAGATTTATGTGCTGGATATGGGCAAGCCCATCAAAATATATGACTTGGCTGTCAAGCTGATATCGCTTTCAGGCTTAGTACCAGATAAGGACATCATGATTGAAGAGATTGGCTTGCGGCCGGGTGAGAAACTATATGAGGAGTTGCTTGTTTCTGCGGAAGGTTGTGAACAGACGGAGGAAGACCGGATTTTCATCGAGCGTTCACCCGCTGTTTCACGAGTGGATATTGAGGCGAGGCTGAACAGGTTACTTCTTGCGTTGCCTGTCTTGACGCATGGTCAGGAGTATCGTATGTTAATGCGTGAAGTAGTTCCGACTTATGCTGATGCAGAGGAAGTCAACAACCTCGCGGGCTCGTTGGTTGAGACAGCAGGCGTATCGTAACATGAATCACCTCAATCCAGCCGAACGTCCGACGAGACGTTTTTAGACCACTTTCTCGAAAACTGGCTTGCATCATTTTTAAGCTATTAGAATATCTTGGTAGGAGGGCAAAGTGAAAATTTCCTTTTCACCACCAGACATAACGGACCTGGAAATCAAATACGTCGTGGAAGCCATGAAATCGGGCTGGATAACGACAGGGCCTCGTACCAAGCAATTCGAAGTTAAATTGGCAGAGTTCTTTGGTACGTCGATGGCCGTGTGTCTTAACTCCGCCACCGCCGCCATGGAGTTAATGCTTCATATGCTCGGAGTAGGCCCCGGCGATGAGGTCATCACATCAGCCTATACCTATACCGCTTCCGCTTCGGTGATTGATCATGTCGGGGCCAAGGTTGTGTTGGTGGATACCGCCCCCAATTCCTTTTTTATGGATTATACCAAGTTAGCAGACGCCATAACGGAACGAACCAAAGTTGTCATCCCTGTGGATCTAGGCGGCGTGATGGCGGACTATGATAAGGTTTTCGAGGCGGTTGAAAGCAAGCGTCATCTCTTCCACCCGGCCACTGACATGCAAGAAGTATACAACCGCCCCATTGTGTTGGGGGATGCTGCGCACTCGGTAGGAGCCAGCTATCATGGCCTCCCCTGTGGCTCAGTGGCTGACTTCACCGCGTTTTCTTTTCATGCGGTAAAGAACCTCACCACCGCGGAAGGTGGGGCGATTACTTGGAAAGATCATTTGGCAATTGAAAACATCGAGATTTATCAAGACCTTCAATTGCTGTCCCTACACGGGCAAAGCAAGGACGCGCTTTCAAAAATGAAATTGGGTGCCTGGGAATATGATATTGTTCACCCAGGGTACAAATGCAATATGACGGATCTTACGGCATCCTTCGGGCTGGCGCAACTGGAGCGCTTTGCCGAAATGACTAAGAAGCGGATGAGAACCATCGCCGCGTATGACGATGCCTTGCTTCCCTTGGGGATTGAAAGACTGGAGCATCACGGCCCGGACTACCAAGGCAATGGACACCTCTATCTGGCGCGGATTCCCGGCATCAACGAGCAACAGCGTAACGAAATCATTGCCGGTATGGCGGCGAAGGGTATAGCCTGTAATGTCCACTTCAAGCCTTTGCCGATGTTTACGGCCTATCAGAAACTTGGGTTCAACATTGCAGACTTTCCCAATGCCTATGCCCAATACTGCAATGAAATCACCTTGCCCACGCATACTTTGCTGACGGAGAAGGAAGTTCAGTTTATTATCAGCAGTTTGGTATCTGTCATGAAGGGTTTGCGGATATCCGCAAAATAGGGTTGCATCCTGCGCTTATGGTGTCGTTTGGAAAGGTTTTGCTGATTTTCTACAGCAAGATGATGATATTTTGATATACCAGAAATTTGCAAAGAGATTCTTGGACTTGACGATAGCCGTCATTGCTCTGCCTTTCTTTTTTCTGCTGTGTGTTATAGTTATTCCACTTATCAAGTTGGAAGACAGAGGTTCTGCCTTCTATATCGCAAAGCGTTTGGGGATGAAAGGTCGTTCTTTTGATATGTACAAGTTCAGGAGCATGGTGCCCAATGCCCCTGATATCCGTTTGGAGGATGGGTCAACGTATAACGCGGCCGATGACGCCAGACTTACCAAGATTGGTAGGTTTCTTCGGAAGACCTCGCTTGATGAGACCCCACAACTTATCAATGTGTTGAAAGGGGATATGAGTATTGTTGGGCCGCGGCCGGATTTGCCAAGTCAAAGGTCGCTCTACACAGGTTCCGATTATTTGAAGTTGGATGTGCGGCCGGGAATTACGGGGTACAGCCAAGCATATTACCGAAATGCCATCCCCTGGAAGCAGCGGCTGAAGCATGATGCTTATTACACACAGCATGTCTCATTCACTTTGGATGTGCGGATTGTTTTAAAAACGATTTCCACAGTGATATCAGGACGAAGTGTTTTTATCGAGAAAGGCTCCCCAAAATAGACGGGTGATGTCGAGTTCCATCACTTAATGATAGGCGAAGAGTATGAGATATGTGTTGTTTATTGGCGGCAGGGTAGGATATGAAGCCTTACGGATTCTCGCGTCCCAAATATCCATCTCGCACGTATTTTTGGAAATGGAACATGTACATGAGCAGATGCAATACAGCAAACAGATATCCCGATTATGTAGGGAATACAAAATCCCTTTTTCGACTGAACTGGACGATGCATCCGTGCTGGAAACCTGCCGCCACTTGAACCCTGACTATTTGATGTGCTTCGGATATCGTCGCATGATTCGTAAAGCAGTTATGGCTTGTGCGAAAATCGCCTGTATTGGCAGCCACTTTGCGCCGTTACCAAGATACAGAGGGTTTGCCCCTTTGAACTGGGTTCTCATTAATGGTGAAGCAAAGACAGCGGTCAATATCTTTTTTTTAGCGGATGCGGTGGATGCGGGTGATATCATAGCCCGGGAATGGGTGGATATTTCTGATCAGGACGATATCAATAGCCTGACAGACAATTGCATTCGCGCGCTTGAGCCTACCCTTACCAAAGCATTAGAAATACTTGAAACAGGGCAGCCATATGGTGAGAAACAGGACGAGGAGTTAGCGACCTACACCTGCTCGAGGAATCCTGAGGATGGGCTTATCGATTGGCATCAATCATCCCAAGCGATATACAATCTTGTTCGTGCGCTTACCTATCCTCTGCCAGGTGCGTTCACGCATTATAACGGCCGGCGCATGTATGTGTGGAAATGCCGAATCGAGGATGAGGTGAATTATGAGGGGAGGGTATGTGGCAAGATTATTGCCATCAATAAGGCGGAAAATGCGATCAAAGTGTTGACTGGCGACGGAAGCATATGGATAACACAATCATCAACGAGTCCCGATAATCCGCTTGAAAACGAGATTGAATTTGGGAGCATCAGGGTTACATTGCGATAATTTACATCCGAATATGGTTGTAAAGTGATATGATGGGGAATACGATAACATTTGATGAAGCTATTATATATTTTAAATTTTGCGCGGCGTCTCAATCAGTTTTCTCATTCGAGTATGCTTGCAGCACAAGCACTGGGATATGAGTTTCATGTGGCGAGTAACTGGTCATATCCAAATGAGGATGAAAAAAGACAAGACGAGATAAAATATGGGATACGAATTCATCAGATTGACTTCATGCGAAACCCACTGCACCCTGGCAACATCAAGGCATATCGCCAAATAAGCTCTTTGATGGAGCATGAAAACTTTCAGATTGTCCATTGCAACACGCCCATTGGCGGTGCACTGGGCAGAATCGCGGCCAAGCGACATCATGTCAACGCGGTAATCTACCAGGCGCATGGCTTCCATTTCTATCAGGGAGCGCCGTGGACTAGTTGGGTTCTCTACTATCCTATCGAGAAAATCCTGACCCGCTACTCAGATTGCATTATCACCATCAACAAAGAGGATTATGAACTGGCTCGTAAACAGCTTCGCCCACGATTATCAGGCAAGGTGGTTTATGTCCCGGGAATCGGGATAGATATCCATCGCTACGCTTCGACAGAGATTGAACCCGCAAAGATCAAAGAAGAGTATGGAATACCTGATGATGCAATTGTGGCGATTTCGGTTGGGGAATTGAATCGAAACAAGAACCACGAAGTCGTTATTCGTGCGATTCAAGGCATTCCCCATGTGCACTATATGATAGCTGGTATTGGTCCCTTGCACGAGAAGCTGATTATGCTGGCCGAAGAACAGGGCATAGCAGACAGGGTCCATTTTTTGGGTTATCGATCGGATATCCCTCATGTTTATAAAGCATCGGATATATTCTGCCTGCCTTCATATCGGGAGGGATTGAGTGCGTCACTCATGGAGGCAATGGCGTCCGGTTTGCCGGTAATTTGTTCAGATATCCGAGGCAACCGGGATTTGGTTTTACGGCAGGGCGGTTACTTAATTAACCCAAAAGACGTACAAGGTTTTGCTGCTGCGTTGAACGAACTCGTATCGAGTGATACGAAAAGAGTACGAATGGGCAAAGCCAATCGAAAAACCATTGAAGCATTTAGCATTAACCAGGTGGTACCTATGATGAAGTCCATTTATGCTGAATTGGTTGAAAGGAATATCACAGGAACAAGCGGATGATTATTACACTCAGAAGCAAATACAAAGAGCAACCTAAGGCAAAAATGCATATTGCGCATTACCTTTTTTTGCTGTTTTGGGTTCTCAAACCGTTTTATTTCGGCCAATCCGGAACCATGCAGGTAGCGGACCTTGTATTTGTTGCGTCCTTCGGTGCATCAATTGTCGTACAGCGGGGGCGCATCATCATAAACCATCGAGATCTTGTTCTGCTCGCGTTTATTGGCTGTGTTTTCGTGATCAACGGGATATATGCGGCTGTTTACCAACGGATTGATTTTTTGTTCAGTTCAGCCTACTATTTGTACAATTTTCTAGTGGTCATCACCATTCGCCAATTCCTGGATAACCGCACATTTCTAAAAGCACTTCTTTGGGCAAGTGCTCTGGCGCTTTTCACGCAGTTGGCTGTTCTTTTTCTTGGGACAGGTAGATATATGTGGGGAATATATCGATTTATGGGTACGTTCAACGACCCAAACCAATTCGCATTCTCTATGTTTACGTCCTTTTTGATTGTGTATGTCCTATCCAGCTATTTTAAGGAGATGGAGAAGACCCGCAAAAAGTTTTTGGTTGTGCTGATATTCATCCTATCCGTCTATTTCGTGACGCAAGGCAGCTCGACGGGAATGCTACTGGGGATTGGGACCTTTGTTATTGCATTTTTTGCGTTATTTATCGCGAGTGAAAAAACACCTTTCTTTGTGTTCCTCCGGGTCGTCACGTTAATGTTGGTACTGATACTCATTCTATATGCCATATTTGTTGGCTTCTCGACCGATGGTTTAGACAACTCGGTAGGCTCTGGTTCATTTTTGGTATTTCGATTGTTTGAGAAGGTCGGTAAGGTGGAGAGCGGCGGTGTGATGGCCTTGCTTGAAGATCGAGCGATTGACAAGGTTTTCGAAAACCCAGTTTATATGCTATTCGGCTCTGGCGAAGGCGGACATACTCGTTTTCCGGGCCCCGCATATGAAGTTCACTCCACGCTCCTGGGGATTCTGTTTTATTACGGCATATTCCCATTTCTGTTGCTCTGTGTCTGGATGAGAAGAAACTTGAAACATATGAGTCGGATGCTCGTTCCTGCCTATTTGGCGTTGCTGATTGAGAGCTTTACGTTGGCCAATCAACGTCAGCCGGCCTTCTGGATCCTTATCGTGCTGGGCAGCTTGGCGTACGCAAATCATCGGGAACTGAGGAAGTACCGCATTGTGACCACGTTATGACCAAGAAAGTTTCCATCATCATGGGCATCTACAATTGCGAGGCAACATTGGATGATGCTTTGCAGTCCATAAAAGACCAGACCTATGAAAACTGGCAGCTGGTGCTTTGCGACGACGGTTCAACGGATAGCACCTATTTGATCGCTAAGTCATTCGCTCAGCGAAACACAGATAGAGTTATCCTGTTGCAGAACCCTGAGAATATGGGGCTGAATCGAACCCTAAACAGGTGCCTTGAAGCAGCGGATGGCGACTACATCGCCCGGCAGGATGGAGATGATGCGTCTGCCCCACAGCGGCTCGAGCAGGAGGTTGCCCTGTTGGAGCAGAAACCCGAGTACGTAATTGTGAGCACGGCGATGACGCTTTTTGATGACCGAGGCGATTGGGGCTCGATTCAACGATTGGAGCAACCTAAGCCTCAGGATCTCATCAGAGGTACCCCCTTCGCCCATGCACCGAGCATGATGCGGGCAGAGGCTATCCGGGCTGTCGGTGGATATAGCGAAGCCGCAAAGTTTACGCGGGTCGAGGATTATCACCTGTGGTACAAGATGTATCGTGAGGGTTTCCGTGGCTATAACATCCCTGATGCATTGTACCGGTGCCGCGATGATAGGGATGCGCAGGACAGGCGCAAATTCAAATATCGTTGGAATGAGTGCTATGTGCGCTGGCTAATCTACCGGGAGTTTGGCTATGGTATACGCCAGTTGCCACAGGTTGTAAAGCCGTTGTTGGTTGGTTTGCTGCCCAGCAGCATATATCGTAGACTCCACCGGCAAAGGTTGGAACGGCAAGGGGGAGGCCGCGGCACATGATTCTTCTTTCCTTTGTGATTCCGGCCTACAATGTGGAGCGTCACATCTCCAGTACCTTAGCGTCCCTACTCAAACAACCCGACGACCGGATAGAAATCATTGTGGTCAACGACGGATCAACAGATAGGACAGAAGAGGTTGCACATGACTTTTTTCGTACGCACAGCCACCTCAACGCGCGTGTCCTTACACAACCTAATGCTGGGGTGAGTTCAGCTAGAAACGCCGGCTTGGAGCAGGCAAGCGGTGCGTATGTTGTGTTTCTGGATGGAGATGATTATATCTCTGATCGCTTTATTAATCGGTTCGAGGCGGTCATCAACAAGTACAGCCGCCCTCAAATAGTCCATTGGCCATACGACTTGGTGAATGAACAAGGCGCAGCGATACTGCCATTCCCCTATCAAACAGTTGCCGCTCCTCAGTCGGGTATCGATACCTTAGATGCCATCATCCTTCATAGGAAAACCAGAATATGGACGGGCAGTGTGGCTTACCGAAGAGATTTTCTGGCAAACAATCGGTTGTATTACACCGTCGGCTGTGCTGCCGGAGAGGACTTGGAGTTTACATTCAAAGCGCTTTCACACGCCGATTCTGTCGTTTTCTCTGATGGACCGAGGTCGTATTATGTTCAGCGTAGCGGGTCGGTCATGGGTTCATACAATATTCGAAAATTCGATGCCGTGCAGGCCATGGACAGATTGAGCGACCATTTCGCTGACTTTCAGGATTCGGCATTTTCCGCGCTCGCCAAGCGAGTGTATGATTATGATGCGCTGCATTTCTATGTTGGCACTTACAGGATGTGTCTCCAACACTTGGTTGATGTACAGGGATTATCAGTGAAATCAGCGGTTCGTCAATTGGATGGGGAACTTGACCAAGCATATCCGGGCATGCGCAGACATGTAACAGCCCGAATGAGCGCCAGGAAGAAGCGTGGTTTGCCCGATAAAATCGATATTTTCCGGAGATCACCCCATCTGTATTTGAGTCTATCCAGATGGTCCGATTTGCGCAGGAAGCAGCAATCAGGAACGAAACATGGGTAACCCAATCATCAGCATCATCGTTCCGGTCTACAATATGGAACGCTATCTGCGCAAGTGCGTGGACAGCCTGCTCACGCAAACACACACCAACTTGGAAATTATCCTGGTTAATGATGGCTCAACAGACAGTAGCCCTCAGATTTGTGATGCATATGCTGCCGTGGATGCGCGTGTTCGTGTTATACACCAGCAGAACGCGGGCCTATCCGCCGCCCGAAATGCTGGCATAGAGCGTTCAACCGGCAGTTTGATAGGGTTCGTTGATAGCGACGACTTCATCAGCCCAAACATGTATGAAGATTTGCTCCGCGCGCTTGAGATGAATGATGCGGATATGAGCATGTGCGGCATTCGACACGTGTTTGAGGAGGGAAGCGTTCATCCGGAGGAAGTGTTCCTTCCTCGCGATGAGGTGGTACAGGGACAGGGAGAGATTTTGAGTCGCTTAGGTTCTGCTGATAATTGGCTGTGGGTGGTCGCGTGCAATAAGTTGTATCGACGGGCATTGTTCCAGCGTATTCGTTACCCCGTAGGCAAGTTGCATGAGGACGAGTTTGTTATTCATCATTTGTTGCTTGCGTGTCAGAAGGTTGTTGGCATTGCGCAGCCTCTATATCACTACCTACAGCATAACGCGGGCATTACCCGCAGTGGCTTCACTGTGAGAAGACTTGATGGTGCCGAAGCACAGTTTGACCGGGCGGCAGCGTTGCTTGCACATGGACTTTCGCCGCGCGAAGCTTACTACGCATCCTCTGCCGGATTAATGGCCATGTCGAAGGGTTATGTGCACCTCGATTCTTCGGATAGCCAATACAAAGCGCGGTATGGGAACTTGCGACAACAGTTCCGACAGGTGGCAGACAAACTTCTGCGAACCGATTTGCCCCTGGTCGTCAAGATGCGGTTATGGATAAACCGGTTCAGCCCTTACTATGCGTGGAGAATATTGGAAAAACCGCTCCGGCGCATCGGCTATCGCCCTTAGGAGTCGCCCAACGAATCCAATCCCATGGTCATATTATCATGAATGGAAGGTTGACAAGTTATCGGCATGATGTCCCTGGAACTAATAAAAACAACGGATAACTTTGCAAAAACACAGGATATTCCTTCGGAATTGAAGTACGGTTCTGCGGAAGGATATCGTGATCCGTTGATATCTATTGTGATTCCCACTTACCAAAGGCCGGCATTTCTCAAGATCGCACTTGAGAGCGCGCTGCACCAAACACAACCTGAATGTCGCTACGAGGTGGTGGTGATAGATAATGAGTATTCAGACGAAGTGTCCAAGACAGAGGCGCTGATTCGGCAATATCAGGATGACCGTTTGTTGTATTATCAAAACAAGCAGAACCTTGGCTTGGTTGGCAATTGGAATCGTTGCATAACGCTGGCCAGGGGAGCGTGGGTCGCTTACTTGCATGATGATGATGTGTTGATGCCCGACTATCTCAACAAGATCCTTCAGCTATTATCGAAAAAGCGTGATATTGATGGCATCATGACACTTTATCATGAACTCCATCAGGGAGAGAATGCTGATTCTCAGCTACCGCGAGCAAAGTCTGTCAAATCCGGCTTGTATGATCGGTTGAGTCGTAACAAGTTAATGCCGCTTCGACAGGTGGACAGCGTGATGAAGATTGGCAATGTATATGGACCCCCAACTTGCGGAAGCATCTTTCGACGCGCCTGCTTGGTGAGTTCAGGTGGATTCAATGACACGTTGTATCCTTCCTTCGACTGGTTTTATCTCTATGCGTACAGCAAGCGATTTCGGCTCTATCGATCCATGGAGCGGCTCGCTTACTACCGGGTTTTTGTCAATGTTTCCTTGAAGGATGAAACCAAAGCTGCATTCCTGCGCCACAGGATTCAATTTCGCGAAGATGTTGCCCGTGACACGCGTGTTGGTGCATTCTTGAAAAGGTTCTTTGTCAACGAGCAGAATCAAGCCTTGCTCAAGGAAGAATATACCGATCACGTGGGGAAGATAGCCACCGATTATTTCAATCCCAATGAACTCAAGAAGCGCAGGATCAGGGCGACATTGTATCATTTGCTAACCACGGGATATTGGCGATTGAAAAGTCTTGCCCACCTTGTGATGCCGTAGGGCTTGGAGATACAAGCAGGTTTGTTTGAACAAGATGATTCATTATGACGAAATGAGAGGTGTGTTATGAAGACTGTAATTCTGGCCGGAGGCTTCGGCACCCGTATCAGTGAGCAGAGCCATCTGATACCAAAACCAATGATTGAAATTGGCGGGCGCCCAATCTTGTGGCACATTATGAAGTATTATTCCGCGTTCGGTTTCAACGATTTTATCATCTGCTGTGGATACAAGCAGTATGTTATCAAGGAATTCTTCGCGGACTATTATCTGCACACCTCAGATGTTACATTTGATTTTACGGCGGACAACAAAATGACGGTCCACACCAACAGTTCCGAGCCATGGAAGGTTACGGTCATCGATACCGGGCTAAACACCATGACCGGCGGCCGTATCAAACGCATTCGAGACTACATAGGCAATGAACCGTTCATGCTCACCTATGGGGATGGTGTGGCCGACATTGATATCCGTCAGCTGGTCGATTTCCACCGGGCGCATGGCAAAATCGCTACCCTTACCGCTGTTCAGCCGGGTGGGCGCTTTGGCATGCTGGACATGCAAAGCAACCATGAAATCTCCCGCTTCAAGGAAAAATCCAAGGAGGATGGGGGGTGGATCAATGGCGGGTTTATGGTTCTGCAACCTGAGATTATGGATTATATTTCGGGTGACGACTGCGTTTTTGAGCGCGAGCCGCTCGAAAACCTTGCCGTACAACATCAATTGATGGCGTACCACCACAAGCACTTCTGGCAATGTATGGATACGCTACGGGACAAAGAACTGCTGGAGAAGGAGTGGGCTTCCGGGCATGCTCCGTGGAAGGTTTGGTGAGCATGTCAATCATTGATTTCTATCGAGGCAAAAGGGTATTGGTCACCGGCCACACAGGGTTTAAAGGCACGTGGCTAAGTGCCATACTGACCGGGGCCGGTGCCGAGGTAGCCGGTTATGCCTTGGCTGCGCCGACTGCGACTTCGTTGTTTGAAATAACAAACATGGACCGGAATATGCATTCCATCATCGGTGATATCCGTGATCTGGATGCATTGAAGCAGGTGGTAGAGCAAGTACGGCCTGAGATAGTGTTTCATTTGGCTGCGCAGCCAATTGTTCGTGAAAGCTACCAGAACCCGCACTATACGTATGAAACCAATGTGATGGGTACAGTGAATGTGCTTGAGTGCATCAGGCTGACTGATAGTGTTGCCTCTTTTTTAAATGTCACAACTGACAAGGTGTACGAGAACCGGGAGTGGGCGTGGGGCTACCGTGAGAATGAACGCTTGAACGGACAGGATCCCTACTCCAACAGCAAATCCTGCTCGGAGTTGGTAACACATAGTTATCGCAGTTCCTTCTTAGGCGACGGCAGTGTGGCCATTTCCACGGCAAGAGCGGGCAATGTCATCGGAGGCGGTGACTTTGCCAAGGACAGGATTGTGCCGGATTGCGTGAGGGCCGCGACGCAGGGCACAGCCATTGTGGTACGCAACCCCTATTCTACCCGCCCCTATCAGCATGTGCTGGAACCCCTGTTCGCCTATCTGATGATCGCAGCCCGGCAATATGCAGACGGAAGTTTAGCGGGCAGCTACAATGTTGGGCCGGACGAAGAAGGCTGTTGCAGGACTGGCAGGTTGGTGGATTTGTTTTGTACGGCATGGGGCACAGGGGCTTCGTGGGTTGATCAATCCGATCGATTGGGGCCACACGAAGCATCATTTTTGAAGCTCGATTGTTCCCTTCTGAAAGAACGCTTCGGCTGGCGTCCGGTTTGGAGTATTGAGGAAGCGATTGCCAAAACGGTCGAGTGGACGAAAGTTTGGGCTGCCGGGGAAGACGCCGCGGCGTGTATGAACCGCCAGATTGACGAGTATCTTCAGCGGGCGGAACAAACCATAGCGAATCCGCATCAGTAGATTTTTTAGATGGATTCTGGTATCTTTAATCGCCGAAGGTAGTTCCTTCCGCCAGAAATACGTACAACGCAAGGAGCATAGCGTGCAGGAAAAAGTTGTCATTTTGGGTGCGGGTGTCGCGGGCATCGGAGCCGGCTATCGCCTGGATGGTGCAGCCGAGATTTACGAAGCAAGAGAGCGCTATGGCGGTCTGTGCGACAATTTTACCGTTGGCGGGTTTCGGTTTGATACAGCCGTTCACCTTTCCTTTGCCAAGGAAAAGGTAGTCCGCTCGGTGTTCGACCAGACCCCCTACTTTGGTCACAAACCGATCGCACAGAACTATTGTGATGGATATTGGGCAAAGCATCCACTGCAAAACAATACGTTCAATTTGCCTGTGGAAGAGAAAATCCGCATCATCAAAAGCATCATGGAACGGCCAGCTTATGATAAAGTCGAGGACTACGAACAGTGGCTGATTGCCCAGTTTGGCCAGTACTTTGCCGACCGCTATCCCAAGCGCTACACCAGAAAGTATTGGTGTTGCGAGGCGGCGGATTTGTCTGTTGAGTGGATTACCAGCCGCATGTATTTGCCTTCCATTGATGAGGTGCTGCACGGCGCCATGACGGATGAAACGCCCAACACATACTATGCTGAGGAAATGCGCTATCCCAAGGTTGGCGGCTATCGTGCGTTTTTTGAGCATATCGCGGATAAGATGGATATTCGCCTCTCGCATCGCGTTATCAGCATCGACTCCAAGAAAAAAATCGTTGGTTTTGAAAACGGCAATACCGCCGATTACGATCGTCTGTTGAGCAGCATGCCGCTGCCCGAGGTGATAGCGGCGATGGAAAATGTGCCTGAGGAAGTAGTCGCCGCTTCTAAACGCCTGTATCCTACATCCGTCACGCTGGTTTCCGTGGGCTACAAGCAAGTGATGGACCTGCCATCTTTGTGGTTCTATGTTTACAATGAGGAGATTCCCTTTGCGCGCGGCTATTCGCCCAGCATGAAGTCGCCGGACAATGTTCCGTCGGGTAAAAGCTCACTCCAGTTTGAAATCTATCACTCCCGATACAAGCCCCTGCCTCAGGATGGGGATGGCTTGACCGATATTGTCATTAAGTCGCTGGACGAGATGGGCATATCCAAACCCAATGATGTGGAAGTGACAGATGTCAGAACCGCCAAGTATGGCAATGTGGTCTTTTACAAAGGGATGGAGCGGGATCGGAAGATTGTCCGCGACTATCTGAAGGAGCAGGGGATTACCACCATCGGACGTTGGGGCATGTGGGCTTACTTGTGGAGCAATCAGGCCTTTATGAGCGGATACAAGGCTGCCCTGCCCAACACTGGGGTTGAGGCGTGATGGCCAAGATGATGAGGTTTAATGATGCCGTTCGTATTTGAGCCAACCGCCATCCCCAATCTGGTGCGCATTCGGCCACATCTGTTCGAGGATGATCGCGGGGTGTACCTCAAGCACTATGAGCGGGACATCTACGTGCAGCATGGTATCACCTGCTTATTCACCGAAAGCAGCGATTTGTACACCCAAAAAGGAGCGTTGCGCGGGCTGCATTATCAAACGGAGCAATCCCAAGCCAAACTGATTCGTGTTATCTCCGGGGCTGTGTATGATGTGGCGGTTGATTTGCGCTCTGAGTCTGCAACTTTCGGTTGCTACCATACGGAGTTGATGCGGGCCCACGAGCAAAAGGTTCTTTTCATCCCGGAAGGCTTTGCTCACGGATATATTGCTTTGGAAGAGCATACCATCTTCTCCTACCAGTGTTCAGGCACGTATTTGCCCCAGGCAAGTGGTGGCATTCGTTGGGACGATCCCGAACTGTCCATTCCGTGGCCGCTGAGGAAGTATGGAATAGAACATGTCATCGCTACAACCAAGGACATGCAATGGCCAACATTGTCAGAGTACTGCCGTCGAAATGGCATAACAGGGAACAGGAGATGAGATGAAGAAGGCCATTGTGACAGGTGCGACAGGGTTTATTGGCAGTTGGGTTATTCGGGAGCTGCTTCGCCAAGGCATCGAGGTCATTGCTGTTGTCAGGGAGAATCCGACGAAACAAAAAGGCCTTGACGACCTTGGTGCGCGTTCGGTCGTATGCAACCTAGAAACGATTGCGCAATTACCTCAGTTGATTGAGGATAGGAACATTGACACATTCTACCATTTCGCATGGCAGGGGGTGTCGGATGCCGACGCGCGGGATGCCGATATCCAACTGGCAAATGTGCGTGCAACTCTGGATGTAATAGATGCGATGCAAGTCATGGGCATCCAAACGTTTATCGGTGCCGGCAGCTTGCATGAGGCTGAGGGCATTGTGGAAATGGCGGAACACAAAGTTGTCACTAACCTGGGCTTTATGTACAAGGCAGCCAAAACATGCGCGCACTGGATGGCGAAGGCAAAGGCCGGTGCCGCGGGCATACGATTTTTCTGGCCCATCATTACCAACGCCTATGGCGAAGGCGAAAACTCCGGCCGGCTCATCAACACGGTCATCCGCAAGCTGCTGGCAGGGGAATCACCCGCGCTGACGGAAGGGACGCAGCTGTACGACTTCATTCATGTCAGCGATGTGGCCCGCGCATTCTATTTGATTGGGGAAAAGGGCATCGATGGCACCAACTACACCATCGGCTCCGGCGAGCCCAGGCCGCTGAGGGAGTACCTGATTGAGGTGGCTGAGATTGTCAATCAAATGCGGGGCGGGGAGCCAGTGGCGCTAGGGTTTGGGAAGGCCGGTACCAATGCAGTGCACCTGCCGGCAGAGGCATTTAGTGCGCTAAGCCTTGGTCAGGACACTGAATTTAGATGTAAGTTGGACTTTCAAGTTGGAGTTGCATTGACTGTGAAGTGGGCCAGTGGAATGATTAGGCGTAATTGTAAAGTTCGCCAATACTTTCGTTCAAATTTGGATTGACTACGATGTCAACTTGTCCTTTGCCAAGGAGACGATAGCGCGCTCCGTATATGACTAAGCGTCTACTGCACGCGCCTGAACATTGCGCGAATTTCTGCGTTAGTTCGCTCAGTCAATTTGATTAGCGAGAAATGCCAAAATGGCACGAACAGATCAATCGGGCTAGGCGAAACCGAATCCCTGCGGGAGTATCTGCAGGGGGTAGCGGAGATCACATACAGGAGAAGAGGGGGGAAAGCAGAATGGATATAGGGGAATGGAAAATGGTTTGATTTCTTGGTGGATACGTAAGTATGTGCAAAATAATGCAGTCCCTGCGCCAAAGAAGCCATGAACCTTTGCTTTTACATTCTAGGCATAGGTACTGCAGCGATTCGGCCAATCGGTTTATAGTAAGCTTTAGTGAAGTGGAGTAGTTATATGAGAAAAGTGGAGATATCTCTAAAGGATCTATTAGTAGCAGTGTCACGCCATTGGGTAATCATCCTGGCAGTTGGGCTATTGTTTGCGTTGGCGTTCGAGTACTTAATGACCCCGAGTGAGAAGCCAGTTGGAGAGGTAGCGGCTTATGACGCCGAATTGGATGACCTTCTCATAAAACAAAAAACCGAGGCAGGTCTTGCAGCGATGTGGGATCCCATAAATTACAAAACGAGTTTTCGTTCGTTCAGCGTTCATATTGATGATGCTGGCATGCAAACCTCCAGCAAGGTTGATTTGATCAACCTAATTGCTAATCAGCATATGGCACTCGAGAAGAACGCATCATACGTAGCTATTTTTGCAGACATGGTTGATACATACTCAGAGGAAGCCCTGAGATGGATGATTAAGGTGAACAACGAGAGTAGCATAATTACCATAGAAACTACCGATATCGATGGTATTGAGGGCGCCCTGTTTATTGATAAGCTTTTCTCTTTCTTCGAGAAGAATGTGCAGAAAATTGAATCCATTACAACCCAGCACTCCTTAAGAATAGTTCAGCAAGGGTCAAACAAGATCGCACCTAAGTGGGTATCGGATAATCACGCCGTTTATGTAGGCAAACTTAATGAGACTGAGAGGAAAATCCAGGCTTTGCAGGAAGTGCCATTATCTACCATGAACAGAACAGTTGTTGGGTTCATAGTTGGTATTGTGGTTGGCACGCTCGGGTCCCTTGTTTACTATTTCTCAATACTACCCGTCATACTGCCTGATCAAATACAAAGACAACTAGGGATAAGGTACTTGGGTGGGGTACGCAAGAAAGAAAGCATCTTTGTCGCAGGTGTAACGAGTTTCTTTGCTGACAGTTTTCTGCAGAAAAGTTCATCACAAGCAGTCAAAGTCAGTGCAGCAATCCTTGACGTAAACCGGAATAGCTGCACGAACATAATGCTTACAGGCACCGTTGAGCCTGATGTGCTCTCAGCGCTTGCCGAAGCATTCGCTGAGGAGGTCGAAGTGAGCGATACCATGGTCTCGTTTGGTGGAAATCTTGCCGATGATCCCGTCACAATTAGAATGCTTGGCAAGGCTGATTGTGTGATATTGGTTGAGCGCCAGAACGCGTCAAACATTCGTAGTGTCTACAGACTGATCGAAAGTATTGGCAAGTCCGGCAAGACCATAGCAGGATATGTGATGGTTTAATTTTGAAAGTTGTACTTTCAAAGAGGAGTGTGCATAAACAAGTGTTAGTTCAAAGAATCTGTAAGCCACATACTACCTACTTTTCATCCATACCATGGGAGCTTCATCACAAAGGGCGGATAAATGTACAGACATTATATTAAGCGCTTACTTGATATTATCTTTGCTCTATGTGCATTCATTGCACTTATTCCCTTGTTTATCACACTGATTGTTGCAGTGAAAATCAACAGCAGAGGTCCAGTATTCTTCAATCAGATGCGTGTTGGAAGACGCAAACGAATGTTCAATATCATCAAGTTTCGCACAATGCGCATTGACGCTCCAAGTGATGTTCCCACACACATGCTAAACAACTCGGAGGCGTACATTACGGGAGTGGGACGCTTTATGCGCAAGACAAGTTTAGATGAACTTCCCCAGATTATTAACATCCTGACAGGACAGATGTCTCTTATTGGTCCGCGCCCCGCTCTATGGAACCAGGAAGACCTGGTGTCGGAGCGTGATAAGTATGGCGCCAACGATGTCCGTCCCGGGCTGACCGGTTGGGCACAAATCAACGGTCGGGATGAGTTGGAAATACCAGTAAAGGCGATGCTGGACGGGGAGTATGTGAAAAAGATGAGTTTTGCTTTTGATGTTAAGTGTTTTCTTGGCACTATAGTCTCCATAATTAAGCGGGAGGGAGTGGTTGAGGGCAGGACGGGAGCTTCGAAGCAAGTAATGAACAAGGATAAGAGTATCAAGTGAGAAGAATCCTTATAACAGGGGCGCACAGCTACATCGGCACGTCATTTTGGAAATACATGGCGCAGTGGGCAGAGAGGTACAAGATTGACACAGTGGACATGGTGGACGGCAAATGGCGAGAAATGAGTTTTGCGGGTTACGGCAGTGTGTTCCATGTGGCGGGTATAGCGCATCAGGATTCGGGTAGAATCACCGAAGAACGGAAACAGCAATATTTCAGCGTTAACACTGACCTTGCCATTGAAACCGCGACTAAGGCCAAGGCTGACGGGGTAAAGCAGTTTATCTTCATGAGCAGTATCATTGTCTATGGTGCCGGAGGCAGATTGGGTAAAACCAAGGTTATTAACAAGGATACTAAGCCCTCTCCCGAAGGCGCCTATGGCTTTAGCAAGCTAAAAGCAGAGGAGGGCATTCAGCCCTTGAACGACAACTCCTTCCATGTATGTATCCTTCGCCCGCCAATGATATACGGGCCGGGGTGCAAGGGGAACTATACCTTGCTCGCCAAAGCGGCCCTTAAACTGCCCATTTTCCCGGATATCAAGAATGAGAGGTCCATGCTGTTCGTACATAACCTTTGCACTTACGTTAAGGGCTTGGTTGATAGCGGGTCTTCCGGCTTATTTTTTCCTCAAAACAAAGAATATGTGTCAACGTCCGACATGGTTCTCCGGATTGCGTTGGCACATGGGAAGAAGATACGGATGACCAAGATGTTCAACCCCCTGCTGCGGTTGCTTTCGGGGAAACTTAGTGTAGTGGACAAGGTTTTTGGCAATTTGGTTTATGAGCAAACGGACGCCTCAATGCAGTTGGTTTCATTTGAGGAGAGTATCAAAATGACCGAAAGCGGTCGCAGCGCATGACCAAAGCAACCCGCAAACCAATCAAGATGCTCGTAGTTTCTCAGTATTATTATCCGGAGCAGTTTCGCATCAACGATATGTGCGCCGAATGGGTGAAGCGCGGCTATGATGTCACTGTGGTGACCGGTATCCCGAACTATCCGCAAGGCAAGTTCTTCCAAGGCTATGGATGGTTCAAGAAAAGGCGGGAAATCCATGAGGGTGTGAAAATTATCCGCCTGCCAATCATCTCCCGGGGAACATCCAAAGTCCGCCTTGGTCTTAACTATTTATCGTTTGTGGTCTCAGGTTTTTTTTGGCAATTGTTTACCAGACAGAAGGCTGACATCGTCTTTTCCTTTGAAGTATCCCCAATGACACAGGTGTTGCCGGCAGTGTGGTTCGCGAAGCGTCGCAAAGTTCCCTGCATGGTATATGTACAGGACTTATGGCCGGAGAACTTTCAGGAAATGACCGGTATCCAGGATGGGTTTATCATCAAGCTGATCACCAGGATGTCCAATTACATCTACCGGCAATGCAAGCTGATTTTGGTCACATCTAATAGCTTCAAGAAAGCAGTTGAGAGAAGGGGAGTACCTGCAGATAAGGTGGTTTTCTGGCCGCAGTATGCTGAGGATTTCTATAAACCATCTGAAACAGCATCCTCTCTTGTTCCGCCGGATGATAGGTTCACTATTGCGTATACCGGAAACATCGGAACAGCCCAGGGGCTGGATATTCTTCCAAAAGCTGCTGCGCTGCTTAAAGAAAATGGACAGCAAGTCAGGTTCCTTATGGTAGGTGATGGCAGGGGAATGCCTGCCCTAAAAAGGGCTATTGAAGAGAATGGTGTTGAGGAGTATTTTCATTTTGTACCCCAACAGCTTCAGCATGAAATACCTGCAATTCTCGCCGGAGCAGACGCTGCCTTCATATCCTTTGCTGATAAGCCGTTGTTTTCTATGACGATTCCAGCGAAGCTTCAGTCATATATGGCTTGTGGCGTTCCTATTCTAGCATCAGTTTCTGGAGAGACCAAAGCAATCATCGAAGAGGCTGCATGCGGGCTAGTATCTGAAACCGGAAATGCTGAAGCTTTGGTAAAGGATATTGAGCATATGCTAGCGATGAGAGACTCTGAACGTGGCGAAATGGCTATTAATGCTTTGAACTATGCTGCATCAAATTTCTCGAAGACAGAATTGATGAGCAAATTTGAGAACATTATTTGGAATGCGATTGCTGATTCAACGGACAATATTGGAGTGCAGTAACTATGAGAGTTTTGCAGGTTAACTCTGTCTTTGGAGTTGGTAGCACAGGTCGTATAGTGCGAGATATACATGGTTCTTTGCTTGATAGCGGACATGAGAGTTTCGTTGCGTATGGTCGGCAACCATTAGTTGACCAGTCAAATGCAATTAGAATTGGGAATCAGAGATCAGTCTATGCCCATGTGGCGAAAACCAGGTTACTTGATAAGCATGGTTTCGGGTCAACGAAGGCTACTAGCGAATTTCTTGAGATAATTAGCGGTATGCGGCTAGATCTTATTCACTTGCATAATATTCATGGTTATTATATGAATGTGGACCTATTGTTTTCGTACATTAAGCATTCAGAGATTCCTGTAGTTTGGACATTTCATGATTGTTGGCCGTTTACTGGGCATTGTGCTCATTTCACGTATGCCAATTGCGAAAAGTGGAAGACTCAGTGTCGTGATTGTCCACAATCCAGAAGTTACCCAACTGCATATATTGACAATTCGATTGCTAACTTTCGAAAGAAGCAACAAGTGTTTACTGGCGTGAAGAATCTACATATCGTTACCCCATCTGTGTGGCTTGCTGATTTGGTTAAAGGATCTTATCTGTCAGAGTATCCGGTTGAGGTTATTCGGAATGGAATAGATTTGAGCTCATTCAAGCCAACTGAATGCAACTTCAGAAGCGAATATGGACTAGAAGGCAAGACCATACTACTTGGTGTTGCGAGTATTTGGGGTGAGAGAAAAGGCCTTAAGTTCTTCTTTGAACTTGCTTCAATTATCTCAAACAATGAACACATAGTATTGGTTGGAGTGAGAGAGAATGAGACTAAAGGTAAGACAATCCCTAACAACATGACTATTATCCCAAGAACAAACGACGTAAAAGAATTGGCTGGTCTATATACTACAGCGGATTACTTTCTGAATCCTACGCTTGAGGACAACTATCCTACGACAAACCTTGAGGCAATTGCCTGTGGAACTCCGGTCGTTGCATTCAACACGGGTGGGGTGTCAGAGACAATCAGGAGTAGCAATGGTGTGCTTGCACAGGAAAAAACTGCTGTGAGTCTGTATAAGGCAGTCCTTAACTTCAGGCAGTATTCCTTTGAAGATAGCGTTAGGGCGACATATGGTAAGGACGTCTCTACTTCATCATACTTGAGCCTCTATTATAGAGTGCTGCAGGGGGTGAGATGATAGATAACTACTATGTCGCCTTTTTTGACCTCTATTTCTCGCATGAGGACGAAGACGGAATAAACGCAATATCAAAACGTGGAGTGCCATATGCACATCAACTGTTTAAAAACAGATTGATGAAAGGCTCTCGTCAGCATGTTGGTCCAAATAATTGTAGTAGTATTACATCCTTACCGGCAGGGTTTACCAAAGAGTGCGGCAAGATTGTTGAGCAAGTAGAAAGCCACATCACCTTTCTTGGCAGCATCCCGCATGAAGAAGTGATGCAGAGGTACTGCCAATTTTCCCATCATATAGAAACATACGGACTTCCTCTGAAAGAGGCAAGTTTGTGCGGTGCGCCAATTATAGCGGCTGATCGGCCGTTTTCTAAGGAGATTTTGGAGAATTACCCGAATAAGCTTTTCTTCTCAGCAATGGATTCACATATGCTTGCCAAGCAAATGGAACTCCTATTTGATAAGAAATCGAAGGCGGAGGTCAGGTTGTGATATTTTTAAGTTGCTACGTGCCTCAAGAAAGGATTGAGCAAACTTCTGCGCAGATGAAAGTGCAAACAAGTAACGCTGTCAATCGTTTTCAGTGGAGTCTGCTTGAGGGCTTCTTAGCGAATGGAATCAACAATCTCAACATTCTAAATGCCCTTCCAGTGGGCTCCTGGCCCAGGCATCATAGACAGCTTTACTTGAAGCGGCACGAATCAACGACACCTACCGGCACCTATTCAGAAGTTCCCACCATCAATATTCCTATTCTTAAGCAGCTATCCCGCTATTTTGTTGCCATGAGTTACCTTCGTAAACATAAGGATAAGGAAATACTGATATATTCGACATACCTCCCGTTTCTGGCGGCTGCGACCAGTAAACGGTTTAGCAGGAACACAACATTAATTGTTACTGATTTGCCTGAATACTATGATTTGACGCGTAATCAGTCATCCATTCGTAAAGCTGTCAGACGCGTAATCAGTCGGATGACCTATCATTATATCGAGAGGGTAGACCGCTTTGTTTTGCTTACCCAGGAAATGCATGAAGTACTGAAAGTAGGCAACCGGCCATATACCATCGTGGAAGGGATCGCGCCCATTTCCCTGCATGATACCGTTGATAATAGAACAGGGGATAACCAAGAGAAGCATGATAAAACTATCCTGCTGTATTCTGGATCGCTCACCATCAGATTTGGGTGTTTGGACCTCTTAAAAGTGCTTGAGGCAATCTCCGATGAAAACCTCGAGCTGTGGATTTGTGGGTCAGGTGAAGGGGAAGAGATGATATTGGAATACCAGAAACGCGATTCAAGGCTGAAGTACTTTGGTTTTTTATCTGTAGAGGAGGTCATGAGATTGCAGCGAATGGCTACGATTCTTGTGAACCCAAGAAAACCTGAAGGAGACTATACGAAATATAGTTTTCCCTCAAAAACGATGGAATATATGCTGAGTGGTAAACCGGTTGTGATGTACAAGTTACCGGGCATTCCGGATGAATATGATGAGCATTTGTTTTATATACCAGACGATATGCCTGGTGCGATTGGGAAGACAGTAGCGTCAGTTCTTAAGATGAGTACCGAGGAATTAGAAGCGAAATCAAATGCTGCAAAGCAATTTATCATAAACAGAAAAGATGCTGCGATACAGGCAAGAAAGATCTTGGAAATAATTAGCTATGATAGGAAAGGATGTATATGAGATGAATTTAAGTCGATCAAGAACTCGTTTGGCGCAAGCGATGAATCACTTATTACTTCTCATCATCCTAAACATTTCGTGCGGGTATGTTGTTCACGCATATATGCGTGGCATTGTCATGATGGGCATAATGTTACTCTCAACAGTAATGTTGTTGTTTTTTTGCGTGCTCTTGAGGGTGAAGGAGAATGATCATGATTCAAGTATTCGTAAATTCCCTAAGATGCTCTTTGATTACTGTGTCAGTTTATTGAAAGACAACAGGAATGCGGTAATCGTATATGCTGCGGCTGTTTTGCTCAGCAGTATCTCCATGTTGGTCAACAAAAACAGCCTGCATTTCTACCTGATTCTCTGGGGTATGATGGGAATTGGACTCATGACAATGATGGTAATCGGAAGAGATAACGTTTTTAGAAGCTTTACCAATATTATGGTTTTTCTTGCTGTTTATTCAATGCTTACATACTTTGTATATCAGATTTCCCCTGATATGATAAAGAAATTTCCACTTATTATCAATAAAGCTGGTGGGAAAGCACATAACCTCTTCTTCTCTGTCGTATTCCCAGTCAACCCAGGATTAGTCTCAAGAAATTATGGATTATTTTGGGAGCCTGGAGCGTACCAGAGTTTTTTGAATCTCGCACTTATATTTGAGTTGTTTCTGATGGACAGGAAGCATAAGCTGCTTAATGCAATATTGCTGTATGTTGCAGTTCAAACCACCTTCTCTACTGCTGGCATAATTGTTTCCAATGTAATCGTTTTGATAAATCTCATATCATCGATATTTTCAAAACAAAAAGGCCGAGCAAAATCAAGGAATGTGATAATCGCATTGTCACTTTTTTTGGTATTTCTTTCTGGACTCACTTGGTTTTATCAAGCGCCAAGAAGATATCAGGAAGCAGGTTACGGGAAGTTGATCATGCAGTTTAATAACATAGTGTTGCCAAAAACGCATGAACAACAAATATTGAGCACAGATAAGTCTAGTACAGAGATCATCAGCGTTGAAAATATTAAGAATGACGAAGATTTAAAAAAACAAGTGTCCAAAGCAGGCAGATTCTCAGCATTTCTATACCCCCTTAATGCCTTTGTCTCGTCACCTATAGTCGGTGTGGGTTTTGATAAGCTTACTGCACTTGCGAATGATGTAGGATATCGATTTAACACATTTACACCAATAAATTGGTTCGCAGAAAACGGTGTATTGTTTGGATTATTGTTAAGCCTTGCTTTTGCCGGCATTATCTTGTTTACAAATTTATCAATATGGATTCGCATTTTACTGATGATTCCTTTATTTGCGACAATTGTTACAGAGCAATATGATCGGTCAGCAATTTTCTATATCTTTTTATTTTCGGGTTTAGCTCCTCAAAGAGCTTTTTTGAAGATATCTGAGAATTAATAAAAAATGCAATTACTGATTAGTTACTCTGAAAACTGTTGAATTGAGGTTGGAAAGTTGAACGATCAGAAAGTAATTGTATGGCTTTGCAATGTACCTGTCCGTGTAATTTCGGAAGCAGCGGGTTTCCCTTTCACTGTTGGTGGAGGATGGCTTGAAAAACTCAGTTATCTTTTATCAAAACAAGAAAAACTTTCGCTGCATTACTGTTTCTTCACAAAGTATTTTACCGAAAAGTCTGAAGGGGATGCTAATGGCATAGCATACCACGCTTTTCCACATACGATATCCACTTCACTTGACAATACAACACAATGTCTTAAGACTTTTCTATTAACTGTGAAACCTGACATTGTGCATATTTTTGGCAGTGAGTACATCACATCGTACGCCATGATGCTTGCATGCCAAGAACTAGGGCTCCTTGACCGGACGCTTCTACACATTCAAGGTCTTGTCTCAGTTTACTCGAGACACTATGACTTGGGAATCCCCTGGCTATGGAAACACTTGATGATGCCGAGGGATTTCTTGAAGAACGCTTCAATTGCGCATGGGAAGCGGGATTTTGCGCGTCGTGGCAAGTCTGAGATAGAAACCATCAAGCTGCTAAAGCATATCAGCGGAAGGACTGACTGGGATCGTGCTTGTACCTATCACATTAATCCCCGGGCTGAGTATCACTTCTGCAATGAAACACTACGAGAGATTTTTTACCGACACCAGTGGGATATCAATAAATGCGAACGATATAGCATCTTTGTCAGCCAGGGAAGTTACCCGATTAAAGGGCTGCATTTCATGCTGGAAGCATTGCCTTTGATTCTCAGGCATTATCCGGATACGCATCTGTATATCGGCGGCAGTGACCCAACAGCACAAGGCGGTTCATTGAAAGCTAAGCTAAAACGCACCAGTTACGGTCAATACGTGCTGCATCTCATAAAGAAACATAATCTCACTAATCATGTGGTATTCACCAGTCCGCTTGATGAGCACCAGATGTGTGAACGTCTTTTGAAAAGCCATGTTTTTGTCTCGCCTTCAACTATAGAGAATTCGCCCAACTCGTTGGGTGAGGCCATGTTGTTGGGCATGCCGGTTGTGTCCTCTTACGTGGGGGGGGTTCCCAGCATGCTTAAGGACAAGGAGGAGGGTTTTCTGTATCAAGCTGATTCTCCCTATATGTTGGCGTATTATGTTATGAAGGTGTTTGAAAAGGATGAAATGGCGATTCATATGGGTAATCAGGCACGGATTCATGCGTTAAGAACACATTCAGCAGAAGTCAATTTGGAGAATCTACTTAATATATACCGAAAAATCAATAATAATGGTACTACTATATGAGCAAGATTCACACAATTGCCCAATTTGTTAAGAAGCACATCGGAAGCGCTTTTGTGATGAATTCCGGATGGATAGTGGCAGAAAGAGTTTATCAGATGGCACTTTCCCTCGTTATCAGTATTTTGACAGCGAGGTATTTGGGTCCCGATAATATGGGAATCATCACCTACGCGGCAACATTCGTAGCGGCATTTATGCCGATAGCACTGTTAAGCCTGGAATATGTGGCGATCAAAGAAATAGTAAGAGCGCCGGAGAAAACCGGTGAAGTGCTTGGGAGCGGCATTGCTATGCGTACCGTGTCCGGCTTTCTATGCTTTTTATTAATTGTGGGCATCGTGGCGATCTTGAAACCAAACAACGTGGAATATGTGACAGTCGCTGCGCTAAACGCAGTATCGCTGCTTTTTTACTCGTTTACGCTGGTTGAATCCTGGTTGCAGGCTCATTTACGGTCCAAATATGCCACTATCATAAAGGCCATTGCATATACTGTTATGTCTTTGTATAAAGTATTCCTGCTGGTAACAAACAAAAGCGTCCTGTGGTTTGCATTTGCAACCTCGCTGGATATCATCATCATTGCGTTGCTTTACATTTATCTATATTTTGGCAGGCAGAAACAAAAAATGACTATCAGCAGAGTGATGATGAAGGGCTTGCTTGTTCAAAGCTATCCATTCATACTGTCTGGCTTGATGGTCGTTGCCTATGGACGGTTGGATCGAGTTATTCTTGAACAGTATCATGGGGCAAACGCTCTGGGGCAATATGGTGTTGGGGCAACGTTGTGCTACATGTGGCAGTTCATCCCAGCCGCAATCATTACCTCTGCCCGGCCTCTCATACTTAAGGCCAGGGACAGCAATTCTGAAAACTACTTACGAAGGCTTAAGCAGCTTTATTCCTTTATTTGGTGGCTCAGCATTCTTGTGGCGATTGTGTTCACAATCTCCGGCACTTGGCTTGTGAATATCATGTATGGCTCAGCATATGCTGAATCAGCAATTGCGCTTAAGATTATTACCTGGTCACAAGGGTTCTCACTGATGGCCGGCGTTCGAACCATTTGGCTGATTGCCGAGGATAAAAACAAATTCCTCATACCATGCCAGGCAATTTCTGCTGTTTTTTCCATCATTTTATATATGGTCCTTATACCTCCTTTTGGCATCATTGGCGCTTCTGTATCAACTTTAATTTCTCAGTTTTTTGTTGCCTTTGTATCCACCGCATTTTTTGAAAAAACCAGAATGAGTGGGAAATATATGCTGGACGCAATTATGATGAGGTTTTAAGGAAATGATAAAGGACCCCGAGGGAGGTTAGTCGTGGCAGATGATATTGATATCGTAATTGCGTGGGTCGATGGCAATGACCAAGTGTGGCGCGCAGAAAAAAACAGATTTTCGGGCGTTGCGAATATTGATGATACAAAAAGGTTTCGGGACTGGGAGAATCTTCAATTCCTTTTCAGGGGGATTGAGAAATGTGCGCCATGGGTTAGATATATTCACTTTGTAACAGTGGGGCATATGCCAATGTGGCTGAACACACAGCATCCAAAACTGCGCATAGTAAATCATGAAGAGTTCATTCCAAGCAAATACTTGCCCACTTTTAATTCAAACACAATAGATATGAACTTTCACAGAATTCCAGGGTTGTCCGAGCAATTCGTGTATTTCAATGATGATATGTTTCTACTAAGAAACGTCAAAGAAAGCGATTTCTTCATCAAGGGGAAGCCGCGTGGCCATATCTTTGAAATGCCAACAATCCCGTTATACGGCGATGTATTCCCACATATACTATTTAACAATGTGGAGATCATTAACAGGCACTTCAGCAAGCGGGAAGTTATTAGGCAGCACTTCTGGAAGTATTACAGTCCCAGGTATGGCAAAACAGCACTGCGAAATCTACAATACCTGCGGATCAGAAAGTTCCTGGGTTTTCAAAACCTCCACTTGCCCAGTGCGCTTTTGAAAAGCACATATCAAACGCTTTGGGAAAGGGAAGAGCGTATTCTCACGGAGGCCTGTGCCAACAGATTTCGATCAAAATCAGATGTGAACCAATATCTTATCCAGGAGTGGCAATGGTTATCAGGAGAGGTTGTCCCGCAATCCTCAAGGATTGGTAAGTACTATGATATTGGAAAGGACAGTGAAAAAGTGATTGGTGACATCGAGAAGAGAAAGTATAAAATGGTATGCATAAATGACACCTGTTCTGATGAGGAATATGTTGTCATGAAGCCAAGAGTTCTAGCTGCCTTTAACTCTATACTACCAAGCAAATCGATGTATGAAGTATAAGGCAAAGCTTAGGAATTATAATTCGTCCATAATTGACATAAATAGGCTGTTGTGGCTTATCCAAAAAAATGCGTCAATGGCTTTGCAGGGAAAAATTTGAATTGAAGGCCCCGGTGTCGAATGTGATTGTAAATTTGCAGTCAAATGTTAGAATGAGGTTGTCATGATTGTGCTCAATCATTGATGTTATAGATTCATTAAGAATATCTGGAATCCAAATATTGTCATTCGGGGAGGGAAAAGTGCAATTATCCGATAGCAATCTCCAAGAAATCCAAGCGGCAGGTTTGCATCTGCTAAATCTGTTTGTCGAAGCATGTCAAAAGATGGAGTTGAAGTATTTCTTGATGGGGGGGACCTTACTGGGAGCAGCAAGACATCGCGGATATATACCTTGGGATGACGATATAGATGTTGGAATGTTGAGAAGTGATTTTGAGAGTTTTAAAAAGGAAGGTCAAAAATACCTACCTTCATATGCGTTTCTGCAATCAGAAGGAGCAGAGCCAGATTATCCTCACAATTTCATGAAAATCCGAGACAGCAGAACAACTTTAATCGAAACGAGCGTTAAGCATATCCCTATGAATCACGGGATATATATCGACATATTTCCCGTGGATTATTATCCTGAAAGCAGGATCGCTCAAAAGTTCTTTGAGCTACAACGAAAACTACTGTCAATAAGGATAAGGGATGCTTTTCTATTATCGGACAACTATCAACCATCATTTTTATCTAGAATGGCATATCTACTTATTAAAACCCTTTTCCCGTCAATATCAAAAGCACTAAATAGACGGGGCAAGTTGTATTCTTCCGTAAAACAGAGTGAACTTGTTGCTAATTTGTGTGGAATATATGGATCAAGAGAAATTGTACCATATGAATGGTTTTCGGATGTAAGAGAGGTAATATTTGAGAACGGAATGTACTATGCGCCATATGAATACGATAAATACCTTACGCATGTATACGGTGACTATATGAAGCTTCCACCGCCCGAAAAAAGAAAATCTCATCATTGTGTGGAAATGTTTGATGCTTCCAAGCCATATACACAGTATCTTTCTGTTCCTTTACGAGAAAGGTTCTTAGGCTTGGGATGAACACTTAGATGAGTATACTTGGAGGTGTAATTGATGAATGTTGCAGTTGTAATCGCTGGTGGCACGGGCAGTCGCATGAAATCCAATATCCCAAAACAATTCATGTGTGTTCAGAATATCCCAATTATTATATACTCACTAATAAATGCGCAACGTTGTAGTAAAATCGACGAAATAGTTGCTGTAGTCCCGGAGGGATGGCTAAATTTTCTTGACAAATACCTGATAGAATTTAGAATTACGAAATTCAAAGAAACGGTAATCGGCGGAACTACTCGGCAAGAATCGACATATAATGCTTTTATTTGTCTGTCTAATTATTTAAATGACGAAGATGTTGTATGCTTAATTGATGCTAATCGCCCGTTGATGCCCATCGAAATTATAGAAAAAATGTGGAACTTGCACAGCAGTATGGCTGCTCCGTGACACTCTCCCCCATAACTGATGCGCTTTACACTGCAGAGGATGGCACCTATATTGATGGCTCCCTGGATCGAAAAATGGTTTTTTTAGGGCAAACCCCAGAATCTGTAAGATTCGGTGATGGTATGATGATATATAGGCAAGCGTTCGCGGATAATATTTGGGACCTTCCTCTGACTCCTTTGATGCTTCACTATGGGAAAAGAGTCGTTGCATCAAAGGGCGATATTCGAAATTTCAAAATAACAACAAGTGCGGATATTGCTCTTTTTGAAGCCTTCCTAAAAGTTGAAATGAACTAAAGTGTGAGGACTATCGACTAGATCATATCCGGTGGTTTGGAAGATTTTCTCATATCAAAGGAGAAATTAACTTGGGTAATTTTGCATGCAGCACCCTCCTCATCACGGGCGGAACCGGCTCTTTCGGCAACGCAGTCCTCAACCGATTCCTGCACACGGACATCGGCGAAATCCGCATCTTCAGCCGGGATGAGAAGAAGCAGGATGACATGCGGCACGAGTACCAGACGCGCTTTCCCGAGCTGGCGGACAAAATTCGCTATTACATCGGCGACGTGCGCGACCTGGCTTCAGTGAAGAACGCGATGCACGGGGTGGATTACATTTTCCACGCAGCCGCGCTCAAGCAGGTACCCAGTTGCGAGTTTTTCCCGCTGGAGGCAGTGAAGACCAATGTGCTGGGTACAGACAATGTGCTCACCGCCGCCATCAGCGAGGGGGTCAAGGCTGTCATCTGCCTGTCTACAGACAAGGCAGCTTATCCGGTGAACGCCATGGGGACCAGTAAGGCAATGATGGAGAAGGTCATCGTGGCCAAGAGCCGCACCGTTTCGCCCGAGCGCACAAAAATCTGCTGCACGCGTTATGGCAATGTACTTTGCAGCCGTGGAAGCGTGGTCCCTTTGTTTGTGGAACAAATCATGGCAGGTAAACCGCTCACGGTGACAGACCCGGATATGACCCGCTTCATCATGACTTTGGACGAGGCGGTGGACCTGGTGCTCTTTGCCTTTGAGCATGGTGACAGCGGTGATATCCTGGTGCAGAAGGCCCCCGCCAGCACCATCGGCGTGTTGACGCAGGCGGTGAAGGAACTGTTTCACGCGGACAATGAGGAGCGCGTCATCGGCATCCGTCACGGTGAAAAGATGTACGAAACCCTCCTTACCAATGAGGAAAGTGCCAAGGCCATTGACTTGGGCAATTTCTATCGCGTGCCCAGCGATAAACGGGGTTTGAACTACGATAAATATTTTACCGAAGGCGAAACAAAGCGAAATGTATTAACGGAATTCAATAGCAACAATACGGAGCTGATGACGCTGGAGGAAGTAAAAGAGAAGTTGCTTACTTTGGATTATGTACAACAAGAGTTAGCCGTCTGGGAGAGCAGAAAATGAACATACTCGTAACCGGAGCGCAAGGCTTCATGGGGAAAAACTTGATAGTCACCCTAGAAGCTATACGGGATGGAAAGGACAATAGCCACGGGCTGACGCAGGACATAACTGTACTGGCTTTTGACTTGGACACAGATCCGACATTGTTGGATAGTTTCTGCCAGCAGGCAGATTTTGTCTGCCATTTGGCGGGGGTGAATCGTCCCAAGGATTCGGCGGAGTTCATGGAAGGCAACTTTGGTTTTACCTCCACTCTTCTGGAAACCCTCAAAAAGCACGGAAACAAAGCACCGGTACTCATCACATCCTCCATCCAAGCAGCTCTGGACAATCCTTATGGGCACAGCAAGAAGGCCGGGGAAGACTTGATGTTTGCGTATAGCAGGCAGACGGACACGCCGGTGTATGTATACCGCTTGCCCAATGCATTTGGCAAGTGGACGCGACCTAATTACAATAGTGCGATTGCCACTTTCTGCTATAACATTGCACGAGGGCTTCCCATTACGGTGAATGACCGCAGCGTTCAAATGAAGTTGGTATATATTGATGACATCGTGGCGGAGATCATACGAGCCATGAATGGACGGCCTACCCGTCATGGGGATTTTTGCGAAGTACGTCCGGTGCATGAGGCTAGCCTGGGCGATATTGTCGACCTGCTTGAAAGCTTTCCGGAAACTCGGCAGAATCTGCAAGTGATTCAACTGGACAATCCACTTGTTAAGAAACTCTACTCCACCTATTTGTCTTTTCTGCCAGAGGACGCGTTTGCCTATCCACTAAACACACATACTGACCATCGGGGGAGCTTTACTGAGGTGTTTCGTACCCCGGATCGCGGACAAGTATCTATCAATATCTCCAAGCCAGGCATCACAAAAGGCAACCACTGGCACCATACCAAGAACGAGAAATTCCTGGTTGTTCAGGGGCAAGGAGTGATTCGTTTCCGCAGGATTGGGGATGACAAAGTGATTGAGTATCCAGTCAACGGAGAGGAACTCAGGGTGGTTGACATTCCTACTGGCTATACCCACAATATTGAGAATGCAGGCGAAGCGGACATGGTAACCCTGATGTGGGCCAATGAGCCCTTTGATCCGCAAAAGCCGGACACATTTTTTGAACAAGTATAGCTGATGTGACCTTTTGGTCCCGAACCAAACGCACCACCAAAGGGAGATTATGGATGAGCAAGTTACATCTGATGACCATTGTTGGAACACGGCCGGAAGTCATTCGCCTATCTGAGGTAATCAAAAAATGCGATCAGTATTTTAAGCACACTTTGGTTCATACCGGACAGAACTATGATTATTCCCTGAATCAAGTTTTTTTTGAAGACCTCGGTTTGCGCGCACCTGATCACTATTTGAACGCGGTTGGTGCGGACCTGGGTGAAACAATCGGCAATATCATTGCCTCATCCTATAAATTGATGCAGCAGGTCAAGCCGGATGCTTTGCTGGTGCTGGGGGATACCAATTCGTGTTTGTCAGTGATTGCCGCAAAGCGCCTGCATATCCCGATTTTTCATATGGAAGCTGGGAATCGCTGCTTTGATGAGTGTCTGCCCGAAGAAACCAATCGCCGCATAGTGGATATTATCAGTGACGTGAATCTTTGCTATTCTGAGCATGCTAGGCGTTATCTCAACTGGTCGGGCGTGGCCAAAGAGCGTACATATGTAACAGGGAGCCCCATGGCAGAAGTTCTGAGCTGCAACCTTGCAAGCATTGAACAAAGCGATATTCTTGCACGTTTGGGGCTTAAGGCCGGGCAGTATATCCTGCTGTCCGCACATCGGGAAGAGAACATTGATACAGAGGAGAATTTTCTCAGCCTGATGACTGCGGTGAATGCGATGGCAGAGAAATATGATATGCCCATCCTGTATTCCTGCCACCCGCGCAGCAAAAAGTTTATTCAGCAGCGAGACTTTGTTTTCCACCCCCGTGTCATTCAGAATGAACCGTTGGGGTTCCATGACTACAATAATCTGCAAATGAACGCCTACGCCGTAGTCTCTGACTCGGGTACGCTGCCCGAGGAAGCCGCCTACTTTCTCAGCACTGGCAAGCCGATTGCTGCAGTGTGTATCCGTACTTCCACGGAACGGCCCGAGGCGCTGGACAAAGGCAACTTCATTTTGGCCGGCATTACAACCGAACAGGTTCTTCAGGCGGTTGATACTGCTGTGGCTATGAATCAGAATGGAGATTTGGGAGCGCCGGTTCCTGATTACCTGGACGAGAACGTGAGTATCAAGGTGGTAAAGATCATTCAAAGTTATACGGGGATAGTGGACAGGGTGGTTTGGCGAAAGTATTAGGCAAGGAAGAACTTTTGTGTTTTCATTTTGAAATCAATTGGCTTTGTACAGGCTGGCTTGTCTGATACCCCAAATTAATAATGCGCCAAGCAAGGAACAGATAGCGGTTGATTAATGTACAAGAATAGTTTACTATTCTTGATGGTACTAATTCATGGGAGGACGAATCATGAACCGACTACTAAGAACGGGCCTAATCGTGCTTTTGATATTGGTATTGCCGGTGCTTGGCGTCGCGCAAACCGCTGATCAGAACTATAATCACGCGATTGGCGCTGATGGCAACGCGATGGTGACCGGTATGGCGGGCAGCGCAACGGAGCTTGTGATACCAAGCCAGTTGGGCGGCCGGCCAGTTACTTCCATTGGCGAGAATGCTTTTAAGGACTTCCGAGATGTAGTCAGCGTTGAGATTCCGGAAGGCGTCGTCAGCATTGGCAAAGGCGCGTTTCGCGACAGCATCAATCTGAAGAGCGTCACGCTGCCTTCCACCCTGCGCACGATTGGGGAAAGCGTGTTCAGTGGATGTTCCTCCCTGGAGAGAATCGTCATTCCGGAAGGCGTGACGGAGATACCCGACAACGCCTTTTTCCGTTGTGTCAACATGGAAGAGGTGGTTTTTCCCAAGAGCTTGAAGTCAATTGGCAAACTATCCTTTGCCGTCAATGCCCTCAAGACGCTTGATTTGCCCTTGGGACTGGAAACCATCGGCGAGCAGGCCTTCTATGGCAGCCGCAATCTGGTGGAGCTGAAACTACCCGATACGCTGCGGCGTATTGATGAGTGGGCGTTCTTTGTCAGCGAAAGCCTGACCAAGGTCATCATGCCTGCCGGGCTGCAGGCCATGCCATCCAACCTGTTTGATAAGGCTGTGCAGCTTGAGACCATCGCGATTCCCGCGAGCGTGCGCCAGATTAAGGATGACGCGCTCTTTGGCGGTACGCTGAAACCCGCCAAGCTCAAGGTGCAGGGGTTCTCCGGCAGCGAAGCGCAGAATTTCGCGGGCCGTGTGGGGTTGCCCTTTGAAGCCTTGCAGGCTACCAACGAAGTGCGCGTTGTGAACGATGCCGGCGAAAATGCCGCAGGCGGACGCTACGCCATCGACCTGTCATCCGATGTGCGCTCGTTGCAGTTCAACGCGACAACATTCCCTGAGAGCCTGTGGCCGGGCGTTGAGTGGAAGAGTTCCTCCGCCAAGATTGCCACCGTCACGCCCTACGGCGTAGTGCAGGGGCAGGGCAAGGGCGAGGCTACCATCACAGCCACGGCGGTGGATGGCAGCGGCGCCACCGCGAATTTCAAGGTGAATGTAGCCAACCTGGCCCGTTCACTGAACATCACGGGTGAAAACGCCATCCCATCCAAGGGTCGCGTGAGGCTGAAGGCGGAAGTGCTGCCGGAGACCACTGACAACAAAAAGGTTGACTGGTCCGTTTCGGATGAGACACTTGCGACGATTCGGGATAATGGTGAAGTGAGGGCGGTTGAAGTGACCTCTCGCAAGGAGCTCACTGTTACCGCCACCACAAAGGACGGCTCCGGCGTGTTTGGCACCTATGACATGGCCATCTTCCCGCTGGCCTCTGAAGTCTTTGTCTCCCACGGCGAGCAGCTGCTGGAGAACAAGGGCGTGCTGGCCATCGACCTGGCTTCCGCTGAGAACACCAT
>CALNAU010000073.1 GCA_937874275.1 uncultured Clostridia bacterium | reverse complement strand
CGGTAGTTGCTTTCGCTGAAGTTGCCGTGCTCGTCCGTGGGGGTCACAACCGGCAATACAATGCCGCGTGGTACGAAAGTCATGGGTTCAAATCCTCCTTCAGAACGTCATGTCAGCGCACCAGCGCGGGTCGTTTTGGGTCAAAGGTCCAGCCGGGAATCAGGTACTGCATGCCCACGGCGTCATCGCGCGCGCCCAGGCACTCGGACAGGTACAGCTGGTGCGCCTGCTCGATCTGCGCCATGTCGGGCGCGATGCCCAGGCCCGGCGCGTCCGGAATCTGTACGTAGCTGTCAACGATCTCAGGCGACTTCACGCACAGGCGGTCATTGCCCTCCTGCCAGATCCAGTGGGTGTCGATGGCGGTGATGTTGCCAGGCGCGGCGGCCGCCGCGTGGGAGAACATGGCCAGCGAAATATCGAAGTGATTGTTGGAATGGCTGCCCCAGGTGAGGCCGAAGTGGTGGCACATCTGCGCCACGGCGACCGAGCCCTCCATCGTCCAGAAGTGTGGGTCGGCCAGGGGGATATCCACCGATTGCAGGGCGACCGAGTGGCACATCTGCCGCCAGTCCGTGGCGACCATGTTGGTGGCGGTGGGCAGGCCGGTGGCGCGGCGGAACTCGCTGAGGATTTCCCGGCCGGAGAAGCCGGCCTCGGCGCCGCAGGGGTCCTCGCAGTAGGTGAGGATGCCGTGCATGTCCCGGCACAGCTCAATGGCGTCCTTCAGCAGCCAGCCGCCGTTGGGGTCCAGTGTGATGCGCGCCTTGGGGAAGCGCTCCTTGAGGGCGCGGATGGCCTTGATTTCTTCCTTGCCCTCTAGTACGCCGCCTTTGAGCTTGAAATCGTCAAAGCCGTATTTGTCGGCGGCCGCCTCGGCCAGGCGCACAATGGCGTCGGGCGTCATGGCTTCCTCGCTGCGCAGGCGGTACCAGTCGCAGTCGGCATCGGGCATGGCGTAGTATTTTAAATCTGTCTTATTGCGGTCGGCCACGTAAAACAGGTAGCCCAGCATCTTCACGCGGTCGCGCTGCTGGCCGTCGCCCAGCAGGGCGGCCACCGGCAGCTCCAGGTATTGACCCAGCAGGTCCAGCATGGCGCATTCTACCTTTGAAAGCCGCGCCCGCCGCTGTCGCGGCTTTCAAAGGTCTTGAAAATCTGCTGCTTGACGGCCTTGTAGTTGGCCACCGATTGGCCCACGACCAGCGAACGGGCATCCTCCAGCGTCTGGGTGATTTTTTGCCCACCGGGCACCTCGCCCACGCCGGTATGGCCGGATGAATCCTTGAGGATGACGACGTTGCGGGTGAAAAATGGCGCGTGCGCGCCGCTGAGGTTCAGCAGCATGCTGTCGCGGCCGGCAACGGGGTAGACCAACATCTCGGTGATTTTGGGGGCCATGTGCAGCCTTCCTTCCAAGCTTTTTTGCAGAACGCTTTAGTGTTATTGATAGCAGTTTAGCCGTGGTATCGGCGGGAAACAAGCCGAATCCGACAAAAGAGGCAGGAAAAACAGGGCCTACTTTGGCCAATCCGGACCGCATAACGCAGAAAATGAAATGTATTGTGCGGAGGTGAAATATGTGTTTCAGTCGGATGAAAGATTGCTTTCGTAGCGTTGCGCAATGCCGTACCGTTTCATGCGACGCCACAGGGTGGACTTGCTGATGTTCATCGCCTTGGCCACCTCGGAGCGGCGGCCCTGGTGCTCATCCAGCAGGCGCAGCAACTCATCGCGCTCGGGCGTTTGGTAGACCACGGGCTGGGGCATAGCCCGTTTGCCTACTGTCTGCGGCGCCTCAAACTGAAGCGGCAGCTGCGCCGCGACAAACGTTTCGTCCAGCAACGCGACATCGGCCAATATGACCAGTTTTTCCAGGAAAAGCTCCAGCTGCAGCATGTTGCCCATCCATGGGTGGGCGGCAATCACCGCCCTGGCTGCGTCGGTCAGGGTGACATACTTGTGAT
>CALNAU010000072.1 GCA_937874275.1 uncultured Clostridia bacterium | reverse complement strand
GCTGTTTGAAGGAACGACCATAGCGCGAATCGCTTTTTTCAGCAGGCCCTAAGTACTTCGCGAATAAACGCTTGCTGAATTGTTTGGCACTGGTTTTTACTTGTGATAATGTACCCCAAGTGACAATCATATGGGATGGTTCAAGCATGACCATCATCCTTTGTGGGTCATCTCCAACACAAGTTACACACGCATCTTGTTTGCGCCCTGGCAATTGAACCCCCCTGCCTCGCGTGCTATACTTCCAGTGCAAAATAACAATCATGGGAGGCATCACATGAAAGTCGGAATCATCGGTTGCGGCACCATCGCCAACGCGGCGCACATCCCTGCCTACGTTAAAAACCCGGACGCGGAAATCAAGTATTTCTGCGACATCATCCCCGAGCGGGCCGAGAGGGCCGTGAAGGAGTATGGCTGCGGCCAGGCAGTGACCGACTACCGGGACATCCTGCGTGACCCGGAGGTGGAGGCCGTTTCCGTGTGCGTGCCCAACAACATGCATGCCCCCATCAGCATTGAAGCCCTGCGCGCGGGCAAGCATGTGCTGTGCGAAAAGCCCAGCGCCCGCACCTATGATGAGGCCCTGCTGATGCAGCGCGCCCAGCACGAGACGGGCAAGGTGCTCAACATCGGCGTGGTCAACCGCTTCAACGAAAGCGTACGCCGCATCAAAAAGATGATTGACGAAGGCCGCCTGGGCGAGGTGTTCCACGTGTACGTCAGCTTCCGCGCCCACCGCAGCATCCCGGGGCTGGGCGGCGCCTTTACCACCAAGGCCATTGCCGGCGGCGGCGCCCTCATCGACTGGGGTGTGCACTACCTGGACATCGTGATGTACTGCCTGGGCGACCCCAGGCCGCGCACGGTGTCGGGCGAGGTGTTCTCCAAACTGGGGCGCGACATTGACGGCTATACCTGCGTGGATATGTGGGCAGGCCCCCGCACCCCCGGCGGCACCTACGATGTGGACGACTCGGTGACGGCGTTGATTCGCACCCAGGGCCCGGTGCTGACCGTGCACGGCGCCTGGGCGCAGAACATCGGCGAGCGTGAGCAGTATATCGACTTCATGGGCGACAAGGCCGGCATCCGCCTGCAATACGGCAAGGACTTCACCCTGTACACGGCGGAGGACGGCGCGCTGGTCACCTACAAGCCCGAGTTCACCTCCGGCAACATGTTCCAGGAGGAGATTGACGCCTTCGTGCGCTGCATCAAGACCGGCGAAAAGCTGCCCAGCCACATCGACAGCGCCATCATCACCGCGCAGATGATGCAGGCCATCTACGACTCGGCCGAGCAGCACCGCGAAGTCGTGCTGGAGGGTTAATCGCATGTTGTTAATCAAGAACGCCACCGTTATGGACGCCATACACCCCGAGCCCTACCGGGCGGATATCCTGGTGGAGGACGGCAAAATCAGGCAAATCGCGCCCGACATGCAGGCTGACCAGGCGGAAGTATTTGACGCCACCGGTTTGTACGCCTTCCCCGGCTTCATCGACGCGCACAGCCACCTGGGCATGGATGGCTGGGGCATCGGCTATGAGGGCACGGACTATAACGAGCTCAACGACCAGGTGACGCCCCACCTGCGGGCCATCGACGGCTTTAAGCCCATGCAGCCCACATTGTTGGAGGCGGCGCGCGCGGGCGTGACCTGCGTATGCACGGGCCCGGGCAGCGCCAACGTGATCGGCGGCACCTTCATCGCCGTCAAAACGGTTGGTCACCGCGCCGACGACATGATGGTCAAGACGGATGTGGCCATGAAGTGCGCCTTTGGCGAAAACCCCAAGCGCGTGTACCGCGAGAAGGGCATCTCCAGCCGCATGACCAACGCGGCCAAACTGCGCGAGACGCTGTTCAAGGCCAAAGAGTATATGCAAAAGAAGGAAGCCGCCGGCGATGACGCGAGCAAGCTGCCCGCCTTTGACATGAAGCTGGAGGCCATGCTGCCCGTGCTGCGGCGGGAAATTCCGCTCAAGGCCCACGCCCATGCCACCGAGGACCTGTTCACCGCGATTCGCGTGGCCAGGGAGTTTGGCGTGCGCCTCACGCTGGAGCATGTGACCGAAGGCCACCTGATTGCCGAAGACCTGGCGCGCGAAGGCTTGCCCCTGGCGGTTGGCCCCACGCTGACCCATGCCAGCAAGTTTGAGCTGCGCAACAAGACATGGCTGACCCCCGCGGTGCTCAGCCAGGCGGGTTGTCAGGTGAGCATCATCACCGATGCCCCCGTCATCCCCCAGGAACACCTGCCGCTGTGCGCGGGCCTGGCGGTGAAAGCCGGGATGGACAAGTTTGACGCCCTCAAGGCCATCACCATCAACCCCGCGCGCCACATGGGCCTGGAGGACCGCCTGGGCAGCCTGGAGACCGGCAAGGATGCCGACATCGTGCTGACCGACGGCTGCCCCTTTGAGGTGAGCACCACCGTCAAACGCGTCTACGTGAACGGGCAGGCTGTGTGAAGCCCGCCGGGGTGGGTAAATTTACCTTGACACCCGTGTTGGGTTTCCTTATGATGGGAACAGAAAAATGAAGGAGGAATTGGTATGAAGTTTTACGTTTGCAAGCACTGCGGGAACATCATCACCTACGATGTCAACAGCGGCGTCAAGGTTGTCTGCTGCGGCGAGGAAATGCAGGAATTGGTGCCCGGCACCGTGGATGCCTCCAAAGAAAAACATGTTCCCGTGATTGAGCGCCAGGGCAACGTGGTCACCGTCAGGGTGGGCAGCATTGACCACCCGATGGTGGAAGAACACTACATCGGCTGGATCGCTCTGGAAACCAAAATGGGCAATCAGCGCAAGGAACTGAACCACACCGGCGCGCCGGAGGCGAAGTTCGCGCTGTTGGAGGGCGACGAGGTTGTCGCCGCCTATGCCTGGTGCAACCTGCATGGGTTGTGGATGGCCTGACCCCAATCTATTTTAAAAGGAGAACAATCAACCATGAAGAAGTACGTATGTGACGTGTGCGGCTGGGTGTACGACGAAGCCGAGGGCGATCCGGACAACGGCGTCGCCGCGGGCACCAAGTGGGAAGCCCTGCCCGATGACTTCGAGTGCCCCGTCTGCGGCGCCGACAAGGACAGCTTCAGCCTGGTGGAGGAGTAATCCCCATCCGGCGCTGACCTGAGCGCACCAAAAAGCCCGCCTTCAGCGATGAGGGCGGGCTTTCTCCATGAAAAAACTTCAACTTTTTCACGAACGATGGTTTTCTGACATTCCAAAAAAATGTGCTAGATAGCGTGGACACGAGTTTATGCAAGCACATTTGCCCACAGAGATATGCAC
>CALNAU010000071.1 GCA_937874275.1 uncultured Clostridia bacterium | reverse complement strand
GAGGATACATCAATGGATGCGGAGCAACAGCGCCTGAAGAAGGCGGTCGGCCCGGAGGCTTTTATTTTTCTGGGGTTGATGGGTGGCGTGTTTGCCTTGTTTTCCTATCGCATGGGGTTTGTCAACGCGCTGTCCACCGCCATGCAGACGGCTTTTTTTCTGTTGAAGGACACGGTGCTGTTTCTGGCGGCCATCGCGGTACTGGCAGGCGCCCTGGCCGGGCTGATGCAGGAGTTTGGCGTGGTGGCGCTCATCGACCGGCTGCTCACCCCGCTGATGGCCCCGCTGTTTGGCATGTCGGGCGCCGCCAGCATCGGCGCCATCACCACTTACATGAGCGACAACCCCGCCATTCTCACGCTGGCGGCGGATAAAAACTACCTGCGTTATTTCAAGAAGTACCAGATACCGGCGCTGACCAACCTGGGCACGGGCTTTGGTATGGGCGCCATTATCACCACGTTTGTGCTGGGGCTGTCGGCGCTGGACGGCAACAACTACGCGCCCGCCGCCCTGGTGGGCAACCTGGGTGCCGTCATCGGCAGCATCATCAGCACGCGGCTGATGCTGCGCTTCACCCGCCGCTCCTTTGGCGCGGACGCCATGAGCCAGGGGGATGGCGGCGTGCCGCTGGCGCGCGACTACCGCGTGGTGCGTCAGGGCAGCGTGGCCTCCCGCTTTTTGGAGGCGATGCTGGACGGCGGCAAGGTGGGCGTGCAGATGGGCATCGACATTGTACCGGGCGTGCTGGTCATCTGCACGTTTGTAATGATGCTGTCGGGCGGCCCCGCCGACGGGGCGCGCTATACCGGCGTGGCCTATGAGGGCATCGGCCTGCTGCCGGCCATCGGCGAAAAGCTGGAGTTTATACTGCGCCCCCTGTTTGGCCTGCAAAGCCCACAGAGCATCGCGGTGCCCATCACGGCGCTGGGCTCCTCCGGCGCGTCGCTGAGCCTGATTTCCCGCCTGGTGGGCGAGAAGCTGGCCAACGCCCACGACATCGCCGTGTTCACCGCCATGTGCATGTGCATGAGCGGGTACCTGAGTACCCACGTGGCCATGATGAGCGCGCTGGGCTACAGCCGCCTGACGGGCAAGGCCATTCTCAGCCACAGCGTGGGCGGCCTGTGCGCGGGCATCGCAGCCCACTTGATTTATTCGCTGATAGCCCTTATATTCTAAGCCATCTACATTGGGGAGAATGGCATGAGCAGATTGGGCGACCTGATTAAACTGGAACGTACCCGCCGCGGAATGACGCACAAGGCGGTTGCCCGCAAATCGGGCGTAAGCGAGGGATACCTCAAAGAGGTGGAGGCCGGCACGCGCATCATACAGGATGCCCAGGCACGCCGCATCCTCAAGGTGATGGGCGCGCAGGCGCCGGAGGAGAGCAGCTTTACGCTGGACGACATCGCGGCCACTGTGGACCTGCAAAGTGCCCTGCCCCAGGCGGCAAAAGCCGTGGAAAAGGCGGCCACAGGCAAGCCCGAGGGCAAGGCGGTGGATACCGGCATCACTGGCTCGATCTGGCTGGACGCCCTCAGCGGCGTGTTGCAGCATGTGCCCATCTACAACGCCGTGATGAAGGAGGTGGGCAGCCGCCTGCTGCCTGTCACCGAAGGAAAAATCGAGGGCGCGCCCAAGGACAGGGTGTACTATTTCAAAGCGCCGGATGATGACATGCGCGGCTTTCGCGTGCACCGGGGCGACCTGGTGCTGGTGGTGCCGGCCGGCGCGCCCCAGGA
>CALNAU010000070.1 GCA_937874275.1 uncultured Clostridia bacterium | reverse complement strand
TCTTTCTTATGCCCTCCTTTCAGGTTCGTTGTCCAATATGTATGGTACTCCTACATACGGAAGGAGGAAGCGGTGGTAGCACAACCTTTACTTTCCTCACCGCGATACGCTATAATTCTTGCATTCGGCATGAAGGAGGGAAGCGCGATGAAGGCAAGGCTGCTGTGGCTGTTTGTGCTGGTTTGCGCTTTCCTGCTGGCGCTGGGGTTGATGGTGGTGGCGGAGGGGCCGATGGAGGCCGACCTGCCGCCCTATCGGCCGGCCTATGCTGTGCCGGGGCCGGTGATGTGGCTGCCCGCCGAAGCCAAGGCAGAGCAGGCTATGCCCAGCCGCGCCTTGCCGCAGGAGGCGGGGGAATGCCCCCCGCAGCCACGGACGCATGATCAACGGGTAGAAATGCCCGTCTTGCTGCCCTACCGATTGATTGCCTACCATGCCTTTCATCTGTCGGACGAAGCCGGGTAAATGTTTCCCGCATCCACCCCATTATGTGAATGAAGAGAGGAAACGAACATGGCAAAGCCCGTGAAACAAACCAAAAAACCCATGAACAGCAAGGCCGTCGCCGCCGTTACATTGGTGGTGCTGCTGGCGCTGACGCTGGCCGCCGCCTTCATCGGCGTGCGCGGCATGAATCTGGATAACCAGGGCCTGTACAAGCTGCTGGCCTGGATCCCCACCCCGTCGCAGAGCAGCACTTGGCGCCAGGCGCTGGTGCCGGGCGCGGACCTGGGGGAGAACCTGGTGCAGACCTATACCGCGGCCCCTGTGGCTGAGGGCGGCGAGGTGACCGAGGAGCAACTGAAGCAAACCGTCAGCCTGCTTGGCAAGCGTCTGGCCTTTGGCGGCTGGAACAGCGCGCAGGCCGAGGTCATCGAAGGCAACAAGATTCGCCTCACCCTGCCGCTGGATGGCACCCACGACCACGCCTTTGAGATGATGGCCCAGCGGGGCGACTTCGCCTTTGCCGCGCCCGACGGAACACCCTTCCTCACCTGGGAGCATGTGAAGCAGGCCAACTACGGCCTCAACCCGCAGGACGGCAGTTATGCCATCGGCTTCCTGCTGGATAATGAAGGCAAGCAGATTTTCGCCGACAAGACGGCCGAGCTGATTGGCCAGAGCATGCAGCTGATGATTGACGGCACGGCGGTGGCCAACCCCGGCATCAACCAGGCGCTGACCGAAGGCCAGGCCTCGCTGCCCGGCTTTAACCACGAAAATTCCGTGGCCTATGCCTCCATGATGCAGTATGGCCCGCTGCCCCTGGTGCTCACCCATGAGAGCAACGAGAACGGCGCGCCGCTGTTTGGCGCCAAGGTGCAAAACACCGTCATTTGGGCGCTGGCCGCCGTGGTGCTGCTGATTAGCCTGTACTTCCTGTTGACCTATCGGTTGGGCGGCCTGATTGCCGTGTGGCTGATGGGCATTCAGCTGGTGGCGACCTACTTCCTGGCGGCGCTGGTGCGCAGCGGGTTCACCGTGGCGACGCTGCTGGCCGTGTGGGGCAGCTTTGGCCTGCTGGTGTACGCCCTGCTGCTGCTCTACCGCAGCATGAAGAGCGACCTGGACCGTGGCCGCGCCATCCGCCAGTCGGTCAAGGATGCCTATGCCGGCCCCGGCAAGGTGGCCATTGATGTGCTGGCCGCCTTACTGCTGCTGGCCGTCATCCTCATCATCGTGGACCATCAGCAGATTGGCGCCTTTATGCGCACCTTCGGCCTGGGCGTGCTGGTTGACCTGGTGCTGATGGGCATCGTGATGCGCATCCTGATGAGCAACGCAATCAACCTCTTTGGCACCAACAGCGCCCTGTATACCAGCGGCAGCGCGAAAAAGGAGGCGGCTTAAGTGAGCAACGTCAACATGAAATCGGCCCCCAAGGCCTTGTACCTGTCCCTGCTGGTCATCGTGGCCGGCATTGCCGTGGCGGCTGCCGGCATCGGCCTCAAATTCCTGGGCAGTGGCCGCGAGATGGTCGCCATGGACGCGCTGTACATCAGCATGGCCGTCACCGTGCTGGTTACCTTCATCTTCGGCCTGGTGCGCTACAGCCTGGCCGTGGGCCTTACCTTGGGCGCGGTGGCGCTGCACGATCAGCTGCTCACCTTGGCTGTGGTGGCGCTGGTCAGCATTGCGCTGCCCCAGACGGTGGTGATGCCCGTGATGGTTATCTTCTCCATCGTGTTCACCTACTGCCAGAGCTGGCCGATTATCCGCGCCATGCACGAGCTGCGCACCGCCAACTCCCAGCGTGATATGGATAACGACCAGATCGCCGCGGCAGCCGTGCGCCAGACCGCCGGTCTGCGCCTGGTGGCCGTCATCATGGCCGCCCTGCTGATTATCGCGGGCGCCGTCAGCGGCAATGCCGCGCTGGTGGGCGCCATGGTGCCCCTGGCGGTTGGCCTGATTGTTTCCTTCTACTCCGCGGTGTGCATCATCCCCTCCCTGTGGATGATGTGCGCTGCCCGCTTCGGCAAGAGAAAGTAAACCCATCCGGAGGAAAGCGCCAGCCATGCTGCTGGCGCTTTCCTCATAGCCATGCTGAATCATTCTTGAATATCAGATATAATCAAATGATACCGAACGTAAAAAGGAGGTCCCATGCAGTCGTTCATCCGCCGCGCGCAGCCCCACCAAATCCCGGGGTACGAGGATTGGCTGGCTTCGCTGCTGCACGCGCGGGGCATCACCGATGCTGCGCAGGCGCAGGCGTTCCTGTACCCCAGCCTGGACGCCCTGCACGACCCCATACGCTTGCTGGGCATGCCACAGGCGGTGGCCCTCATCCGGGAGCTGGGCGCGCGCAAGGCGCGGGCGGTGGTGTATGGCGACTATGATGTGGACGGCCTGTGCGCGTCGGTGATTGCCGAGGAAGCCCTGCGTGCCACCGGGCTGAAAACGGTGGTCTACATCCCGGACAGGCATACCGAGGGCTACGGCATCAACGCCGATGCCGTGCGCAAGCTGGCCCCCCAGGCCGAACTGCTGCTTACGGTGGACTGCGGCATCACCGCGGTGGAGGAGGTAGCGCTGGCGCGCGAACTGGGCCTGCGCGTGATAGTGACCGATCACCACCAGCCGCCCGATACATTGCCCCCGGCGGATGCCGTCATCAACCCGCTGCTGGGGGACTATCCCTTCCCCGGCCTTTGCGGGGCGGGCACGGCGTGGAAACTGTCCTGCGCGCTGCATGGCCTGGCCTTTGCCAAGGGGCAGCTGGACCTGGCGGCCATGGCCACCATTGCCGATATGGTGCCCCTGCTTTCCGAGAACCGCATTATCGCCGCCCATGGCCTGACGGCCCTGGCGGATACCCGGCGCCCCGGCCTGCTGGCGCTGATGCGCGCTGCGGGCATGACGCCGGGGCAGCGCGTCACGTCGGACCGCGTTGGCTTTGGCCTGGCCCCCCGCCTCAACGCGGGCGGCAGGCTGAACACCGCGCAGGATGCCCTGCAGCTGCTGCGCACCACCAGGGATGACGAGGCCGAAACTTTGGCCCAGCGGCTGGACGACCTCAACCGCGAGCGCCAGCAGCAGGAGCGCCAGGTGATTGACCAGGCCGAGGCCCTGCTGGCCCAGGAAAACCTGCTGCATGCCCACAGCATTGTGCTGTGCGGCCAGGGGTGGAACAGCGGCGTGGTGGGGCTGGCCGCGGGCAAATTGGCCGAGCGATACGGCTTTCCCACGGTGGTGCTCACCGAGGAGGACGGTGTGGCCACCGGCTCCGGGCGCACGGCTGGCGGTATCGACTTGTATGAGGCGCTGAAGGCCTGCGGTGATTTGTTTGTGCGCTTTGGCGGGCACAAGGCGGCGGCCGGGATGACCTTGCCGCTGGATAATGTGCCGGCGCTGCGCCGGCGCTTTGACGAGGCGGTGCGCGCCCAATTGGGCGGCCAGCCCTTGGTGCCCCAGGTGTATTTCGACGCGCCGCTCAGCCTGGCCGATGTGCGCACCGATACCATCCAGCGGCTGGAGATGCTGGCTCCCTTTGGCATCGGCAACCCGGCTCCGGCCTTTTTGCTGGCAGGCGTGCAGCTGGCCTCGGCCCGGCGCGTGGGCGCTGACGGCCGCCACATGAAGATGGCACTGCGCGCGGGCAACGAGCTGCGTGACGGCATCGCCTTTGGCCAGGGGGACCGGGCGGAGGGCATGCCTCCGCAGCTGGACGCCATTGTGCGCCTGTCGCTCAACGAATATGCCGGGCGGGTCAGCCCACAGTTTCAGTTGCAGGCGTACCGCGCAGGCGAACAGGCCTTCGTGCCCGACCCGGTGGGCGAACAGCGCGCCCTTATGCAGGATATGGCGGCCATCGTGTCGAATATATCAAGGCTGCCTGCGCAGGCGGAGGCCTGGACGGGGGAGGAAGTGCCCCCGCGGGGCACGCTGTTGCTATGCCGCACGGCGGACACGGCCCAGCGTATGCACCGCCGCTGGCCGCAGCTGACAACGGCTGCCGGCGCCTATGCCGACCGGCGGGGCAGCAGCGCGGTGCTGTACCGGGTGCCGCTGGATGCCATTGACGCCCCCTGTGACACGCTGGTATGCTGCGATGGCCTGCTGGGCGAGGCCGAGGCCGCGTACATGGCGCAGATGTTCCCGGAGGCTAAGCTGTACTTTATGCCCCGCACCGAAGCGTTGGAGGGTCTGCTGGCCTCCCTGCGCCTGAGCGTGGACGACCTGCGCCTGGCCTATGTACAGGCCAGACAGGATGGCCACCTGCTGAACCTTGGGTGGCAGCCCATGCGCGCGCACGCCGCCGCCCTCATTTTGCAGGAGCTGAACCTCGTCACCCTGGAGGGCAACCAGCTGCGCCTGCTGCCCATGACCAAGCGTGACCCCGCCGACAGCCTGCTCTACCAATTACTGCAATAAGGAGAACCTGTGGCCCACAGCAAGTTTGAATGCCTGACCCTGGAGGAAATGATCGGCCGGATGCAGCAATACAATCCGGGGGAGAGCCTCGCTGTGGTCGAAAAGGCGTTCCACTTCGCGCAGCAGGCCCATGACGGGCAGCTGCGCAAGAGCGGCGAGCCATACTTTATTCACCCGCAGAATGTGGCGAGCATTCTGGTGGAAATCATGCTGGATGGCCCCACCGTGGCAGCGGGCCTGCTGCACGACACGGTGGAGGATAACGACGACATCACCCTGGACATCATCGAGAAGGAGTTCGGCCGCGAAATCATGGAGCTGGTGGACGGCGTGACCAAGTTGGGCCGCCTCAACTTCACCGACCGTGAGGAGCAGCAGGCCGAGTCCCTGCGCAAAATGATACTGGCCATGGGGCGGGATATCCGCGTGGTGTTGATCAAGTTGGCCGACCGCCTGCATAACATGCGCACGCTGGGCTTTCAGCCGGCCGAGCGCCAGGTGGCCATCGCGCATGAGACGCTGGACATCTACGCGCCCATCGCTCACCGCCTGGGCGTATACACCATCAAGCAGGAGATTGAAGACCTGGCCCTGCGCTACATCGACCCGGAGGGGTATCGCGAGGTGGCCCACAAGGTGGGCATCAAGCGCGTTGAGCGCGAGCAGCAGATACAGACCATCATCTCCACCCTGCGCGACAAGCTGGACGAGATGGGCATCAAGAACTTTGAGATTGAGGGCCGACCCAAGCACCTGTACAGCATCTACCGCAAGATGGTGATTCAAAACCGACACTTCGAACAGATATACGACCTGATTGCTATCCGCGTGTTGGTGGAGAACATCCCCGACTGCTATTCCGTGCTGGGCGCGGTGCACACGCTGTGGAATCAGGTGCCCGGCCGGTTTAAGGACTATATCTCCGTCCCCAAGAACAACATGTACCAATCGCTGCACACCACGCTGATTGGCGGGCGCAGCATCCCCACGCCCTTTGAGGTGCAGGTACGCACCTACGAGATGCACCGCGTGGCCGAGTACGGCATCGCGGCGCACTGGAACTACAAGGAAGGCGTGTCGGGCGGCGGTCTGGATAAAAAGCTCTACTGGCTGCGGCAGATTCTGGACTGGCAGTCCGAGACCCGCGACAGCAAGGAGTTTATCGACGGCCTGCGCACCGACCTGTTCAGCGAGGAGGTTTTCCTCTTCACGCCCAAGGGCGATATCATCAACATGCAGCGCGGCGCTACGCCACTGGATTTTGCCTACCGCATCCACTCGCAGGTGGGCAACGCCTGCGTGGGCGCCAAGGTCAACGGCAAGATGGTGCCCATCGATACCGAGCTGGTGACGGGCGACCGGGTGGAAATCATGACCTCTTCGGCCTCCAAGGGCCCCAGCATGGACTGGCTCAATGTGGTCAAGACCCAGCAGGCCAAGGCCAAGATACGCCAGTTTTTCAAGCGGGAGCTGCACGGCGAAAACGTGCAGAAGGGCCGGGAGATGCTGGAGCGCGAGGCCAAGCGCCGCGGCGTCAAGCTGGGCGAAATCACCAAGGCGGAGTACCTGGAGCCGCTGCTGAAGAAATACGCCTTCACCGATTTGGAGACGCTGTTTGGCGCGGTGGGCTTTGGCGGGCTGCCGTCCATCTACGTCATCTCCCGCCTGCTGGAGGAGCAAAAGCGCGAGACCGAGCAGGAGAATGTGAAGAAGGGCCCCACGCTGCCCGAGCCCAAGGAAGTGCTCAAGCAGGGCAAGCCCACACACGGCATCTATGTGGAGGGCGGGCCGGGCATGCTGGTGCGCTTTGCCCACTGCTGCAACCCGGTGCCCGGCGACGAGATTGTGGGCTATGTCACCCGCGGCCGCGGCGTCACGGTGCACAAGTCCGACTGTGTCAACGCGATCAACTCCGAACCCGAGCGCGCCATTCAGGTGAGCTGGGCGGATGAAGGCACGGGCACCTTCAATGCCGCGGTGCGCATCGTGGCCTACGACCATCCAAGCCTGCTTGGCGAAATCACCGTCTTTGTGTCGGACATGGGGGCGCCGGTAACGGCGGTCTCCATGCGCAGCAACAAGAACGGCACGGTCACCATCCACATGGTGCTGCAGGTCACCAGCAAGGAGCAGCTGCGCCAGGCCGTCACCAGAATACAGAAGCGCTCGGACGTGCTGGAAGCGTTCCGGAGTGTGAGTTAGTCAGAACGGGAGGAACTATGCGGGCAGTGGTACAGCGGGTGCGGCAGGCGTCGGTTACCGTTGGCGAGGAGCGGATTTCCGCCATCGGCCACGGGCTGATGGTGCTGCTGGGCGTGGAAGTGGGCGACACCGAGAAGGATGCCCAGTACATGGCGGACAAGATTCGCAAGCTGCGTATCTTTGAGGACGAGCAGTGCAAGATGAATCTGGCCCTGGCGGATGTGGGCGGCGAGGCCTTGGTGGTGAGCCAGTTCACGTTGCTGGGCGATGCCCGCGGGCAGAACCGCCCGGGGTTCACCCAGGCCGAGGAACCGGTGCGCGCCAATGCCCTGTACGAGCTGTGCTGTGACCACCTGGCCCAAGGCGGCATCCCCGTATCCCGTGGGCAGTTCCGCGCCCACATGGAGGTGGCGCTGGTCAACGACGGCCCGGTCACCCTGCTGCTGGACAGCCACAAAAACTTTTGATTGAGGAGTACCCATGGATATTCAAGTCAAAATCATCCCCACCGGCGAACTGCAGGAGAACTGCTATGTCATCTATCTGCCCGAGCGCGAGGACGCGCTGCTGGTCGATCCCGGCGACGACGCCCACAAGATTCAGGCCGCGCTGGGCGACAGACAGCCCGCGGCCATTCTGATGACCCACGGGCATTGGGACCACACCGGCGCGCTGCACGCGTTCCCGGGTGTGCCCATCTACATTCACAAGGACGACGCCCCCATGCTGGAGAAAACCCGCTTTCAGGCGGGCAGCTTTGTGCGCGATGTGGCCCCCCGCCCGCAGGCGACGGATTTTGTGACCGACGGACAGATTTTGAAGTTGGCGGGCATCACCATCCAGGTGCTGGGTACGCCAGGCCATACGCCCGGCGGCGTCAGCTACCGCATGGGCGATCACCTGTTCACGGGCGATACGCTGTTTGACGGCGACTATGGACGCACCGATTTGCCCGGCGGCTCCATGGCGCAGATGCGCGAGTCGCTGCGCATGCTGCTGAGCCTCCACGGCCTGCGGGCATACCCCGGCCACGGGAGCAACTTTATCATTCCATGAAACTGCGCATCGACAGCCCGCGGCCCGACTTCATCAAGGAGATGGCCGAGGTCGCCGGGCTGTTTTTCTATCCCCTGACATTGGCGGAGGACGAGGCCGACCTGCGTGTGCTGCACACGGAGGAGGTCAAGGACGGCTTGCGTCGCTGCGATATCCGCCTGAGCGGCTGCCTGGATGGCGGCTATCAGAATAGCGAAACGCCGCAGAAGGACCCTCTGACCGAAAAGCGATTGCACAAGCGCCAGGTCAAGCTGGCGCTGTATCATGCCCTCAAGCTGGCCACCGGCAAACATCCGGCCTGGGGCTCGCTGACCGGCATCCGGCCCACCCGCCTCATTTATGAGGCGTTGGGCGAGGGGCTGAGCCTCAACCGCGCCTGCGGCCGCATGATGGAGGTGTTTGACGTGCGGCCTGAAAACGCCGGGCTGCTGGCCACGGTGGTGGAGACCCAGCGGCAGCTGCCGCAAGCGGCGCCGCACGAGGTGGATGTCTACATCGGCATCCCGTTTTGCCCCAGCCGCTGCCGGTATTGCAGCTTCATCAGCATGCAGGTGGGCCGCGGCGACCTGCTGGAGCCTTATACGCAGGCGCTGCTGCGGGAGATCGAGGGCGCCATCGCCCTCTTGGCAGAGAAGGGGCTGACACCCCGTGCCTTCTACATGGGCGGCGGCACGCCCACGGCCCTGACCGCTGAACAGATGACGCGGGTACTTACCGCGGCACAGCCGCTGATGCGCCCCGCGAGGGAGCGCACGGTGGAAGCCGGGCGCCCCGACAGCATGAGCGAGGACAAGCTGCGCGCCATCCGCGACGCCGGGGTGGAGCGCATCTCGGTCAACCCGCAGACCTCTTTTGATGAAACGCTACAGGCCATCGGCCGGGCGCATACCAAGGCGCAGGCCGAACAGGCCTTTCACCTAGCGCGCCGCATCGGTTTTGACAGCATCAACATGGATTTGATCGCCGGGCTGCCGGGGGAGGATGCCGCCATGTTTGAAAGCACCCTCGACTGGGTGTCGGCCATTCGACCCGAAAACCTGACGGTGCATACCCTGTGCGTCAAACGCTCCAGTGATATGCACCGCCTGATGGATAGCCTGCCCGATGAGGAGGCTGTGGCCTATATGGTGCAGCTTGGCCGCGCGGCGGCGGATGGCCTGGGCATGAACCCCTACTATCTGTACCGCCAGAAGCACATGGCGGGCAATCAGGCCAACGTGGGCTATGCCCTGCCGGGCAAGGAATGCCTGTACAATGTGGATACCATGGAGGACACTGTGAGCGTGCTGGCGCTGGGCGCCGGCGGTATCTCCAAGCGCGTCACCCCCGGCCGCGTGCTGGTGATCCGCGCGCCCAATGTGAAGAACGTAGCCCAGTACATTGACCGCGTGGACGAGATGCTGGCGCGCAAAAAGGAACTTTGGGCGGATTAATTGGTTTTTTTGTCGACAATAAAACCTCCCTGTCATTTGAGAAAGCGACGGGGAGGTCATTTATATGGACAAATAAACCCTATCTGCGCTGCCGTAAATCCTCGCCATAGAAGGCCAGCGTTTGATACTCACGCTCGTCTAGCAGGCGGCTGGTCAGGCGCTCGGTATATCGGGATTTCAGCTCTGTCAGGCTCAGATTGGTGCTGATGACGGTGTTGAGGCCCATGCGCTGGCGGTGGTCAATCAGGGCGAACAATTGCTCCACCGTGATGCCCTCCCACAGCGGCTCGGTGCCCAGGTCGTCAATCAGCAGCAGGGGCACATGCATGTGGCTGTCGTCCATCTGCTCGCCGCCGCGGGCAAAGTATTGCGCGCGGATGCGGTTGAGCAGCGTGTTGGCCGTCAATGCTAGCGTGTGGACGCCGCGCTCCGAGGCCCGCACGCCAATGGCGCGCAGCAAGAATGTTTTGCCCAGTCCGCTGCCGCCGTACAGCAATAGGCTGCGCACCTGCCCGTCCGGCAGGGCGTTGGCATAGGCTTCACACTGCTCCCGCAGCAGGCGGGTGTAGGCGCGCTGGCTCACGCCCTTGCCGGGCAGCGGGTCAGCGGGGATAAGCCGCTCATCATAGTTTTCAAAGGTCTGTATTTCGTCGCGAAAGGCTTCATCGGTCAGCAGCTGCTGATATCGCCGCGTGGCGCAAGCGCACAGCGTCTTTTGCCCATCGCCTGTGTAGCCGGTATCCTCGCACAGCGTACAGTCATAGATGGGGGCGAGATAGTCCGCGGGATAGCCGCTCTGGGTCAGCAGCTGCTCGATGCGGGCGTTGCGCCGGAGGGTATCCTGCTCAATGCCGAAGGGAATCACGCCGTCCAATGCCTGGCGCAGCCCCGCAAAGATGGCCCGGCGCCGCTCGTCAATCAGGCGGCCGATTTCCGGGTTTTGCTCGCTGACCTCCCGCTCTCGGCGCTGCTCCTCCTGCTCGTTGCGCGCCTGAATCTCCCGTCGCTCGGCCAATACCTTTTGCAGCAGTTCAAGGTTGGTCATACTTGCGCGCCTCCTCCAACATTTTGGCCTCCCGTTCAGAAAGTTCATTTCCCGTGTACTCGCGCTGCGCATAGCGCTGGGCGCTGACGGTCTTGGGCTGCCTGCCGCCTGTAGCGGGTGTTGGGGCCGACTTGGCGGCGGCTTCCGCCGTGGTGATGCCCTGCTCGCGCCAGGCCTTCAGACGCTTTTCAATGTCCTCAAACCGGCCGCGCCGTGCCGCCACATCCCGCGCCGCCAGCACAATCAGCTCGTGGGGCGCGTCTTGCAGCAGGGCTTCGTAGGCCTTTAATATCAAGGTGGCGCTGGTGCGGGTGCCCAGGGCGTCCAGCACCTCGCGCGCCCCGGCCAGCCCCTTGCTCTCCTGGGCAATCTGCTGCTCCACCTGTTTGGCGTCGCGGCCTGAGGCGCCGCGCCGACGCAGCCCCTCCAATATGCCGTTCAAATAGCCAAAGGAAGGGTTGGATGCCTTGACGGTTTCGGCGCAGGCGGCCAGGATGCCGTCGTGGGTAAAGCCCCAGTCCTGCGTCCACAGGCGGTAGAGGCGCAGCTCGTCCTCGGTGGGCAGGCGGCGCATGTTAAAGCGCCGCAGCACGGCCTTGGCGCCGTCGCTGATGTGTTTGGAGTGGCTCAGGTACTGCTCTGCGTCCTCGGGGGTTTTTACCCCGTCCTCGGCCATGGTGGCCGCCAGCTTTTGTGCGGCCTTGAAGGTAAAGCTGACGCCGCGGGTGTCCATGCAATAGGTGAGCAGCATCATCACCACCTCCTGGGGCAGGTGCATCTCGCTGACCCACTCAAAAGCCATGGCTATCTCGCTGGGGCGTATCTTGCGCCGGTTTTGAAACAGCGCGTAGATGGCCTCGGCAAAGGCGATATAGTCCCGGTCTCCGCCCGGCGCGTCCTGCCCGGTGAGCATGCGCTCGCCCAGGTGGTAAAAGCGGTAGCGCGGCGGCTTGTCGCTGACGCGGCTGAGTAACCTGCGGCGCTCCCAATAGCGCAGGGCCGCCTCAATGCGGTCCTCGCCCAGGCCCAGCTCCAATGCCATCTCGGGGATGCCAAAGCTGCCGTCCTGCTGCTGGCAGTGGTACAGCGCGCTCAGGTATACCTTGACATAATCGCCGTCGGCCCCCGGCATGTATTCGGTGATGAACAGGTTTTCCAGCGCCGTTACGCCAAATACCCTGTGCTGGCCGTCAAACTCAAACATGATAAACCCCTTGCTGTCGGTGTGGTGTTACGGTTGGTGCGATGTTTCGGTGGCCTCTTCCAACCCCGGCTTGCGATAGGGCGCCACCGCCAGCGCCCGCGCCACGCAGGCGTCCAGTTCGTCCGCCGAAATCGTGGGCGGCGCGCCCGCGCCAAAGCGCACATGCAAAAAGAATTCCCGCGTGCCCGCGTTGCCCGTGACCGGGCTGTGGGTCACCTGCCACACACCGGTGGCGGGCTGGGCGTTGAGGTCGTCGATCAGGCCGCGCAGCAGCGGGGCATAGGCCGCATCCGGCAGCGTGCCGCTCTGGCGCGCCTGGGCGCTGTCGGTCTCAAACAGGGGCTTGACCAGGCACAGCAGGTCGCCCAGCCCCTGCATGGCCTGTGAAAACAGCGGCACCCCCTTGCGCAGCGACAGGTAGCTCAGGTCGCAGGTGCCCAGGTCGGGCACGGGGGAGAGCGCAAGCAGCGCCTCGTCGCCGATGTTGGTGCGCTCCATGTTGATGACCCGCGCGTCCTGCCGCAGGCTGCCGGCCAGTTGGCCATAGCCCACATCCACCGCGTAGACCAGTTGCGCGCCCTGGGTGAGCAGGCAGTGGGTAAAGCCGCCGGTCGAGGCGCCCGCGTCGATGCATACCCGCCCCTTGGCGCTGATACCAAAGGCGCGCAGCGCGCCTTCCAGCTTCAGGCCGCCCTTGGCCACATAGCGCTCGCTCAGTCCGCGCACCTGGATGGCGTCCTGGGGCTTGACCTTTTGCCCGGCCCTGGCGCGCTGCCCATTGACGTAGACGCGGCCGCTCATTATCAGAGCCGCCGCATCCTTATCATCCCGGGCGATTCCCTGCTGCGTCAGCCAGTGGGACAGCAGCACCCTGCTCATACCGAGGTCATTTCCTGCTTGAGGGCGGCCAGCACCCGACGCTCCATACGCGACACCTGCATCTGCGTCATGCCCATCTTCTGTGCGGTGGCCTGTTGGGACAGGCGCTCGCGGAAGCGGTAGGCCAGCAGCCGTTTCTCGTTGTCGGCCAGGTTGCGCATGGCGCTGCGCAGGTCTTCCCGCGCCTCAAAGGCATCGTAGCCGGATTCGTCGCCGCCCAGCTTGTCAAACAGCATCAGGCCGTTTTCGTCCGGCGCATCAAAAGAGGCGACATGGGATTTCTCCCGCATCGCCTGGACATCAATCACCCGCTGAATATCCCAGCCCAGGGCGTCAGCCAGCTCCTGCGCCAATGGCTCGCGGCGAAGGCTCTGGGTCAGCTGCTCGGTCATTCGGTCCATCTGGATGCCCTGCTCGCGCAGGCCGCGGGGCGAGCGCACCAACTGTGCCCGGTCGCGGATGTGGTTGCGCAGGGTGCCGATGATGGTGGGGGTCACATAGGTGGTGAAGCGCAGGCCGCGGTGGGGGTCAAAGCCCTTGAGCGCCGACACCAAGGCCAGCGCCGCCACCTGCCGCAAATCCTCCAAATCGATGCCGCGGCCTGAAAAACGCGCAGCAATGGCATAGCTCAGCGGCAGCGCGGTCATCGTCGCTGTCTCCAGCGTCTCCTCCCGCGGGTCCAGGGCATATGCCTTTGCTGTTTCGTGAATCAGGTCTGCATTCATGCTATACGTCCACTGCCGGCAGGGTCATGTTGATGCTGTAGATGCCGCAGGAGTCGCCCTCCAGCCGCACATCAGTCGCCAAGGCACCCAGTATCAGGTGGGCAACCTCCGGGTCCATCGGCTCGCACTGCTGATAGGCCTCGGCCCGGTGCGCGCTTATGCGCACAAACAGCGCGCCTTCCTTCAGCTCGCAATCCATCTCCACGTGGTGAACCGGGCGGGATTGGTGCGTCAGCAGCTCAAAGGCTTCGTCGCTTGCGCTGCGCAGGTCGGCGATCATGTCCACGGACAGATTGGCCAGCACGCCAACGGCGCTTAAAGCCGAGTGAAACACCAGGCCCCACTCGTCCTTGGCCGGCACCGTGAGGGACATTTTGTTCATACCTTAGATACCACCTTTATATGTTCCTTGGGCAGGCAATCCAGCAGGTTTGCGCGCGCGTCATCCGCGTCGTCGCACCACCAGTGCATGGGCGCCAGCAGCGTCAGCCCTTCGTCCGGCAGGTTGAGGTAAACCGGGATATTGCCCTGCATTTTGTGGAGCACTGCCTCACAGCAGGGCATTTGGCTGCGTTGCAGCTTCAAGTATAACTTGACAGGGGCTTGCTTGGCAAGTACCGCGGGGTCGGGCGGCGGCTGCGGTTTGGCAGGTGCGCCGCCGGGGGTCAATGCTACGATGCGGTCGGCCAGCAGCTTGGTCTCCTCATCCTCGCGCACCGACAGCTTGCCGGTGATGAGGACCGCCGTATCCTCGCTCAAATCGCGGCCATAGCGCTCCCACGTGGCGGGGAACAGCAGGCACTCAATCTGGCCCGTCAGATCCTCCAGTTGGGCAAAGCCCATCATGCTGCCCTTGCGGGTAGCCTTGGCGCGCAGCGCCACGATCATGCCGCCCATCTGCACTTGACGGCCATCCTCGCTCAGGCCGTGGTCCTCGCGCTCGGTCAGCTCTGTCACATAGGCGGTGTTGTAAGTGAGGCCGTCCAGCGCCTGCGCGTACTCATCCAGTGGGTGGCCGGAGATGTATACGCCCGTCACCTCTTTCTCCATGGCCAGGCGGATGCGCCAGGGGTATTCCGGCAGGTCGGGGTAGGGTGTGGCTTCCTGGCGCGGCGCGGCGCCTGCCGCCAGGTCAAACAGCGATACCTGGCCCGCGATGTTGTTGCGCCGGGTGGCGCTGCCCGCGTCCAGCACCTCCTTGTACACGTTGATGCACTGCACGCGCGTGCCGCCCAGGCCGTCAAAACATCCGGCCTTGATGAGGCTTTCCACGGCCAGTTTATTGATGCTCTCCGAATCCATCCGGCGGCAGAAGTCAAAGATGTCGCGGTAGTTGCCCCTGGCCTCGCGCTCCTGAATGATGCGCTGCACGGCTTTCTCGCCGATGGATTTGATGGCCGCCAGGCCGAACACGATGCCCTTGCGCCCCTCCTCGTTGTGGCCCACGGTGAACTTGGCGGCCGAATGGTTCACATGGGGCGGCATCACGGGGATCTGGTTTTTGCGGCAGTAGTGGATGTAGTTGGCCACCGCCGTGGCCGAGCCCAGGAAGGAGTTCATCATCGCGGCCATGAACTCCTCCGGGTAGTGGTATTTAAGCCAGGCCGTCTGCACGGCGTTGACAGCGTAAGCCGCGGCGTGCGACTTGTTAAAGGCGTAGCTGGCGAAGGCCGCCATCTCGTCGAATATCTTCTCCGCCGCTTTGGGCGAAACGCCGCGCTTGACCGCGCCGGGCACGCCGTCCTCCTCCGACCCGTAGATGAAGAACTGGCGCTCCTTCATCATCACGTCGTGCTTTTTCTTGCTCATGGCGCGGCGCACCAGGTCGCTGCGGCCGTAGCTGTAGCCGGCCAGGTCGCGCACAATCTGCATCACCTGCTCCTGGTACACCATGCAGCCGTAGGTAACATCGAGGATGGGGGCCAGCAGCGGCGTGTGGTACTGGATGCTGTCTGGGTCCCGCTTGCCCTGTATGTAGCGGGGGATGGATTCCATCGGCCCCGGGCGGTACAGCGAAATGGCGGCGATGATGTCCTCAAAGTTTTCCGGCTTCATGTTGGCCAGGAACGCGCGCATACCGCTGCCTTCCAGCTGGAACACGCCGTCCGTATCACCGCGCGATATCATCTGGTACACGGCCGGGTCATCCATGGGGATGTCCTCCACCTTCAGGTGGATGCCCTGGCGGGCCAGCAAATCCAGCGTATCCTGAATCACGGTCAGCGTGCGCAGGCCCAGGAAATCCATCTTGAGCAGGCCCAGCTTTTCCACAATGCCCATGGCGTACTGGGTGGTGATGACCTCGTC
>CALNAU010000069.1 GCA_937874275.1 uncultured Clostridia bacterium | reverse complement strand
TACCTATACCAAGGGCGACATTGGCACAAAACAGTACCGACTGACCTACCGCTCTACCTATCGCCCCGGCGCCACGCTGAAGAATGAGGCATCCATCGACTCCACTGAGGTGAAGGCGACAAAAAGCGTGAATTACTCGCTGAGCGGCTCCGGCGGCGAAGGCTCGGGCAGCCTGCTCAGCCGGTTGGGGATTGTGAAGGTGGATGCCGGGAACCATCAGATCAAATTGCCCGGCGCTGTCTTCCGGGTAACGAGGGTTGCCGATCACACCACCTTTACCATGACCACCACCGACGCAGGGGAGGCCTTGTCCGAAAAATTGATTCCCGGGGAATACATCATCAAAGAGGTGACGGCGCCTTCGGGGTATGTACTGAACACCACCGAATACCGGGTGCATGTTGCCTCAGACGCCGCCACCACACAGCAAATACCCAATGACCCTGAGGAAAAATCGGTGGTTGTTACCTATCCGACGCTGAAGGTGCCCCTGTCGGTGCGCAAAGTGCTGAAAAACGGCAGCCTACAGGGCGGCGAGTTTACTTTCCATTTGAAGGACGGGCAGGGCAAAATAATCGCCACCGCGAGCAACTCAGCGGATGGCACGGTTTCCTTCCCCGAGCGCACATTCAGCAAGCCTGTAAACAACTACCGCTACACCATCCAGGAGGTGCCGGGCGCCGATGCCGATGTGACATATGACAAGACAGTGTATACCGTCAGCGTCACCACCAAAGCCGTTGATGGCAAACTGCAGGCCAATGTGGCGGTGGAGCGTGATGGTATCCCCTACGCCGGCACCATGACATTCACCAACCAGCGGGCCATGCCCGGCACGGGGGACAATATCTACCACGTCCTGACGCTCCTAACTCTGTCTATGCTGTTGTTGGCCGGCGCCTATGTCCTCCATCGTAGGCGCGGCCGAGCGAGTTAAGCATCCAACGGCACTTTTGTGCGCCTCCATCCGCCCAAAGCCGCGCCAACGGTCAGGGACAGTGCACGGATGAATGCAAGATTATGAAGGGAGCCCGCCGTGACGGCGGGCTCCCTTGTGGTTGCTATGATGGATTACAGCTGCTCAAACCGTCCGGTGAAGAAGCGCAGCTGCTTGGGCTCGTACGCCCACTTGAGGCCCTTGATGTCCTCCTTGTGGCGGAAGAGCTGGATGACGGTACGGGCCACATAATCCATGTGGGTGTAGGTGTACACGCGCCGCGGGATGGTCAGGCGCACGGTTTCCAGCTTGGGCGCGTGGTCGTGGCCAGTCTGCTTGTCGCGGCCGGCGGAGATGATGCCGCGCTCCATGCTGCGCACGCCGCCCTCCACATAGATGGCAGCCGCCAGCGCCTGGGCGGGGAACTGGCTCTGCGTCAGGTGCGGGCAGAAGCGCCGTGCGTCCAGGAACACCGCGTGGCCGCCAACAGGCTCCACGATAGGTACGCCGGCTTCCATCAGGCGCTCGCCCAGGTAGCGCACCTGCCTGATGCGGTGCTCGATGTACTCCTCCTGCATGGCTTCCTTCAGGCCGATGGCCATGGCCTCCATATCGCGGCCGGCCATGCCGCCGTAGCTGGGCATGCCTTCAAACACAACCACCAACTCCTTGGCGGCGGTGAACAGCTCCTCATCATTGACGCACAGGAAGCCGCCGATGTTGGTGATGCAGTCCTTCTTGCCGCTCATGGTACAGCCGTCGGAGTAGCTGAACTCTTCGCGCACGATGTCGCGGATGCTGGCGTCCTTGAACTCGGGCTCCCGCTCCTTGATGAAGTAGGCGTTTTCCACGCAGCGGGTGGCGTCCATGAATACCTTGATACCCTTGGACTGACAATATTTGTACACTTCGCGCAGGTTGGCGATGCTGACGGGCTGGCCGCCGGCCAGGTTGACGGTGATGGCCACGCACACGTAGGCGATCTGCTCGGCACCCACCTTGTCCACCAGGGCTTTCAGCTTGTTCAGGTCGATGTTGCCCTTGAACGGCAGGTCGATGGAGGCGTCGTGGGCCTCATCGATGATGATGTCGTGGAAGATGCCGCCGTTTGACTCCTGATGGTAGCGGGTGGTGGTGAAGTACATGTTGCCGGGCACGTACTGACCGGGCTTGATGGCGATGCGGCTGAGGATGTTCTCCGCCCCGCGGCCCTGGTGGGTGGGTACCACGTGTTTGAAGCCGAATAGCTCCTGCACGGTTTTTTCCAGGTGGTGGAAGTTGCGGCTGCCGGCATAGGCCTCGTCGCCCAGCATCATGCCCGCCCACTGGCGGTCGCTCATGGCGTTGGTGCCGGAGTCCGTCAGCAGGTCGATGTACACATCCTCGCTGTCGATGAGGAAGGTGTTGAAGCCCGCCTTGCGGATGACCTCCTGCCGCTCCTCGCGGGTGTTCATTTTGATGGTTTCCACCGATTTGATGCGGAATGGCTCCGCGGGATACATGCTCAGATCCATGCTGCCCTCCTATGTGTTGGGCCGGAAACCCGGCCGGTGATATTGTTTTTTTATTGTATCTGCATTGCGCGAGAAAGGCAAGGGAAAAAACACAAAAAAAGAACATTTTCCGAAATTTGACAGAATTTTCACCGGTTTGGCGTTTCAAATGGCGATGGACAGGTAGAATAACCATAGCAGAGCCATACAATCCGACTGACATGCCAACACAATAGGAGGAACATATGCCCAACAAGAAGCCGGTGATACAAAACGTGAAAGAGGAATTGCGGACCGCCGCCGAGGTGACCAAGGCCAAGGGGCAGCAGGTGAAGGGCGCCGTAAAGGAGGCGCTGGGCAAGATGACCGACAACGCCAAGATGAAGTCCGAAGGCACCGTGGAAAAGGTGGTTGGCCAGGCCAACGAAGACGCCGCCAAGGCCAAGAACGCCGCACGGGATGCGCGGGAGAAGGCCAACAAATAGCCCCGAACCATCCTGATGTATGGAAGGAGCTTACCTTCCATACAACCGTATTATTTGCTGATAATGTGACAACCGCCGCCTGAATAAACAGGCGGCGGTTCAGACTGTCAAAGAAGTGTATTCTGGGAGGTATCGGAGGGCGAAGCTCCTAATGGTAATCCGCCCCAGCGACATGCGAGGTGGGGCGAAAGGCCTGGCAAAGCCAGGGTTTCCTTGCCATCCGCCGTCTGAACGAACAGGCGGCGGTTATCTACATGGCGCGGCCCAGGGCATGGCGCCGGTGATGACGGGCGGCGGTTTACTCCGCTACCTTCTTCTTTCGGCTTTGCTCTTTCAGGCGCTGGTCGTGGTTCAGCTGGCGCTTGCGCACGCGAAGCGACTTGGGGGTCACCTCCAGCAGCTCGTCGTCCTCAATAAACTCCAGGCTTTCCTCCAGCGTGAGGGGCTGCACGCTGACCAGACGCAGGCTGTCCTCGGCCGAGGCGGCGTTGCGGATGTTGGTCACATGCTTTTGACGGCACACGTTCACCACGATGTCGCCGGGGCGGTTGCTCTGCCCGCATACCATGCCGGCGTACACCGGCGTCTGCGCGCCGATGAACAGCGCGCCGCGCTCCTGCGCGCCAAACAGGCCATACTGCGTGGCGTCGCCCGATTCAAAGCACACCAGGCTGCCCAGGCTGCGGTGGGGAATATCGCCCCGGTAGGGCTCGTAGCCGTTGAACACCGCGCTCATGATGCCCTCGCCCCGCGTATCGGTGAGGAACTCGCTGCGATAGCCGAACAGGCCGCGGCTGGGCACCAAAAAGCTCATACGCACCCGGTCCAGGCCGGCCATTGTCTCCAGCGTGCCGCGGCGGCGGCCGATTTTTTCAATCACGGCACCGGCATAGGCCTGGGGCACGTCCACCTGCATGCGCTCGATGGGCTCCATCCGCTCGCCGTTCTCATAGTGATAGAGCACCTCGGGCCGGGACACCTGAAACTCGTAGCCCTGGCGGCGCATGTTTTCAATCAGGATGCTCAGGTGCAGCTCGCCCCGGCCGCACACCTCAAACTGGTCGGGCGTCTCGCCGTCGTTGACGCGCAGGCTGACATCGGTCTCCAGCTCCCGGTACAGGCGCGCGCGCAGGTGGCGGCTGGTCACATAGGTGCCCTCGCGGCCCGCGAAGGGGCTGTCGTTGACGGAGAAGGTCATCTTCACCGTCGGCTCGCCAATGGCCAGGAAGGGCAGTGGTTCGGGCGCCGAGGGGTCACACACGGTGTCGCCGATGCTCAGGTCCGGCAGGCCGCTGAGCGCCACGATGTCGCCCATGCGCACCTCGTCGGCCGCGGTGCGGCCCAGGCCGCCGGTAAACACGCTCAGCTCCGTCACCCGGAAAGGCGGGCTCACCTTGTCGTCGTGGTAGTTGCAGCGCACGGCCATCATGCCGGCGGTCAGCTTGCCGCGGCTGATGCGGCCCACGCCGATGCGGCCCACGTACTCGTTGTAGTCAATGGTGGATATCAGCACTTGCGCCGGGCCTTCGGCGTCACCCTCGGGTGCCGGGATGTATTTGAGGATGGCGTCAAACAGCGGCGTCAGGTCCTTGGGTTCCTCATCCATGCTCAGCGTGGCGGTGCCCTTGCGGGCGCTGACGTAGAGGATGGGCCTGTCCAGGGTGTCGGCGTCGGCCTCCAGGTCAATCAGCAGGTCCAGCAGCTCGCTCACCACCTCGTCACAGCGGGCGTCCGGGCGGTCCACCTTGTTGATGACCATCAGCACGGGCAGCTTGAGGTCCAGCGCCTTCTTCAGCACAAAGCGGGTCTGGGGCATGGGGCCTTCAAAGCTGTCCACCAGCAGCAGCACGCCATCCACCATCTTGAGCACACGCTCCACCTCGCCGGAGAAATCGGCGTGGCCGGGGGTGTCCACGATGTTGATTTTATAGTCCTGATAATGCACGGCGGTGTTCTTGGCCAAAATGGTGATGCCGCGCTCGCGCTCCAGGTCGTTGGAGTCCATCACGCGCTCCTGCACCACCTGGTTCTGGCGGTACACGCCGCCCTGCTTGAGCATCTGGTCTACCAGCGTGGTCTTGCCGTGGTCAACGTGGGCAATGATGGCGATGTTGCGGATATCTGAACGGATCATGGGTCGTGTTTCCTCCCTATTATGCGCTGACGGTATCTGAATCAAACCAGATTACAATTTCCGGTCAGGCGGCTCGCCGCGCACGGGCAGGCACGGCGATAGGGCGGAATCCAACTTCGTCAACAATAGCATACCTTGTTTCATACAAAATGGTGCAGGCACCGCTTGGCTGCCTGCGCGGTCAATTATAGAACTGCCATGTAACCATGTCAAGGATGGCAACCGAAATTCGCATCTTTGGTATGGGAGGCTCTGTGCCGCTGTGTGGGATGGGACAATAATGGGTCATCCCTCCTGTTAGGATGACATCATAGGGGGAGTAATCGCTATGATGTTTTTTAGAATTATCGCAACCTTGGCAAATAGTGTCGAGCAGAAGCCCGAGGAAGAGGGGCTTGCGCAAAGCGGTGCATGGGAGCCTATTTATGAGGATATCTGCCAGCGCTTTGATAACAGGCTGTACATCTTCGTGGAGAGCATACAGGGGAACCGGTTAATTGCAGGTGCTGTCGTGACGGATATGGCACGATTTTCTGCCGGACTTGAGGAATTCTGGGGCGTGATTGGTTATCAGGTGGAACATGTTGACGTAAATGAGATTACGATGCGCTCATTGGGCTCCTTGATGCACAGTTCAGAAAGCAACAACTTTGGTATGGACCACTCCATTGTCTTTGATAAGTTCGGGCTTGGAGAATTGCGAATCAGACGGTCATATGGGCAGAACAAACGAAAAGAATTCCTGGTCGGTACTCGCAAAACACATCGGGAGCTTTTTGAGGAGGCGGGTCACATGCTGTGCGGGCATAGCCTTCAAGAAGAATTGCTACGTATCCGAGAGGGAACGGAAACGCCCCAAGTCCAGGGACATCCGGTGCATTACATCGTGCAGATGAGCAGAACAAAGGACAGAACGCGTGTCATTGAGACGCTAATGTCCTCACTCTTTCAGGCGGGACGCCTTAAAAGCAGGAGGTATACCATCCAGGAGGCGGAGCCTGATGAAGTCAATACGCTTAACGCGCTGTATCAGGCATCACATGGGGGAAGCATTGTGCTCACATATCCTTATGAGGACGACATGGACGCATTGTACGCGCAAGAGGCCTTAGGCAAACTCGAATTGATAGGGGAACTCATCGCAGAATATCAGCATAGCGTGTTGACCGTATTTTGTATCCCGAAGGCGGGAGATAACATTAAAAGAAAACTCAAAGACCATTGCCCCAGCGTTAGTTATGTTGCAATCGCGGAGCAACGGATGCGAGAGGACGAAGCAGAGCAATATTTGGATAGTTTGGCAATGGCATCTGGCGTTTGTGAGTCGGTCAGGCACCTGCTATGTGATGTCAGAGAGAAACACGCGGGGTATTCACCTGATGCCATTTTGGCAGTTTTTCAGGATTGGCTTAATCGCCATTTGAAAACAGCTGTATATCCGCAATATGAGGAGATGATACTCACCAAGCGGAAGGTAGTCATGGAACAGCCAAAGGGAAATGCGTATGATGAACTACAGGCGATGATTGGCATCGGACAAGTCAAGCAGCTGATTAGCCGGGCAATGAACTATTATCATGCGCAGAGGCTATACGTATCCAAAGGCATTCAGGTGATGAAACCTACGATGCATATGGTGTTTACCGGCAACCCGGGCACTGCCAAAACAAGCGTAGCGCGCCTGTATGCCAGAATTATGCATGACAATGGGATGCTGAGCACGGGTAATTTTGTTGAAGTTGGCCGAGCTGAGCTGGTAGGGAAATACGTTGGTTGGACAGCCAAGGCGGTGAAGAAAGCCTTTGAAAAGGCAAAGGGTGGCGTGCTGTTTATTGACGAAGCATATTCATTGGTGGATGACAGGGAGGGCATGTATGGTGACGAAGCCATCAATACCATTGTGATGGAAATGGAGAACAATCGCCAGGATATCATGGTCATTTTCGCGGGGTATCCGGACAAAATGAATGCATTATTGCAGCGCAATGAAGGACTTCGCTCGCGCGTTGCTTTTCATGTCCCGTTCCCGGATTACACGGTGGAAGAACTATACGGCATATTGAACAAAATGGTCAGCGAGAGCGGCATGCAGTTGGCTCCCGGCGCGGAAAGGTCCTTGATGGAGATGTTTGAAGCAGCAATAGCCATCCCTGACTTTGGCAACGGACGATTTGTGCGCAACTTGCTGGAGGGGGCTCGAATGAAACAGGCAAACCGGCTGATGAAAAATTCTGACAAGCAGTTGACCACCAGACAGATAAAAACTTTGAGAGCAGATGATTTTCGCAGCGTTCTCCAACCGAATACCCGCGCGCAACGGATGATAGGCTTTGGGGCATCATGAAGTATTCAGAGAAATCTACAGGATTATCACGGAGCTGTTTCGGATACCAAAATCGTGTTGCTTGTGGTTTGGAAAAGCGATATAGTGACATTGAGGTGAACGAAATGCATACCGCACCCCCCAAAAAGATGTTGGCCATCAGCATCTTGGGTATTCTGAAACGACACACCGACGAGGAGCATCGGCTTTCTCAGCAGGATATTATCCAATTGTTGGCCGCAGAACACAATCTGCATGTCGATCGGAAGGCCGTCAGAAGAAATTTGACCGATTTGATGGAGTACGGATTTCCGATAGAACACGGACAATATTCCCGTTGTGGTGCGGACGGCGAAGTGGAGACTCTCGCGACAGATTGGTATATTGCCCATGATTTTTCCGATGCTGAACTTAGAATGCTGATTGATAGCCTGCTATTTTCCCGAATGGTGACGGAGAGCCAGCGGACGGCGTTGATTGAAAAACTACAAAAATTGACGAGTAGGCACTTTCGCAATCATATCTCTCATATTCGTATGATGCCGCATCAATCAAACGGTAACAGGCAGCTGTTCTATACGATTGAGGTGCTGGATGAAGCAATCAGCCGACGGCAGCAAGTATCGTTTCTTTACAACGACTTTGGCATTGATAAAAAGCTTCATCCGCGAACAGAGTCTAATGGCTCTGCCAAACGTTATCTGATTAATCCTTACCAGATGGCTGCGGTCAATGGCCGATACTACCTGATTTGTAACTATGATAAGTACGATAACGTAGCCAATTATCGGCTAGATCGAATTACCGAAATCGAGTTGCTGAGTACCCCTGCCAAACCAATGGCGCTGGTGCGAGGGCTGGAGCAGGGGCTTAACCTATCCCGCCATATGGCTGAGCATATTTATATGTTTAGCGGCGAGCGGGGTACGGTCACTTTTCGAGCCGAACGGTATATTCTCAATGATCTAATTGACTGGTTTGGAGAGGAGATTCGATTTCTGGAGGAAACGGAAGATGCGTTGATTGCTCAGGTGCAGGTTAGCTTAGAAGCCATGCGTCTTTGGGCTATGCAGTATGCGGTGCATGTGCGCATACTGAGCCCGGAAAGTTTGGTGGAGGAGGTGAAAGAGTGACCTGCCCCCCGATCCTTGTGCCAGTTTCAGAGTTAGTTGAGATATAATCA
>CALNAU010000068.1 GCA_937874275.1 uncultured Clostridia bacterium | reverse complement strand
ATGGGCCTGTTTCAGGCGGTGTATGGCATCGGCATGACGCTGGGGCCTGTGATGATGGGCATCATGATTGACTGGATGGGCCTCAACATATCCTTTTACATCATTGGCGCGGTGGCGTTGTTCAGCGCCTGGCTGTCGGTCAGGCTGATGCGCTAAGCGGCCTCCTCGGTGCTTCCCTTTGGCCATATCGCCCGCCGCAGCGCCAACCGTCGTGCTGAGCGCGCAGGAAGGCGAAGCATAGCAGCTCGCTGCGCCGGTGTAGAAACAGCGCGTAGCCGCTGCCCACCGCTGTGACCGGCAGCCGCGGCAGATTATCCGCCACCTCCAAATTCTGCATACCGGCCCCTCCGTCCGTCATAATGAAGCGTGCAGCAAAGGCAACGCCAATAAACCTCTGCGTGGAGGCCAACTTATGGGATATCCCATATGTGTAACCAGTATAAATCCGGGCAAAATCCCCTGTCAGCGGGCTGCCTGTTCTGGCAATGTTTGTCCGTGGATATGGACATAAACTTCTTCCATGATTGCGATTGACATGCTCCAGAATTCATTTTAGATTATCATTAATAAATGGAATGTTTCACGTGAAACACAAAGGGGGACAGGCCGCAATAGCCTGTCCCCCTGCCATTACATAGGAAATTCCGAAGGATGAATTACAGCAACCAGGGATCGTTCTCCGGCTCGATGTAGAGGTCGTCGGTGTTGGTATCAATCTCACGGCCGGAATCCACGGGCTGGGTGGGCTGGTTGAGCTCGGGATGCGCGTTGTTGGCCGCGCGCCATTTCTCGCGGCTGGTGCCGGGATCCAGGCTCAGGTCCACCGTGTCCAGGTTGATATGCAGCGCGTCGGCCACGCCCTTGCCGTAGGCAGGGTCCGCCTGGTAGCAGCGGAAGATGTGCCGGTGCTTGATCTGCATGGTGCTGTCGCCCATGTTGCGGGCGGTGTTCTCAAACAGCACCTGCTGCTGGGCCGGCGTCATCGCGCGGAACAGCTCGCCGGGCTGGCTGTAGTAGTCGTGGTCGTCCTCACGGAAGTCGTAGCGATAGATATCGCCGCCATCTTCCAGCGGCAGCTCGTGGCGCAGGTCTTCCTGCCAGTTGCCGTAGCTGTTGGGCTCGTAGTGCAGCTCGCTGCCCGCGTTGCCATCCACACGCATGGCGCCGTCACGGTGGAAGCTGTGGGGATGCTTGACACCCTTGGGGCTGTTGACGGGAATCTGCGCGTGGTTGACGCCCAGGCGGTAGCGCTGCGCGTCGCCGTAGCTGAACAGGCGGCCCTGCAGCATGCGGTCGGGGGAGAAGCTGATGCCCGGCACCACGCTGGCGGGGTTAAAGGCGGCCTGCTCGACCTCAGCAAAGTAATTGGACGGGTTGCGGTTGAGCTCAAACTCGCCCACCGGGATGAGGGGATAATCCTTCTTGTGCCACATCTTGGTCAGGTCGAAGGGGTTGGTTTCCATGGCGCGAGCCTGGTCCTCGGTCATCAGCTGCACGTACACCTTCCACTTGGGGAACTTGCCCTTCTCAATGGCCTCGTACAGGTCGCGCTGATGGCTTTCCCGGTCCATGCCCACCACGGTGGCCGCTTCCTTGTCGGTCAGGTTTCTGATGCCCTGCTGGCTGCGGAAGTGGAACTTGACCCAGGTGCGCTTGTTCTCCTTGCTGATGAAGCTGTACGCGTGGCTGGAGAAGCCGTGCATGTGCCGGTAGCTGGATGGGATGCCGCGGTCGCCCATGATGATGGTCACCTGCAGCAGCGCCTCGGGCAGGCTGGTCCAGAAATCCCAGTTGGTGTT
>CALNAU010000067.1 GCA_937874275.1 uncultured Clostridia bacterium | reverse complement strand
GCAGCTGTTTGAAGGAACGACCATAGCGCGAATCGCTTTTTTCAGCAGGCCCTAACTATAGTTTCAATAAGCCATCGGAAGATAACGGACCACAACATATAGTATACATCCCTGCATGTTTTTTCTATCCCTTGTGGTTTGCCCTTGACAGCCCCCAGGCCCGGCGATATAATGACCGGGCACCATATCGACCATAGCCATGGCGCAATGATAAGGACGGGGAGGTCTGCTCTATGATCAGCACCATTAAAAAACGTGACGGCCGGGTTGTTCCCTTTGACAGCGGAAAGATTGAGAGCGCGATTTTACGCGCCTTTGCCGCCTCGGGCAGCCAGAAGGGCGCCGACTCGGCGCAGCAGATTGCCGCACAGGTGATTGAGGAGCTGGAGAAGAACGAGGCCATCCCCGCGTCCCCTTCGGTGGAAGAGGTGCAGGACACGGTGGAGCGCGTGCTGATCGAAAAGGGCTTTGTGCGCACCGCCAAGTGCTACATCCTCTACCGGGCGGAGCGCAGCCGCGTGCGCGAGATGAACACGCGCCTGATGAAGACCTACGAGGACATCACGTTCAAGGATGCCTCCGACTCCGACATGAAGCGCGAAAACGCCAACATCAACGGCGACAGCGCCATGGGCAGCATGCTGAAGTTTGGCTCGGAGGGCGCCAAGCAGTTCTACGACATGTATGTCTTGAACCCCAAGCATGCCGAGGCGCACCGCAATGGCGACATCCATATCCACGACCTGGATTTTCTGACGCTGACCACCACCTGCTGCCAGATTGACCTGCTGGAGCTGTTCCGCAACGGCTTTTCCACCGGGCACGGTGTGCTGCGCGAGCCGCAGGACATCGCCAGCTACGCGGCGCTGTGCTGCATCGCCATCCAGGCCAACCAGAATGACCAGCACGGCGGGCAGAGCGTGGTCAACTTTGACTACGGCATGGCCCCCGGTGTGCGCAAGACCTACCGCAAGCGCTTTCGCGACAACGTGGCGCGGCTGCTGGACGCCGACCACGAGGTGGAAAACGCCGACCAGATTGCCCGCGATGTGCTGAGTAAGGTAGCCGAGGAGACCGGCCTCATCCCCGAGATGGCCGAAAACGAAGCCTTTACCCAGGCGATGGTGAAGCACCTGACCCAGTGGATGAGCATCGAGCAGGCCGAGCACCTGCTGAAGCTGGCGCGCAAGTTCTCCGACAAGGAGATCATCAAGGCCACCTACCAGGCCATGGAGGCGCTGGTGCACAACCTCAACACCATGAATAGCCGCGCCGGCGCG
>CALNAU010000066.1 GCA_937874275.1 uncultured Clostridia bacterium | reverse complement strand
GACACCCTGTCCTTCGTGCGGCCGGCTACGCGCAGGCGTACCTCCCGGGGCGGGTTTTCGCCGCTGTCCCAGTTCCAATAGAGGCTGTTGATGCCGATGAGGTCGTACTTGATTTCATCAATGGGAATTTCTCGAAGCGCCAAACGTTTGGCCACAATTTCCTGCGCCAGCTTCGCGCGCTCCACACACCCTGGGCCACCATAAGAGATTTCGCCGTCGCCGATAAAACAATCCCGGTAGCCCAGGGACACCTTGAGCGTGGGCGGATGCGGCTTGCCCGTGGCGCCCGATACGGCCACCTGGTCGGGGCCTGTCTGTTCAAACTCGGTCTTGGAGAAGTCGGCCACCACATCGGGGGTGAGGTAGTTGGCGGGGTCGTGAATTTCGTAGATCAGCTGCTCGGTCAGGGTGTGGGGCGTTACCAGGCCACCCGACCCCTCTACCTTGGTGATGAAGAAGCTACCGTCCTCGTTGACTTCGGCGATGGGGAAGCCCAGGTACGCCGGGTCGGGGACATCCTTTTTGCCGGGCTCGGCGTAGTAGCCGCCGGTTACCTGGCCGCCGCACTCCAGCAGGTGGCCGACGTGGGTGCCCTTGCCCAGCTTATCCCAGTCATCCATCGCCCAGCCAAACTCGTAGATCAGCGGCGCGATGAAGATGGCCGGGTCGGAGCAGCGGCCGGTAATCACAATGTCCGCCCCCTGCTTGAGCGCCTCCACGATGCCCTCGGCGCCCAAGTATACGTTGGCCGAAACCACGCCGTCCAGCTCGCTCAGCGGACGCCCGGTCTCCCACACCTTTGCATCCTTGTACTTGTCCAGCTGGCCCGAGATATCATCCCCCAGCACGGCGGCGATCTTCATGCCCTTGGCGCCGCTTTTGCGCGCGATGTCGATGCACACATCCACCGCCGCCTCCGGGTTGGCCGCTCCCATGTTGGTGATGACCTTAATCTTGTGCTTGTGCGCCAGCGGGATGACCTGCTCCATGCGGTACTCCAGCAGCGCGTTGTAGCCCTTCTTGGGGTCCTTCAGCTTGGCCTGCTGGGCGATGGCGATGGTGCGCTCGGCCAGGCATTCAAAGCTGATGTAGTCGATGTTGCCCTTTTCCATCTGCTCCAGCGCCGGCTCCAGGCGGTCGCCCGCGTAGCCCGCGCCGCTGGCAATTCTGATTCTTTTCATTGTGTTTCTTCCTCCGTGTCGTCATACGAAACGAAAACGTTCATGCAAGGATGGACGTTTGCGTTTGGTATCAAATAACGATGGCGCCAATGATCAGAGCGACCGCCACCATCACCAAGGTGGTGACAAAGGCCCAGGGAATCGTCTTCTTCTGGTGCTCGCCAAAGTCCACACCGGACAAACCGACTAGCAGGAAGGTGGAAGCCGTCAGCGGCGACACCGGGAATCCCGTGGTCATCTGGCCCAGGATGGCAGCACGCGCCACGTTGACGCCGGCCACGCCAAAGCCTTCGGCCGTATGCGCCAGCACGGGCAGCACGCCATAGTAGAAGGAGTCGGGATCAAACAGCAGCGAGGAGGGCATGGCAATGATACCGGTAATCAACGGGAAGTACTTGCCCGCGCTGTCGGGGATGATGGAGACCAGGCTGTCGGCCATGGCCGTGATCATCCCCGTCCCCTTCATGATGCCCGTGAAGGCACCGGCGGCGAACAGCACGGAGGCCATCATCATGGCGGACTTGGCATGGGCATCCACGCGCTCCTTCTGATCCTTGACGACGGGGTAGTTGATGACGATGGCCAGTACAAAGAACACCATGAATACCACCGCCGGGGCAAAGCCCGAGAACAACAGGGAGACGATGGCGGCCACAATCAGGAAGATATTGATCCAGAAGTTCTTGGGCCGCAGCAGGGCCTGCTCTGCCTCGGTGAGGAGGGCTTCCTTGTACTCGATGCCCTGCAGCTCAACGGCGTTGAGGGCTCTCTTTTCCTTGCGGCCCAGCAGGAAGGCGACAAACATCACAAACACCAGGCCAACCAGCACGGGGATGAGCACGGGCATGAACAGCTCGGTCACATCCGTTTGCAGCGCTGCGGCAGCGCGCAGGGTGGGGCCGCCCCAGGGCAGCACGTTCATGGTACCCGCGGACAGGGCAACCGTGGTGGCCAGCGTTGTGCGCTTCATCTTCAGCGCGTCATACAGCGGCACCAACGGCGGGATACATACCAGGAAGGTGACAGCGCCCGAGCCATCCAGGTGAACAATCATGGCCAGCAGCGCAGTCAGCATGGTTACCTTGATGGGGTCGCTGCCCATCATACGGATCAGGCTGCTGATGATGGGGCGGAATGTGCCCGCGTCTGTCAGCACGCCGAAGAACAGGATGGAGAAGATGAACATGACCCCGGTGGCGGCTACGGAGCCTATGCCACCCGCGCCAGACACGAATCCCCCAAGTGCCTTAAAGTTGGCGCCGAAGTTGACCACGCCGGGGGCATCCGTCGGGTTGGTCACAAAGAAGAAACAGGCAATAATGCCGAACACGATTGGCGTAGCAATCAGCGCCACGACAGGTGTTGCCTTTTTGGTCATCACCAACACCAGCATGGTGAGTACACACAGGAAGCCGAGAATTGCCAACATAACAACACACTCCTTATCCATTCAATCCTAGGCACCGCCAGAACTTCGGATACGACAACTGATATGCAGGCGCACGCGATGACGCGAATCGCCTGTGTCCGCTCATCACCCCCTTGATAAACATGCCATATCATGTGAATTTACACGCATTATAACACCAGGATAATGGTAC
>CALNAU010000065.1 GCA_937874275.1 uncultured Clostridia bacterium | reverse complement strand
CTACCAACTGTGCTAATGCCCCATGGGTCCTTTTCGGACGCCTTGGCATTATAGCATCAGCCGGTGAGGATGACAAGGGGCAAAATGGGATATTCCTTACCCTTTGGCGGGAAGAAACGGTTTGCAGCACAACACGTTTGGGCTATACTGAACAAAGCGAGACTTGGGCGGCCACGGGCGGAGACAACATGATGGAGGTGCACAGGAAGCGCTGACGCCAGGAAGTCCCGGAGCACATACTTCGTGATTATCGACATACATCGCCTGTCGTTGCCTACCCGGCACTTGTAAGGAAATTGTAAGAACAATCCACATACAGACCGGGTGAGCATGGCCTGAGGCTATAATACCCTTGAAAGCTGCGGAAGGAGGAAGACGCATGGCTGTGATTTGGACGGTGGAGGATGAGGAACGCATCGGCATCCTGATTGAGGACATCATCGCCTCCATGGGGCATGAGAGCCGGCGGTTTGAGGATGTTGATTCGCTGGACAAGGCCCGCAAACAGCACGAAACGCCCGACCTGCTGCTGCTTGATCTGATGCTGCGCGGCAAGAGCGGGTTTGATGTGCTTCAGCGCTGGAAGCTGGAGCTGGATACCCGCCGGGTACCTGTCATCATATTGTCGGCGCGCTCCACCGAGGCGGACAAGGTGCGCGGGCTGGATTTGGGCGCGGAGGATTATGTCACCAAGCCTTTCAGCATCCGCGAGCTGAAAAGCCGCATCAACGCGGCGCTTCGCCGCGTGACGCCGGCGGCTGCCAAATTACAGCTGGGTTCATTGGTGCTAGAGCCGGATAACCGGGGCGTTACCTACCAGAATCGTCCCATCAGCTTGACGCAGCAGGAATTTGAGCTGCTGCATCACATGGCCATGCATCCGGGACTGCTGCTCACCCGCGGACAACTGCTGCGGGATGTGTGGGGCTACGAGAGCGACACCGACGCTTCGCGGACGGTGGATTATCACATCCGCTCGCTTCGGCGCAAGCTGGGGGATGACGCGGCCAATCCATTGCTGATTGAAACTGTGCACGGCAGCGGCTACCGCCTGCTCGGCTCCGCATGAGAAAACGGCTGCGCAAGGCGGCGCTGATGGGCACGTTGGTGACCATGGTCTTTGTGCTGTTGTTTGTGGTCGCGGTGCTGCGCCAGGATGTGGAGGTGGACCGCGGAAACCTGATCGCCATCCTCAACACCGCCCGCCACTGGACGGGTGAAGCCAGCAGCAACATGCACGATTTGGCTGAACGCATTGCCTCCAGCGCGCCGTCGCTGCGCGTCACTTTTTTGATGCCAAATGGCGTAGTGCTGGCCGACAGCGAGGAAAAGTATGACGATGGCGCGTGGCTGCTGGCTCAGCCCGCCGCGCGAGCCGCCCTATCACGTGGAATCGGAGACGACGTTAGCTGGCAAACGGGCCTGCTGAGCCCAACGCTAAATGCCGCAGCCGAGCTGGGCGAGGGCCAGTTGCTGCTGCACCTAAGCAATCAGGATACGGAAATCCGCGAGGTGATGAAGCTGGTTATGCCCGGCCTGTTCGCCCTTTTTGCGCTGGTCTACCTGAGTTTGCATCATTTCCTGCGGCCGGTGACCAACCGCCTGATTGCCCAGTTGGAGCAGGTGCGCGGTCTGCTGGAGGGGACGGTGGAGCGGGCGCAGATGAATCCGGAGGAATATTACCCTGAGCTGCGCCAGACGCTGGACGTGATAGGCCGTTTGATTGACCGCCTGCGGCATGACCTGGACCTGGTGCGCCGCACGCTGGACATGCAGCGCGACTTTGTGGACAACACATCCCACGAGCTGAAGAGCCCCCTGACGAGTATCCTTGGCTTCGCACAGATGATGGACGAGGAGGAAGGCTTGTCCCCCGAAAAGCGCAAGGCGTACATCGGCTATATTTTGCAGGACGCCACGCGCATGATGGCTGTCATCGAGAATATTCTGCTGCTGCAAAAGGACGCGCCGCCGCAGGCGGATGATTTGGTGGAGATGGATTTGCGCCATACCGCGGAAGAAGTGCGCCAGTCGTTGCTGCCCCAGTGTCAGGAGCAGGGCATCCGCATCCTGGTGGAGGGCAGTCTGTGCCTGCGCGCGCGGGAGCAGGACATGTGGGATTTGCTGCGCAACCTGATGGCCAACGCCGTGCACTACGGCCGTCAGGATGGCTATGTGCAAGTAACCCTCGCGGACAAGACGTTATCCGTGCGGGATAATGGCATAGGCATATCGGCGGAACATCTGCCGCGCATCTTTGAAAAATTCTACCGGGCAGATGCGGCGCGCACAGAAAGCGCCGGCGGCACCGGGCTTGGGCTGTCCATCGTGGCGGGCATTGTCAACCGTTACGGCGGCAGCATTCATGTGGACAGCACGCTTGGAGAGGGCAGTTGTTTTACCGTCTGTTTCCCCGAAGATTCCGGAGAGGTACCGGCATGAACAAGCGCAGGTTAGGCATCCTGTTGTTGGCATTGCTGCTGTGCGGCACATGGCCGGCCTTTGCCCAGCCTGTGGCGGATGAAGCATGGCGCCTGGCTGTCGGCTATGTGCCGGCATCCGCCCTCCCTGTGGGGGTGGAGCAGCAGGATGATGGCGTGTATCTGTTTCACTTTGAGGATGCGCTGCGAAGCATCCGCTATGATGTGCGGGTGCTGCCTGATTTGATGGCCATGCAGGCGGTGCAGATGACCGCGCTCAACCTGCGCGGCGCGCCGCAGGCAAGCGTTTCCCCTGCTGAATTGGAGGCGGCCATCTCCGCAACCTATCCCGGAGCCGTGCT
>CALNAU010000064.1 GCA_937874275.1 uncultured Clostridia bacterium | reverse complement strand
CACACAGGAGGAACCGACATGGCTGCGTCATCCAAGGTATATTTCACCGATTTTCGCGTGCGCAACGATGAGGATATGCTGCGCAAGCTCAAGCGCCTGTGCAAGGCCGCAGGCATGGAGCAGATTGACTTTAACGACCAGTTCACCGCCATCAAGATGCACTTTGGCGAGCCGGGCAACCTGGCCTTCCTGCGCCCCAACTACGCCCGCGTGCTGGTGGACTATGTGAAGCAGCTGGGCGGCCGCCCATTTCTGACGGACGCCAATACGCTGTACACCGGCCTGCGCCGCAACGCGCTGGATCACCTGGACAGCGCCTACCTCAACGGCTTCAGTCCCCTGACCACCGGCTGCCATGTGCTGATTGCCGATGGCCTCAAGGGCACCGACGAGGTGCATGTGCCGGTGGACGGCGACTATGTGCGCCGCGCCAAGATTGGCCGCGCCGTGATGGACGCGGACATCTTCATCTCCCTCACGCACTTCAAGGGCCACGAGGCCACGGGCTTTGGCGGCACGCTCAAAAACATCGGCATGGGCTGCGGCTCGTGGGCCGGCAAGAAGGAGATGCATTCCTCCGAAAAGCCGGCCGTGGACCGCGAGCTGTGTACCGGGTGCGAAACGTGCCTTGCAAACTGCGCCCATGACGCGGTGCGCATCATCGAGGGCCACGCCAACATCGCCACCGATGTGTGTACCGGCTGCGGCCGCTGCATCAGCGTGTGCCCCACAGGCGCTATCCGCCCCATGGATGACCAGGCACTGCAAATCCTTGTCTGCAAAATTGCCGAGTACACCAAGGCCGTGGTGCAAGACAGGCCGCATTTCCATGTGTCGCTCATCATGGATGTGTCGCCATACTGCGACTGCTACGCCGCCAGCGACGCGCCCATCGTGCCCGATGTGGGCATGCTGGCCAGCTTTGACCCGGTTGCGCTGGACCAGGCCTGTGCCGACCTGGTCAACCGGCAGCCCGTGATGCCAAACAGCATGCTTGGCGAGGCCGGCACACCCATGGGCGACCACTTCAACCACCTGCACAGCGGCACGGACTGGGCGTATGGTCTTCAGCACGCGGAGATAATCGGCCTGGGTACCCGCGCCTACGAACTCATCACGCTCAAATAAAGCAAAAGATGAATACACAAAGGCCGGAGGAGTTCATTCCCCCGGCCTTTTCCGACCTTTGGCTTACGCCTGTACTTCTTCCGGCACCGGGCAGGCGATGTCGTACTTGTGCAGGTATTCCTCATACATGCTGTGGAACTGCGGGCCGGCTTCGCCGCTGCGCAGCCGCTTCATGTAGGCGTGGGCATCGATGCTGCCCGTGCGCTCAATCTCGATGATGGAGGCCGCGATGTTGGAGCAATGGTCCGCCGTGCGCTCCAGGTTGGTGAGCAGGTCGCTGAGCACAAAGCCCAGCTCAATGGTACACACGCCGTTGCGCAGGCGCTCCACGTGGTTTAGTTTGATGTTGGCGCGCAGCAGGTCCACCACTTCCTCCAGCGGCTCCACGCGCTCAGCGGCGGTCAGGTCATTATCCACCAGCGATTTCACCGCCAGCGCCAGAATTTCGCGCACAGCGGCGCGCATCACCTTGGATTCCTCCTGACCGGCCGGGGAGAACTGTATGTTTTTCTCGTCCAGCTCGCGGGCCACCTCGGTGATGTTGACGGCATGGTCGCTGATGCGCTCAAAGTCGCCGATGAGGTGCAGCAGCTTGGAAATCTCCTGGCTGTCGCGCTCGGG
>CALNAU010000063.1 GCA_937874275.1 uncultured Clostridia bacterium | reverse complement strand
CCGCTGCCGCCCTTGGCCAATGCGGGAGAGCCGATGGTGTTCAGCGCTTGCCGCTGACCATCCGTGATGACAGAGCAATGGCTCTTGAGCAGGCTAACCCCGCCAAATCGAGCTTGCAGGGCCCGTCCTGCTGTCAGCATATCCCCCGCCACTTGCTCCGGCGTTTGACGCAGCAGCCGTGCGGCTTCGCCCACATGGGGCGTGATGATGGTGCTGTCACCAAGCCGCATGGGGTTCTCTGCCAGCAGGTTCAGCGCGTCGGCATCCAAAACGGTGGGCACATCAGCGTCGTACAAGCGGGACAGGTGCCGCCACACCTCCATGTCTTTGCCCAGGCCGCAGCCGGCCAACAGCACATCATGCCGGGGCGGCGCCTCCAACACCTGCGCCAACGGCATACATGTGGCGTTGGGCACCAGCACTTGCAGGATGGGGATGATGTTCTCCTCACAGGCCATCGTCACCAACCCGGCGCCCGCCCGCAGGCATCCCAACGCAGCCATGGCGGCAGCACCCGCCATGCCCATGCTGCCGCCGTACAGCAGCACACGGCCATTGGCGCCCTTGTGGGACGCCCTTGGCCTCACAGGCAGCAGGCGAGCCAAATCCTCACCGTCCAGCGCTTCCATGATTTGCATTTCAGGCGGGTTGGTCAGGCCAATGTTCGCGATGGATAGGTCGCCAAGAGCCTCCTGGTTGGTCGCCAGAAAGTGCCCCGTCTTCGCGCGATGAAAGGTGATGGTGTGGTGAGCACGCACACATTCCCCCAAAGATTTCCCCGCCAGCGCATCCAATCCGGAAGGCACATCCACCGCCAAAACGGGTATTTGCAGCGCGTTGAGCTGCCTGACCGCCTCGGCGCCTTTCCCCTCCAGGGGACGGTTTAACCCTATGCCAAATATGGCGTCCACTGCCGCATCCACCTGGATGCCCTTCGGCCATGTCTCATGGATGGGGATGCCCATCTGCTGTGCGCGGCGCAGGTTGGTCTTTGCATCCGGTGTGCGCGGTGCGTCCAGCAACACAATGTACGCTTGGCCGCCCTGCGCTGCAAACAACCTTGCCGCCGCAAAGCCATCCCCGCCATTGTTGCCAACACCACAGAAAAAGGCGGCCGCTTTGCCCCGCGCGCCGCCCAGCATGTTGATGAGCGTATTCGCCACAGCCTGCGAAGCACGCTCCATCAGGTCCAGGCTGGGCGTGCCGGCATCAAACGCCGCCTGCTCAATCTGCCGCATCTGATCCGGTGTGATAACCTGCCGCATGTGCTATTCCCCCTCCAGAATACAGACAGCCGCTGCCATATCCCCATCGTGGGTGATGCTCAAGTGGGCATGCCGTGCACCCATGGCCAGCATGCGCTGCTGCGCAGTATGGCGCAGCAGGTAGCGCGGCTGACCCGAGGGCATATGCTCTATCACAACATCGTGGGTTGCTACGCCATCAAACCCTGTGCCCAACGCCTTTACAAAGGCCTCCTTGGCGGCGAAGCAAGCAGCCATGGAGGCCGCGGCAGCGGGGCCACGGGAGGTGATATAGGCTTGTTCCGTTTCATCAAAGTATCGGGCCAGGAAGCGGGTGTCAGCCAGCAACCCCGCCATGCGCTCCACCGAGCAGATATCAAGTCCGATACCCCGTATCATGCCCGGGCGTAGTGGATAGCGTTGGCGATGGCCCTTGCGGTCACTTCTGCCGCAGCGGCACAAAGCTTGACGAAATTGACTTCCGCATCCAGCCGTTCGGTTGCCAGGGCAAACATGGTGTCGCCGTCCATCTGCGTATGCACGGGTCGGATGGCACGCGCCAATCCATCATGGGCCACATCGGCCAGGCGATTGGCCTGGGCGCTGGACAGTTTGCAATCCACTGCCACCACACCGATGGTGGTGTTGCTGCCGGGCGCCGGAATTCTAATCTGTTGCGGGGCAGGCGCGAAACCGTACAGCATGCCCTCGGAAGCCACGCGCGTACCATCGGGCATCACGGCACAAGCCAGGCATTCGCCCGTCTGCAGGTCGTAGATATCCCCCATGGCGTTGACCGCGACCACGGCGCCAACGGTGACGCCCTCGGCCAAAGTGATGGACGCCGCGCCCACGCCGCCCGGCTGCGGAATACCGGATGTAACCAGTTTGCCCACCGTGGCACCACAGCCCGCGCCCACGCGCCCCTGCTCCATGCCCTTGGCGGCAGCCGTCGCAGCCGCCCGGCCCATGGCCGCATCCGGATAAATATTGGGCTCGCCTTCCGTCAAATCAAACAGCACGGCGGCCGGCACAATGGGCACACGCATGCTGCCCATGGCAATCCCCACATCGCCCTGCGCAAGAAAGCGCATCACGCCGTCTGCCGCGGCCAGGCCAAAGGCACTGCCGCCGGCAAGCACCACCGCGTGCGCGCGATCCACCAGATTGCCTGGGCGCAGCACATCGGTCTCCCGCGTGCCGGGCGCCGCCCCGCGCACAGATACGCCCCCCACAGCCCCATCCTTGGGGGCCAGCACGACTGTGACGCCGGTGCGCGCCTTGTCGTTATGTATTTGTCCGACACGTATGCCGTGTACCTTGGTGATGTCGCCTGGATAGATGTGAGCCATGGAAATCCTCCTTCCGTGCTTATGCGATGCGCGTCAGCCAGGTCAGCAAATCCGCCATGACCTGCGCGTTGTTTGTCTCGTTGAATAGCTCATGGCGAGCGTCCGGGTAGATAGACAGCGTGATGTCCGTCAGGCCAGCCGCTCGCAATTGATCAGCCACAGTACGGGGACCTGCGGCTAATGGGCCGCCCACCGGGTCCTGCTCCCCCGATATCAGCAGCACAGGCAAGCCTGTCGGCATCTGGCGCAGGCGCTCGGTTTGCGTCAGCAGCTTCAGCCCGCGAAACAACTCACGGTATCCGCCGCCTGTGAACACAAACCCACACAATGGGTCCGCCACATAGCGGTCGACCTGCTCCTCATCGCGGCTGAGCCAATCGTACCTGGTGCGGGCAGGCTCAAAGGGCTTGTTGTTAGCGGAGAAGGCCAATTTGTCGATGATTGGCGCGGGCTTGCGCTTGCCGCCCAAGGCACATACCAAACGGGAGACCAACAGCCCCTGCTTTACCTTGGCGGGCGGTATCCATGCCGTGCCGCTGAGCACCAGGCCATGCAGGTGCTCGTGGCCAAACTGGATGGCATATTCGCGGGCCACAAAGCTACCCATGCTATGCCCCAGGATGATATGCTTGCTATCCGGCCATCGCTGGGTGAGGATGGTGTGCACGGTGCTGGCGTCGTAGACCAGGCGCTGCCAGCCATTGTAGTCGCCCAGGTAGCCCAACTGGTCCTTTGGCGTGTTGGGCCCGTGGCCAATCTGGTCCCAGCCTGCCACTGCGAAGCCATGGCCGGACAGGTATTCAGCCAGCGGATGGTATCTGGCATAGTGTTCGGCCATGCCATGAATAATCTGCACCACGGCGCGCGGCGTGCCCTTGGGCTCGTGCAACGTCAGCTGCTTGATTTCCCGGCTGGCGGATGAAAAGGCGATGCTTTGCATGGTGAAAGCCTCATTCACAGCTGATACAGGCCGATTTTCTTATACAGCTTGCGCAATGTACGCTGGGCAAGCGCACTGGCACGCTGCGCATTGTCCTTGAGCACCTCATTGAGGTAAACCTTGTCCTTCATCAAGCGGGCGTACTCGGCCTGCAGGGGCTTGAGCCGTTCGATGACTGCCTCGGTAGTTCGCTCTTTGAGGATGCCATACCCCTGCCCAGCCATCTCATTCACCAGCGTCTCGATACCGGTGCCGCTGGTGGCAGACAGAATAGCCAACAGGTTGCTGACGCCAGGCTGATTCTCAGGGTCATAGCGCACTTCGGCCAAAGAATCGGTCACCGCGCGCTTGAACTTGCGACGGATGACATCCGGCGCGTCCAGGACAGCCACAAAGCTATCTTCCTCATCGGATTTGCTCATTTTGCGCTCGGGCTCGGTGAGGCTCATGATTTTGGCCGTGGTTTTGGGAATGTAAGGCTCCGGTACACGGAACACGTCCCCATATAAAGCGTTGACTCGCTCGGCGATATCACGGGTTATCTCAAGATGCTGCTTTTGATCCGCGCCCACTGGCACCACATCCGTCTGATACAGCAGGATGTCCGCCGCCATCAATGTGGGGTAGGTAAAAAGACCGGCATTGATATTGTCCTTGTGCCGGCTGGACTTATCCTTGAACTGGGTCATGCGGCTGAGCTCACCCATGTAGGTGTAGCAATTCAGTACCCATGCCAGCTCGGCGTGCTCGGGCACATGGCTCTGGCAGTAGATGATGCTCTGCTTGGGGTCCAACCCGCTGGCGATATAGAGCGCTGCCAGTTCCATCGTCTGCCGGCGCAAATCAGCCGGCGTATTACGGATGGTAAGCGCATGCAAATCGACCACGCAGAAAAGGCAGTCATAGTCCTTTTCCAGCAATAGGAAGTTTTGCATAGGGCCGGCGTAGTTGCCCAAATGAATCCGGCCGGAAGGCTGGATGCCCGAATACAGCACCGGGCGGCGCGTGTTATTGTCGCTCATCGTTTGTTGTCCTTTTCGAGTTAGATTCCCATTTCCTGCTTGACCTCGGCAAAGGCTTTCACCGCCAGGTCCAGGTCTTCGCGGCTGTGGCCGGCGCTCACCTGGGTACGGATGCGCGCCTTGCCCTCAGGCACAACGGGATAGGAGAAGGATACCACATAAACGCCCTTTTTCAGCATGCGTTCGGCAAATTCTTTGGCCACATGCGCGTCATAGAGCATGACAGGCACAATGGGGTGCTCACCCGGCAACACGTCAAAGCCAAGCGTGCCCAGTTTCGCCCGGAAATACTCCGTGTTCTCGTGTACGCGGTCGCGCAGCGCGGTGCTCTCCTCCAGCAGGTCGATGGTTTTGAGCGTGGCGGCGCAGATGGCCGGGGCCAGCGTGTTGCTGAACAGGTACGGACGCGAGCGCTGGCGCAGCAAATCTACAATGGGCTGGCGCGCGGCAGTCACACCGCCCGAAGCCCCGCCCATCGCCTTGCCAAAGGTGGTGGTGACAATATCTACCCGGCCTATCACGCCGCAGTGCTCGGGCGTGCCGCGCCCCTTGGCCCCCATGAAGCCGGTGGCATGGCTGTCGTCCACCATCACCAGGGCATCGTAGCGCTCGGCCAGGTCGCAAATCTCCTTCAGTTTGGCGATATAGCCATCCATGGAGAACACGCCGTCGGTCACAATCAGGCGGATGCGGGCATCGGCAGCTTCTTTGAGCCTGGCCTCCAGCTCCGCCATGTCGCTGTTGCGGTAGCGCATGCGCTGCGCCTTGCACAGCCGCACGCCATCGATGATGGAGGCGTGGTTGAGCTCATCGGAGATGATGACATCCTCCTCGCCCAGCAGCGTCTCAAACAGGCCGCCGTTGGCGTCAAAACAGGATGAGTAGAGGATGGCATCATCCATGCCCAGGAAATGCGCGATGCGTGACTCCAACTCCTTGTGGATGGCCTGGGTTCCGCAGATGAACCGCACGCTGGACAGGCCGAATCCCCATGTATCATAGCTGGCTTTGGCGGCCTCAATAAGCCGCTTATCGCCGGCCAGGCCCAGGTAGTTGTTGGCGCACAGATTCAGCACGCCGTCAACCGCTGTGGTGTTGATTATGGCCTGCTGGGGGGTGGTGATGACCCGCTCTTCCTTCCAGGTACCCGCCTGCCGGATATCTTCCAGCGTTTTCGTGAAATAGTTTAAGGCTTTGCTGCTCATGCCTTCTTCCCCCAGTCCAAAATAATCTTGCCCGAGTTGCCGGTGGACATGATGTCAAACGCCTGCTGGAACTCGCTGTAGTGGAAGCGATGGGTAATCAGCTCGCTCAAGTTCAAGCCGGATTCCACCATGGCGGACATCTTGTACCATGTCTCATACATCCGGCGGCCATAGATGCCCTGCATCCCCAGGCCCTTGAGGATGATCTTGTCCATATCCAGCTGTGCAGTCTTGCCAAACAAGCCCAGCAGAGCAATCTTGCCTCCATTGCGCATGTTGGTAATCATCTGGTCCAGCGCGGTGGGCGCGCCGGACATCTCCAACCCTACGTCAAACCCCTCCACCATGCGTCCGGTCTTCATCACCTCGGCCAGGTCCTGCTTGGTTACATTGACGGTGGCGGTAGCGCCCAATTTGCGAGCCAGGTCGAGGCGGTAGTCGTTGATATCCGTGATGATGACATTGCGTGCGCCGGTGTGTCGGCAGATGGCGGCCGCCATGATGCCGATGGGCCCGGCGCCGGTAATCAAAATATCCTCGCCCACCAGGTCAAACATCAGCGCGGTGTGCGTCGCGTTGCCCAGCGCGTCAAAGAAGGACACAATCTCCTCATCCAAATCGGGATTGATGGGGATGCAGTTGGATGCCGGGATGCACAGATATTCGGCAAATGCGCCGTCGCGGTTGACGCCCACGCCCTTTGTTTCGTGGCACCACTGGCCGTTGCCCGCGCGGCAGTTGCGGCAATGCCCGCAGACAATATGCCCTTCGCCGGACACACGCTGGCCCACCTTGAAGCTCTTCACCCGGCTGCCTACCTCGGCAATCTCGCCCACATACTCGTGGCCGATGACGCGCGGCGGTTCCACATGCTTCTGGCTCCACCCATCCCAGTGGTAGATGTGCAAATCTGTTCCGCAGATGGCCGTCTTGCGGATTTTGATGAGCACCTCGTCCTCCTTGGGCACAGGCTTTGGTACCCGCACCAACTCCAGACCCGGGGCTGCTTTGGTTTTTGCCAGGGCATCCATCATCATTTGATATTCCTTTCTCGCCGCAGCTTATTGCGTCAACAGGCGCTCCAACTGCTGTGGCGTGTACACATATTCCACGATCTCCTGATCGCGGCGGAATACGCCGGGCTGCAAATAGAACACGGCGTCGCCATGCTGGTTCGCGTAGAAATGCTCCTCCGGGAAAAATCCCTCAGCCAGGGTATCGCGGCTCAACTCCGGCAGCCAGGGACTATCCTCCTGCCGCGTTTGGGGCTCAATCTGCCGCCAAATGTCGTTCAACACCAGCTCTGCCAATTGCTGGGAGCTGTCGCC
>CALNAU010000062.1 GCA_937874275.1 uncultured Clostridia bacterium | reverse complement strand
AGGCCGGCTATGACCGGATGCAATACCTGGGTACGGCAGAGCGCCTGTTTGAAACAACAGCGATATGAACGAAGTGATCAGGCGCTGCCCTCGGGCAGCGCTTAGACTGTCAAAGAAGTATCATCAGAGAGGTATCGGAGGGCGGAGCCCTCTGATGGAAATCCGCCCCAGCGACATGCGCGGTGGGGCGGAAGGCCTGGCGGAGCCATGGTTTCCTTGCCATCCGCCGCCCGGGAACGAAGTGACAGGCGGATGACCCACCGTTCCTTCCCGTCAAACAAACAAAGGTTGTTTGACGGCCTGAGCGCTGCCCTCGGGCAACGCTTCCCATATGGGTGCGGCGCTCTCCCCGCGCGTGCGCAGCGCGCGCAGGCGCTTGATGCGCTGCTCCACCCGCCGCCCGGCCATCGCCTGGCTGCGGTATTTGTCCATCAGCACGCGCACGCCAATCGCCACCGGGATGGCAGGCAGCGCGCCCGCCCCCAGCCCTGCCACCAGCGCGCCCGCGCCCATGGCAGCGCCCGTTTTGGCCGCGCGGTAGGCACTATCCTGCACGGCGGCGGTGCCAGTCTTTCGGCCCAGCAGCACGCGGCTGCCCTCTGTCACGGCAATCACCGCCATCGGCAGGCCAAAGCTGGCCACGTTGAGCGCGTCATCCAGCAGGCCGCTGTCCCCCAGCAGGCCCAAATCCACCGACACCTCATCAGCCAGGCTGAGCCCCACGGCGATGCTGTCCACCAGCGTGGTGCTTTGCTTTTTCCTATACTTTTCAACGATTTCCTTGAAACTCGGCATCATGCGCCTCCAAAGGTCTTAAGCAGCGCGGTTATAACCCAGGCCCCGGCAAGGATGGCGGCAATCACCGTCACCTGCCGCAGCACCGAGGTCAGCGTGCCACGCTTTTGCTGTTGTTTGTCCTGCTTCTTTTCCAGGGCGTCCACCCTGCGCTGCAGCGCGTTGACGCGCTCCTCCAGCGAGCGGCGGCCCTCCTCCTCGATGGTGTGGGCGGCGGACAGCTGCGCCAGGTCCTGCTGGGCCCGGCTCAAATCCTCGCTGAGGCCTTCGGCCACCAACGTCATTTCGCTGGTGAACTCATCCACCAGCACGCCCAGGTCGCGTCCCTTCAGGCCCTGCACCGCTGTATCCAGCAGCTCGCGGGAGCGCTGCACCAGGTTGGTCTTCTTTTCCTCGGGGTGTTGTGTCATGTTATACGAATCGCAGGCCGTTTGCCGCCTGCTCGTCGGCATATCGGTTGAGCAGCGATTTGATGCGGTTGTAGGGGTTGAGCAGCGCGCTGAGGCTGCGGTCGTGGTTGAGGGTGGCAATCAGATAGGCCACATACTTGGACATATCGGCCTCCACATACCACTTGGCCTGCTTGAGCTCGGGCTGGTTGTAGTTGAGGTTGGTGGCCAGCACCTTGGTGATAATGCCCTGCTCGTAGGCGGCGTGAAACTCCGCCAGGCCGTTGGTGAAGAAGGCAAACGTGGCCACACAGAAGATGCGGTTGGCCTTGCGCAGCTTGAGCTCGCGCGCCAGGTCCAGCATGCTGTCGCCGGAGGAGAGAATGTCATCGGCCACGATGACGTCCTTGCCCTCCACACTGGTGCCGATGTACTCATGGGCAATGATGGGGTTGCGACCGCCCACGATGGTGGTATAGTCGCGCCGCTTGTAGAACATGCCCAGTTCCAGCGCCAGCACGGATGAATAATAAATGTTGCGCGCCATGGCCCCTTCATCGGGGCTGACAACCAGCATGCTGTCCTTGTTGATGTTCAGGTCCTTCACCTCATGGCACAAGGCCTTGAGCATCTGGTAGGTGGGCATGACGTTTTCAAAGCCAATCAGCGGCACGGCGTTGACCACACGCGGGTCGTGGGCGTCAAAGGTGATGATGTTGGACACGCCCATGCTCTGCAGCTCCTGCAGGGCCATGGCGCAGTCCAAGCTTTCGCGCGAGGTGCGGCGGTGCTGGCGGCTTTCGTACAGGAACGGCATGATGACGTTGACGCGCTTGGCCTTGCCGCCGATGGCGGCGATGATGCGCTTGAGGTCCTGGAAGTGATCGTCCGGGGACATGGGCACTTCCTGGTCGTACATGTTATAGCGCACGGCGTAGTTGAGCACATCCACAATGATGTAGATGTCAAGGCCGCGCACACTCTCCTTGAGCACGCCCTTGCTCTCGCCGGTGCCAAAGCGCGGGCAGTACGCCTTGATAAGGAAGTTATCGCGGTTTTTGCCGGGCACGGTGAAGAAATCCCCGTCCTCCTCGCCGCCCTCCAGGTCGTGCCACATGAGCAGCCAGGAGTTGATCTGTTCCCCCATGTGCTCGCAGCCGTTCATCGCGATGATGCCCAGAGGCCCGAAGGGTACCTCGTTGAGATCCTTCACCCATGAGATCACTGAAGCCGACATGTCCGCCCTCCTGTCAAAGAATTGTGTTTATTCGCCAGCAGGCTGAGTATCCTGCGCAAGCGCTTCCACGCGCTGCAGTTGCAGCTTGGGGTAGCTGGGGCCTGTTTCCTCGGCCTCTGACACATTGAGGCCAACCAGCACACCCCACACCCGCACATGGCTGTCCACAGCCAGGCTGGGGTCAGTATCCGTCACCAGCATCACGGTATCCGCATAGCCGGTCACGGCCTTGCGCAGTGCCAGGCTGATGACGTATTCGCCGGCGATTTGCTCGGTCTTGGCCACATAGCCGTCGTAGGTGAGCAGCTTGCCGTCATAGGTCTCGGCCTTGGCAATCAGGTCGGTATAGGGCGGGCTGAGCGCCTCGCCGGTCGCCTGCTGGGCGGCAGCCTCGGCTGCCTGCTCCACCGTTGGCGCCGCCGGTAGCGCGGTGCCGCGCGCGGCCAGCCACTCAAAGCTGCGGCTGTTGAAGCCCTTCTTGGAGAAGGTGAGCCGCACCTGGTAGCTGCCCTCCTCCTTGGTATTCACCGTGAAGGAGAAATTGCGGTTGTTGTTGGTCTTCTTGGTGGTGGTTTTTTCGCCGATGACCATCTGCACCGTCACGCCGGGCTCGGTCTTGCCCATGATTTTATACTGGTCCTGAGTCAATTCCTCCGGCAGTTCGGCGGTGAATTCCACGGGCAGCAGGCCGCGGTCGTAGGTGATGGAGTAGCTTTTTTCCAGCGTGTCCAGCCCCTCGGCCTGCACGGCCAGGGTCATCATGTAGATGCCTGTCTCCGGCAGCGTGATGGGCAGCGTGTAGTTGCCCTTATCGTCCGCCACTGTGGTGAAATTGACCGGCTTGTTGCTGGTGAAGGCCAGCACCACGGCGTTGAGCTTGGCCCCCGCCCGGGTAATGCCCTTCATGGTAAAGGTGGACTCGTAGGTTTCCTTAGGTGCGGTGGCCGTCTCGTTAAGGAAAACGGGCATGGACACCCCATCCCCCACATCGCCGGTAAACACCAGCGTATCAAACACCTTGTTGAGCGCCGTGTTATCGCCGCTTTTCAGCTGGCGGTCATAGACCTGCATGTCAATCATCACGGTGCGGCCGTTTTTGACGCTGCGTCGGACGAAACCGCGGTGGTGCACCTCGCCATCCACACGGAAGCTATAGCGAATCATCAGGAAGCGGCCAATGCCGTCAAAGTTTTTCCATTCGGCGCTGTCCACCCGGTACCCCTGGGCGGCAAAGGGGCCGTCCTTCTGGTGAAGCGCGCGGTACTCGGCGCGTACGTTGGCCGTTTGCATGTCGATGTCGCCATAGCGCTGGCCGTCCGCGTCGCCAAGGGACGACACCACCAGCACGCGGTTGTTCTTCTCGTCGTAGGCTTTGAGCATGATGCCCTGCTGCTTGAACTCCTCCTCCCAGGAGGCGACCGTGCCGCCCCGGTTGAGGATGAAGCTTTCGTTGTCCTTCAGGGTATCCGCTGTGAGCACGGGTGCGTATACGCCATCAGGCAAAGACAGGATACCGGGCAGCCCGGACATGCTGATTTGCTCCGCCTGGGCGGGCAAAAGCGACAGCATGCACACGAGGGCCAGCATCCAGCTAATCAATCTGCGCAAGTGGATCCCTCCTTTGATGTCCTGACTATATTCTAACATAGGCAGTCCAATGCGACAACCGGAAAACGGCTGCCCGCCGGGAGACCGACGGGCAGAAGGCAAACCATGAATGGACATGGTATCAATACGCTTTTGAGAAATACATCACCTTGTCGGCCGCTTCGCCACAGCACACGCATGTATCGCCGATGGGGGTCTGCTCAAAGGGCATGTTGCGGCTGGTGGCGCTGGTCTCTTCCTTGATTTTGTCCTCGCAGGAGCGCTGGCCGCACCACATAGCGCGGGCGTAGCCGGTCTGCACCTGCTCCTTCAACTCATCGTAGGTGTGCACATCCTTGGTGTGTTCATCCATGAAGGCTTTGGCCTGGGCGAACATGCTGCGCTGAATATCGGCCAGCAAATCGCGCACGCCCTGCGCCAGGTTGTCAAGCGGCAGTGTGCCCTTTTCGAATGTATCGCGGCGCATGTAGCTGGCCACGCCGTTTTCGATGTCGCGCGGGCCGATTTCCAGCCGCAGCGGCACACCCTTCAGTTCCCACTCGTTGAATTTCCAGCCGGGCGACAGGTTATCGCGGTCGTCCAGCTTGACGCGGATGCTCGCCTGATGCAGCTGGTCATAGGCCTGCTGGCAGTGCTCCATCACGCCGCCCTTGTGGGCCGCGATGGGCAAAATGACCGCCTGGAAGGGCGCCACCTCGGGCGGCAGCTTGAGGCCGCGCTCGTCGCCATGGGTCATGATAACCGCGCCAATCAGGCGGGTGGAGCTGCCCCAGCTGGTCTCATGGCAGTGCTTCAGCGTGCCGTCCTTGTCCAGGAACTGCACCTCAAAGGGCTCGGAAAAATTGGTGCCGAAGTTGTGCGATGTGCCCGCCTGCAGGGCCTTACCGTCCTGCATCATGGCCTCAACCGAATAGGTAGCCCGGGCACCGGCGAACTTCTCCTTGTCGCTCTTCTGCCCGGCAAACACCGGCATGGCCAGCACATCCTCGCACACCTCGCGGTAGACCTCCAGCATTTGCAGGGTCTCCTCCTGGGCCTCCTCGGCGGTGGCGTGCATGGTGTGGCCCTCCTGCCACCAGAACTCGCTGGTGCGCAGGAAGGGGCGGGTGGTCTTCTCCCACCGCATGACGGAGCACCACTGGTTGTACTTCATGGGCAGGTCGCGCCAGGATTGTATCCACCGGGCGTACATGGTGCAGAACATGGTCTCGCTGGTGGGGCGGATGGCCAGGCGCTCGGTCAGCACCTCGGAGCCGCCCTGGGTAACCCAGGCCACTTCGGGCGCGAAACCTTCCACGTGCTCGGCTTCTTTGAGCAGCAAGGATTCCGGAATCAGCATGGGCATGGCCACATTCTCGTGCCCGGTTTCCTTGAAGCGCTTATCCATCGCCGCCTGAATCAGCTCCCAAATACGGGTGCCATAGGGCCGCATGGCCATGCAGCCGCGCACCGGCGCGTAATCCATCAGCTCTGCCTTGAGCACCACGTCCGTATACCACTGCGAAAAATTCTCGCTGCGCGGTGTAATATGCTGTACAAATTCCTGTTTCGCTTCCTTCGCCATGCTTCCTCCCGCCGGGCAGCCCCGGTTTGCTTGATAACGCCTGCCATTATACGCAATTTGCCCTGTAATGACAAGCGAGCTGCGCCCGAATCATCAATTTTCCCTCCAGCAAGGGCTTGCCAGCGCTTCATCCTTGTGTTAGTATAGTTGGGCTGTCATCAAGGAAGCGCCGTCAGGCGCCGCCGATAGTCTCCGACAGGGAGGTGGAATCAATGGGAAAGTTCTGTGAAGTGTGCGAAAAGGCTGCCATCAGCGGCCATAAAGTGAGCCACTCCAACCGCAAGAGCAACCGCAAGTGGGCCCCCAACGTGCAGAATGTGCGCGTGATGGTGGGTGCTGCCCCCAAGCGGCTGAACGTCTGCACCCGCTGCCTGCGCAGCGGCAAGGTGGCCCGCGCGCTGCCCAAGGTATCGCCTCAGGCATAAGCCTGTGCTGGCCTTGACCCGGCATGTCCGGCCCCATACCCCGCGTTGCGTAATGAACGTGGGGTTTTCTGTAAATATTGCATCTGGTTGAGGAGAAGGAGAATCACATGGAACGGCAACAGCATATGCCCTATCTGGTGGATAGCTTGCAGAAACTGGCGCAGACCCCCTCGCCCACCGGCATGACTGGCCAGGTGGAAGCCCTGCTGATGCAGGAGCTGTCGGCGCTTGGCCTCTCCCCCTGGCAGACGCGCAAGGGCGGCGTGCTGGTGCAGTTGAACCCGGGCGCAGAAGGCGATGGCATTTTACTGTCCGCCCACATCGACACGCTGGGGCTGATGGTGCGCGCGCTGAAGGCCAACGGCCGCCTGCGTTTCACCAAAATAGGCGGATGTCCCTTTAACTACGCTGAGCAGGAGAACGTGACGGTGTGGACGCGCGACGGCAAAAGCTACGAGGGCACCGTGCGCCTCAACGAGCCGGCCGTCCACGGCAGGCGCGATGTGGAAAGCGTGGAGCGCAAGGACGACAACATGGAAATCGTGTTGGATGAAAAGGTGCACAACGCCGAGGATGCAGGCAAACTGGGCATCAGCGCAGGTGATTTTGTCAGTCTGGACCCCCGCTTCCGCCGCAGCGGCGACGGGTTTGTCAAAAGCCGCCATCTGGACGACAAGGCAAGCTCCGCCGTGCTGCTTTGCCTGGCCCGCGCCTTTACACAGGGTGAGGCGAGCTGTGATAGGCCGGTATACGCCATGTTCACCAATTATGAGGAGGTGGGCCACGGCGCCAGCGCCGGTCAGCCCGATAACATCACGGACATGATTGCCGTGGACATGGGCGTGGTGGCCGACGACCTGAAGACGGATGAATACAAGGTATCCATCTGCGCCAAGGATTCTACCGGCCCCTTTGACTACACGCTGACCAACGCGCTCATCCTCATCGCCAAGCAGCACGAGCTTGCCTACGCTGTGGATGTGTATCCCTTCTATGGCTCGGATACCGCGGCGGCGCTCAGCGCCGGGCGCGACTGGCGGCATGCCCTGGTTGGGCCCGGCGTGGCCGCAAGCCACGGCTATGAGCGGGTACACGAGGATGGACTATGGAATACCCTGCTGCTGCTTAAGCACTACCTGCGCACGGCATAACAACAGGCTGAGGCTGCCCTATATTGTTGAATCAATCTCGCCGGATAGGCCCGTTTCAAGCCAGAATACCTGCTGTAACTTATCCTGAAACAACATTTCCTTTTCAAGCACGCCCCCACAGCTTCGGATGGTCCGGCTGGAGGGCGTGTTTTCCTGATCACAGGATATCATGACCCGCGGCAGACCCAGCTTCTTCGCTTCCCCCAACGCGAGCATTAGCTGTTGTTTGCCATAGCCTCTGCCTCGCTCTGTGGGCCGAATGGCATAGCCAATGTGGCCGCCATGCAGCAGCAATTCAGGCGTGAGCGAGTGACGGATTTGAACGGAACCGAGAACTTTTTCATCCTTCACGCGTATCAAAAAGAAGGTGCTCGCGTGAACACCTTCTCTGGATAATTTCTGTTTCACAATGGAAGTTGCAACGGCCAACCACTCTTCAAAACTGTCAAAGAACGCAAGGCCGCAGCTGCCGTTGATGCGCTTCTCTCCATGGGCTAGAAACTCCGCCCGGTATGCCCAGAGCGCCTGCTGCATATCCCGGGATGGACGAACCAGAATCAACCCGTCCACACGCATGCCCTCCCGCTGCCTCAGCGCCTTGTCTTTCGGCGGTCGCCCAGGAAGCGGTCAAAATCCGCCGGGCGCTCCAGCGCCTTGCCGCAGCCGACGGCCACGCATTGCTGCGGGTTTTCCGCCGCACGGCAGGGAATCTTCATCATCTCGGAGATGATTTCGGGCAAGCCCTTCATGGCCGCGCCACCGCCGGTGAGCAAAATGCCATTCTCAAACACGTCGTTGGCCAGCTCCGGAGGCACGCGCTCGATGACCGCGTGCAAGCCCTCCAGCATCTGGTGCAGGGGTTCTTCCATGGCCTCGGTGATTTCCTCGCGGGTTACCTCAATTTGCTTGGGCAGGCCGCTGACCAGGTTGCGCCCGGCGATGGGCAAGGCCACAGCGCTCTCCCCCAGGGGGTACACGGTGCCGATGGCGCACTTGACGTCCTCCGCCGTATGAAAGCCGATGAGCAAATTGTGCTTGAGGCGCACAAAGCGTATGATGGCATCGGTAAAGGCATCGCCCGCGATGGGCAGCGTGTTGCGCGCGCTCATCTCGCCTGACGCGATAACAGCGATATCGGTTGTGGCGCCGCCCACATCGGCCACCATTTGGCCGCTGTACTGGGTGATATCCATGCCGGCACCGGCCGCCGCGGCCAGCGGGCGGTCAATCATCTGGGTACGGCGGGCACCCGCCTCAAACATGCCGATGATCAGCTGGCGCTTCTCAATCTCGTTAGAGGAGGCGGACAGCGACATCACCGCACGGGGACGCGCGAAAATATGCTTGCCAATCACGCGCATCACAAAGTGGTTGAGCATGATGGACAGCATGTCAAAGTCCTGTATGGTGCCCTTCTGCAGCGGACGGATGACCTCGATGTTGTTGGGTTCGCGCCCCAGCATCTTGTAGGCCTCCAGGCCAATGGCGATGACATTGCGGGATTCGTGATCCACCGCCAGCATGGCGGGCTCATTGAGCACAATGCCCTTCTTGCGGGCATAAATCAGCACATTGGACGAGCCAAGGTCTATGCCGATATCTTCAACTGAAGCCATTTGAAGTCACCTCCGCCGCCGTTCACAACGCCGGCGCACACAAATTACAGATTCCATGGGCATATTAACATAAAACGGTAACAATTACCACTATTTTCGTAAAATAGGCTTCATTTTTGCGTCGCAAACCCACATTGGTGCCATTACACCTCGCCGGATGCCGTCCAAAGGGTGCGGTTGCCCAGCACATCAATAGCCAAAATGGCCAACGTACCTCGCAACAGCGGGATGGACAGCACGGTGGGCAATGCCGGCGTCTGCTTGCGCCGCACGGCCGAGGCATAGGCTACAAAAACGCCCCCGTTGATTAGGCCGGCGTACCACTGATCCACCGCATCCAGCCCGGCTACATGGAACGGCTGACCGCCCTTGCCCCGCCGCTCAAAGGCATCGCCCGACAGCGTATAGGCGTTGAGCTGCACATCGTAAAAACCGATGCCCGGCATGGCCGACGCATCCAGCATCACGGGCACCTGGGCGAAAGGCGCGTAGCAGGTCACCGGCACCTCGGCCAGGCGCTTGCGGCACACGCTGAAAGCCTGGCGGCTGCTATCCACGCCCAAAAACTGCCGTCCATTCGTGGCGGCCGATATCAGCGTGGTGCCCGAGCCGCACATCAGGTCGGCCACCAGGTCGCCCGGCTGCGTGCAGCACAGGATGATGCGGTCCAGCAACGCCTGCGGCTTCTGCGTGGCATAGCCGGTGCGCTGTGGGTCCTTTTGCTGCATCTGGCTGAGGTCGGTCCACACATCGTCTGGGTAGCTGGGCTCATCATCATAGTAGACATAGGTCTTGCCGCCGGTGGTGATGGAGCGGTAGCCGCGCCCGTCTTCATCCACATGGCGCTTGAGGTGGTTGCTGCGCTGCTCCTTGCGGCTGGCAGGCACCTTGGTGATATCAAAGTAATGCTCTTTGGACTTGGCGTAGAACAGGATGGTGTCGTGCTTGCGGCTGAAGTAGCGCATGGATCGCCCGCCGGTCTGGTAACTCCAGATGATTTCGTTGCGGAACTGCTCTTCCCCGAAGATAGCGTCGCACAGCAGGCGGGCATGGGCACTGGCGCGCCAATCCACATGCAAAAAGAACGAGCCGCTCTCGGTCAGCAGCTTGCGGGCCAGGTGAATGGCCTCCCGCAGGAAGGCCAGATACTCCTCCCGGCTGGCGCCGGAAAAGTCATTGTAGGCGGGCAGTTCGATGGTGCGGCGGCCGGACTTCCAGCCGTCCTCCCCCACGCGCATGCGCATGGTAAAGCGCTCCCCCGTGAAGTAGGGCGGGTCCAGGTATACGCACTGCACACGGCCAAAGCAGGCGCTCAAATCCAGGGCCAGGGCATCGCCCAGCATCAGCGTCCCCTTGGTGCCGGGGGCGTCGACCCGCTCCTGTTCACAGCTGACACGCTGCCACATCATGCCAAGACCTCCCTATGCCGCTTGCGCCGTTCAAATCCAATGGAAAGTTTAGCATGCTTTGCCCCGCTTGACAAGTTGAGCCCTACTAGCTATGATGACCCCATTCAAATCAATCAGGAGACCAACGATGCAGATACTTTTGCCTGCGCCTGTGGCGGACGCGCTTTCTCGCCTGGAGGCCTGCGGCCACGAGGCCTACGTGGTGGGCGGCTGCGTGCGCGACAGTGTGCTGGGCAAGCAGCCCCATGAATACGACCTGTGCACCAGCGCCCGACCGCAGGAGGTGCATGCCTGCTTTGAGGGCGAGCGCATTGTGGATACCGGCCTCAAACACGGCACGGTAACCCTCATCAGTGGCGACATGCCGCTTGAAATCACCACATTCCGCAACGACGGCACGTATACGGACGGTCGGCATCCCGATTCCGTGCGCTTTTCCGACTCCATTGAGGAGGACCTGAAGCGCCGGGACTTCACCGTCAACGCCATGGCGTATAGCCCCAGACGCGGCCTGGTTGACCCCTATGATGGGGTACAGGCCTGCCGTGACCGGCGCCTGATGGCCGTTGGCAACCCCACCGCGCGATTCACCGAGGACGCGCTGCGCATCCTGCGGGCGCTGCGGTTTTCGGCCACGCTGGGCTTTGACATTGAGCCTGCCACCGCGCAGGCCATGAACACTCTGGCGCACAATATGGACAAGTTGAGCCGCGAGCGGGTGGCACGGGAACTCAACCTGCTGCTGATGGGTGAGCACGCACCACAGGCGCTGCGTCAGCATCCGCATATCCTGTTCGCGGCGCTGCCGCAACTGGCCCCCATGCACCACACGCCCCAGCGCACGCGCATGCACCGGTGGGATTTGTGGGAGCACACCCTGCAAACCATACGCCATACCCCGCGTGAGCTGGCGCTGCGCTGGGCCGCTCTGCTGCACGACAGCGGCAAGCCCTCCACCGCCACCTATGACCCGGATGGCACCTCGCACTTCCGCGGGCATCCGGCGGTCAGCGCGCGCATCGCGGCGGACTGCATGGCAAGCCTGAAGCAATCCAAACAACTAAGCGACACCGTTATCACGCTTGTGCGCCATCATGACGACCGCGTGGGGCCGGACAACCTGCAAAAGTGGCTATCCCGTTTAGGGCTTGAACTGCTGCGGCAGCTGCTGCAATTGCAGCATGCGGATCTGGCCGCCCACGCGCCGTACATGGCGCCCCAGGCTGACCGCAGCCTGGCGCTCATTCGCGCGGCGGAGGAACGGGTTGCTTCCGGAGCCTGCCTGAGCATCGGCGACCTGCAGATAGACGGCCGCGCGCTGATGGCGCTGGGCATCCCACAGGGGCCCGAATTGGGCCATACGTTGCAGTGGCTGCTGGACGCGGTATTGTCCGGCCGTGTTCAAAATGAGGCCGACGCTCTGCTGGCGCTCGCGAAGGAGCGAGCGCGGCAGTAATCACAATAAATAACACAGCGGCTGCCGCCCACATGGACGGCAGCCGCTATGAATTGTTTTTTTTGTTATTGTTCGGGGGTCAGCACACCCAGGTTGCCGTCGCGGCGCAGGTAGAGCACATGCGTCTCATCGGTATCCAGGTCGATATACACGTAGAAGCTGTGCCCCAGCAGTTCCATCTGCAGCACCGCGTCCTCGCGGCTCATGGGGCGCAGGGTATAGGTCTTTTCGCGCACCACCTGGCGGCCCTGACCTTCTTCGGCAGGTACCTGCTCCAGGAATTCGGGTGTCTCCTCCAGGTTGACGTCCTCGCGCAGGCGCTTCTCCAGCTTGGTGCGGTGGCGGAGGATTTGCTTTTCCAGCTTGGCCAGCGCCCGGTCGATGGACATAAAGAGGTTATCCTCACTGGCCGCCTCGGCACGCATGGTGATGCCGTCCATGGGCACGGTGATTTCTACGATGCGCTGGTCGCGTTCGCGGCGCATGCGGATGTTCATTTCGGTATCCGGCCGCAGATAGCGGCTCATTGTCTGTGTTTTTTTGAGTACCCGGTTGGTGATGGCGGGGGTCACGACCATGCCCTTTGCAGTGATGTTGGTCTTCATGGCAGTATGCTCCTCTCTCTTGAGTGATTCCGTATAGATATCCTTCGACGCTTGGCAGCGGCTTTCCTGCCTGCCGCGCTCGTTTTTTACCTGTTCCTTATGCTATACTATGAACGGCAATTTCATGATGTGGAGGCCTTATGACCAACATGCTCGCGGGCTCGGGCAACGCCCGCGCAAAATGGGTGATGCACTATGCCTTGATGCTGGTGGGGTGCCTGATTGGCGCCGTCGCCTATCCCCTGTTTCTGGTGCCCAACGGCATCGCCCCGGGCGGCGTCACCGGCATCAGCATGGTGCTGCACCATGCGTTTGGCTGGCCGGTGGGTATGACCAGCCTGTTGATCAACATTCCCCTGTTTCTCATAGGCTACCGCAGCATGGGCCGCACCTTCGTGCTGCGCTCGCTGGTGGCCACGGTGCTGTTTTCCGCGCTGATCGACTTGATGAAATTAGAGCCCCTGACGCGGGAACCCCTGCTGGCCAGCGTGTTTGGCGGTGTGCTGGTTGGCTTTGGCCTGGGGCTCATCCTGCGCGCGGGCGCCACCACCGGCGGCACCGACCTGCTGGCCAGGGTGGTGCACCGGCGCTTCCCTTTGATTTCTGTTGGCGCCTTTTTGTTCGCGCTGGATGGCGTGGTCATCACGCTGGCCGGCTTCACCCTGAGTATGGAGCACGCCATGTACGCCATGATCAGCGCGTTTATTATCACCAAGGTGTTGGACAGCGTGCTCACCGGCCTGCGGATGGACAAGGCTTGCTACATCATCACCCGCCAGGGCGAGGGCATCACCCGCCGCTTGCTTGATGAGGTAGGCCGCGGCGTAACCACCCTGAACGCCACAGGCTCTTACAGCGGGCACCAGATGCAGCTGCTGCTGTGTGTGGTGAGCCGCATGGAGATGCTGGCCGTCAAATCCATTGTAAACCAACAGGATCCCAAGGCGTTCATGTTTATCACCGATACCCACGAGACGCTGGGCGAAGGCTTTGCCAACCTGGCCTCGGACGACATATAGCCGGCAAGCTGCCCGGCGGAGGAGTCAGCATGTATCAATCCCTCTACCGCACCTGGCGCCCGCACACATTTTCTGAAATGGTGGGCCAGGAGCATGTGGTGCGCACCCTCAAAAATCAGGCCGAAAAGGGACATATTGCCCACGCCTACCTGTTCAGCGGCAGCCGCGGCACCGGCAAGACCAGCGCCGCGCGGATATTGGCGATGGCCATCAACTGCCAATCCCCCAGGGAGGGCGACCCCTGCCTGCAATGCGAGGCCTGCCAGAACCTGATGAGCGATACCACGCTGGATGTGATTGAGATGGATGCCGCCTCCAACAGCAGCGTCAACGAAATCCGCGATATGCTGGAGCGGGTTAACTACCCGCCGCAATTTGTGCGCCGCAAGGTGTACATCATCGACGAGGTGCACATGCTGTCCAACGCGGCCTTCAACGCTTTGCTCAAAACGTTGGAGGAGCCGCCGGAATACATGGTGTTCATATTGGCGACCACAGAACCGCAGAAGATACCCGCCACCATCCTGTCGCGCTGCCAGCGGTTTGACTTTGGCCGCATCCGCGAAAGCGACATCATCGCCCGTCTGCGCGTGGCCCTCAAGCCCGGCCAAAATGCTGAGGAGGAAGCCCTCCAGCTGATTGCCTCCTCTGCCGAGGGCAGCATGCGCGACGCCTGGAGCCTGATGGACATGTGCCTGGACGAGGAGGGTGACCTTAGCGAGCAGCGTGTGCGCGAGGCGCTGGGCACGGTGGACAAAGGGTTCCTGTTCTCCTTCGCAGCGGCACTCGCCCGTCGGCAGGCCAGGGAAGCCTTTGAATTGATTGATCAGATGCTGCAATCGGGCAAAGACATCCAGGTATTCCTCAAGGATTTTTCCGCCCACCTGCGCCAGCTGATTGCCGCCAAGCTGGCGCAATCCGGCCCCGGCGCGCCCGATGAACGGCTGGCCCGCTATCGCCAGCAAGCGGATGAAATCCCCCTGGACAAGCTTGTGTGGATGCTGGAGCGCGCTGTGCGCGCCGAAGGCGACCTGCGCTGGGTATCCCAGCAGCGCTCTGTGCTGGAGGTTTACGCGCTGAGCGTGTGCGAACTGGGCGAACAGAGCGACCCCATGGCCCTGCAGGCTCGCCTGACCGAGCTGGAGCAGGCGTTGGCTGCCCTGAGCAGCGGTGCTGTAAACCCGCCGCAAGGCGCGCCGATAAAGCCGCCTGCTATTGCCGCGAAACCGGCAGACACAGCGAAAGCTGTTCCGCAAGCAACTGTTCCCGATACAGACACGGTACCCGCATCTTATGAGGCTGAGGAAACCATCCCACAGGTTGTGCCTCCTGCCTTTGTACCTGAAATCACCGACAATATAGAAGAAAATGCGGTCTCTGCTGTACCTGAGCCCGCGCCTGTGCCGAGCCCCGAACCGGAAGCCCCCACATCCACGCAGGAGGTCAGCCCCAAGCAGGCGTGGAACAGCATGCTGGAGCGGGCGAAAAAGGAGCTGCCCAACATCTACAGCATGATGAGCGAGGGCAAGTTCGGCGGCAGCAAGGATGGCCTGTATCAGCTGCGATTCCCGCCGGACAAGCAGTTCTACATCGGCTTTCTGATGGCGGATGCCAGGCGGGCACAGATAGAGGACATCCTCACCAAGGAAGGTGGCCAGCCAGCCCGCTTTGAGGCGGTGGGCGAAAATACCGCCCCGGCGCAGGAGGATGCGCGCCGCCTGGCCGAACAGGATATCCAGGCGTTATCCGCCGTGTTTGGCCGACAGAACATCATTGTCACCGGCGGCGACAAACCAAAGGGCTGAAACCCCAAGGGATTTGCACGACTGTGCTCCCTCGTAATTGCGTCAAATGTATTTACAATATGTTAAGATATGTTATACTACGCTTGGGTAGTTATCCGACGCTATCCCCGACATTGAAAGGATGATACCATGAGCGACAACCGCTACCGCTACTCGAGCGCGCCGCTGCAAAACATCAAGCGGCCGCCCAAGCGCAGCAATACACCCCAGCCGCCCCGCAAGGTGGGCGATTATCAGGACGAGTCCATCCCTCAGCGCAGCTTCGCGATTTTGCAGGTGATGCTGACCATCGCGCTGCCGCTGCTGTTCATCGTAGCGCTACTGGTACGCAACACCACCGTCTACACCATCTTCGCCGCCGTATCGGCCGCGTGCCTGGTGCTGATGTGGCTGATGAACGCCTTTGTGCCCAACGCCCGCATGACGCTCAGTTTTATCCATATCGCGATGATTTTGGTGGCGCTGTTTGCCATCTGGATGGGGGCGCCGCCCGCACCCACGCCCGAAAACACCCAGGCACAGGTGGGGGTGCCGGGCGCTCAGGGGGGCGACCTGGCGTCCATCTTCTCCAAGGATTCCAGTGCCAGCATGGTGAGCATGCTGGTGCAGGAGGAGCAGGATCAGCCCGCCGCCTCCGCCCAGCCCGGCTCGGCCTCCCTGGCGCAGCAGCGGCTGGAGCAGTTTATGGCCGCGTGGATCAATGTGGATTACAAGGGCATGGTGGAGCTATCGGCCCCCAGCTGGGTCAGCCAGCAGAAGGACCCCGAGCAGGCCATGTTCTTTATCAAGGGCATTCGCACGCCGGTGAAGTTCTCCTTCAACGGCATATCGGGCTCGGACGCTGACAACACGCGCACCATTGACATGGTGGCCACCATCGACAAAAACAATGGCCAGGCCGCGCAGGATTACCAGATGCAGGTGCTGATGATGCGGGTGAACGAACAATGGTATGTGGACCCGACCTCTTTATCCTCCCAGCAGTTGATACAGTCCGCCTCCTCCACCGCCGTGCCGGTGGTGACCGTGGCCCCCATGGTGACCTCTGCGCCCAGCCTGCAGCTGTACTATAACCCGGCCGGCGGGATGCTGTACCACGTCAACGGCGAATGCACCAGCGTGGCCAAGGAATACCTGCCGCTGACAGGCTTTTTGTTCAGCCAGGTGAATGACGCGGAGTTTTCCAAGCTGGACCCCTGCTCCACCTGCCACGCCCCCAGCAGACAGTAGAGATGGTGCGCTATCATATCGACACCATCCCCGTATGGGACGCGCTGCACGCTGGCGGCGAGTGCCCCATGTGCCTGCTGCGGCGCAAGACCGAGCACATGCTGGCCGACCGCTACCTGGGCGCCTCGGTGATGGAGCCGGATACACGACTGCGGGTGAATGACAAAGGCTTTTGCCCGGCACATCACCGCATGCTGTACGACCGGCAAAACCGCCTGGGACACGCGCTGATGATGCTGTCCCACCTCAAAGAGGTGCGCGCCCGCTTGAAGGCACGCACACCTGAGACCGGCAGCGGGGCAAAGCCCCAGGGCGGTCTTTTTTCCTTTAAACGCAAGGCAGCGGATGCCTCCTCCCCCGATACCCCTGTGGGCAATCTGTCGGTGGGCTGCGTGCTGTGCGACAGCCTGGAGGATAACATGGGCCGCTATGCCTATTCCCTGCTCCACCTGTGGAAGACGGACGCTGCCTTCCGCGAGGCCTTTACCGCATCCAAGGGTGTCTGCATCCCGGATGCAGACAGGCTGTGGGCCATGGCGCAGGAGCATCTCTCCGGTCAGCCCCTGGCCACCTTTCAGGAGGCGCTGCTGAAGCTGTTAAGTGACAACCTGGCCCGGCTTGAGGATGAGCTGGCATGGTTCACGCTGAAGTTTGACTACCGTAACAACGACAAACCCTGGGGCGACAGCCGCGACGCGCTGGAGCGCACCATCACCAAACTGCGCGGCTGGTCGGTAGGTACAGACCCGGGCCGCGAATAGGAAAATCAGGAACATGGCGAGAGGAGGCACCCACAACATGCGAAACCGGTATTTGGTCTGTTTTCTTTTTTTGTGCCTGCTTGCCGCGCCATGGATGATTAGCGCCGAAACAGCCATAGCGCCCGACCAGATGGTCACACCCTGGGCGGAGGGCACGGACAGCATCACGGTGCCGGCCACGCTGTATTTCCGCTACCGCGCCACGGGCTACCTGGCCAGGGAGACGCGGCAGATTTCCGTATCGCGCCCAGATTCCCGCGAGCTGGCCGTCATCAAAGCGCTGCTGGACGGGCCGGGCTCGCTTTCCCCGCACCTCAATCCGCTGTTCCCGCCGGGTACGCAGGTGCTCAGCGTGACAGCCAATGGCGATACACTGTTTATCACCTTTAATGAGCGCCTGCTGAGCCGCTACCCCGATGAGGCCGTGGTGCTCAACCAGGACTACAGCCAGGGCGAGGGGCAGCTGCGCCGCAGGCTGGCCATGGCGGGGCTGGTCAACACCCTGACCGAGGATGGCCTGTACGCACAGGTGCAGGTGCTTGTGCGCCAGGAGACCAACATCACCGCCTCCATGCGGCTGAGCAACAGTTATTACCTGCTGGACAATCAGGAATTGCCCAGCCCCCTGGTACGCAGCGAGGGCTATGTATTGACGCCCAGAACCGCGGCCGGGCTGCTGCTGGACAGCTGGAAGCGGGCGCAATGGGCCCCGGCGCTGTCCATCATCAAGCCGGGCGATGCCCAGGACGCGGCCGATATCCCCACCGAGCATGAGCTGCTGGTGCAGCTGGAGCAGGCGCCGCGTCTGGCGGACTATCTGGTATCCCCCGGCACCGTCTCATTGGATGGGCAGAGCGCCACCGTGGTGGTGAACCTGCGTATCCTGAAAGACAATGGCATTGAATATGTGCTGGAAAACCAGCCGCTGCCGCTGCAATTACGCGAGGGCATCTATACCATCCCGCAGGACGCGTTGCAGCGCCTGCTGAAGGCGGCTGCCCAATGAAGAAGAGTGCCAGATTGAGTGCCCTGCTGCTGTGCGCGGCGCTGCTAAGCGGCTGCGCCCGCGCCGTGCCCATGAGCGGCGCAACCTCCGCCACACTGCCCCCTGTGGAGAATCAATATGCCGCCCCCCAGCCGGATACAGAGCAGGAGTTGGCCGAAACGGTAATGCTCAGCCTGCCTTCGGCGGTGGATGGGCAACTGATAATGGTGCCCGAACGCATTCTGCTGCCGGCCGACCGGCACCCGGCTGAGGCCACGGTGCGCAAGCTGCTTTCCTTCACCGGCAACGATGCCGCGCGGCCGCTGTTCCCCCAGGCAGGGCTGCAAATCCATCAGGGCGGCCGGGGCGTGGAGATATCAGGTGATGTCGCCACGGTCAACCTGGGCGCCAACGCCAACCTGCTCAGCCGCCAGGATTTGCTGACCCTGCGCCGCGCCATCGCCAACACCTTGGTGCAGTGGCGGGACATCCGCTACGTCAATGTGCTGGTGGCCGACCAGGAGCCGGGCGTGGATCAGGACGGCATGGCCCCTGTGGGCAGCCTGCAGGCCACCCGCAATGAGGATGCGCCCGCCCTGTGGGACAGCCTGTCCGCCCGGGCCAGCCTGGAAAACCAGGACACGCAGCGCTTTTCCAGCGTATGCACGCTGTATTTCCCGGCCACCTATGGCCGCGGCATTCTGTCGGAAGCCCGCACGGTGTCCTTCCCCGGTCAGACGCGCCGCCAGATAGCCGTCGCCCTGTTAGGCGCCCTATCCGCCGGGCCCCAGGTGCTGACCCAGGCGCCGCCGATGCCGGATTTGAATGCCCTGCTGGCCGAGCCGCCTTTGGTGGACCTCAACGAGGAGACCGGGTTCTCCACCGTGCACCTGCACTTCCTGGACATCGCCAATGAGACCTTCATCAACGCGGGCATCCCACGCTCCATCATGATGGCTGCCATCACCTACACGTTGGGTACCTTCATGCCGCGGTTGGACGGCCTCAAAATCAGCATCGGCAACGAGCAAATTGAGGCCATTGTGCCAAGCGGCATCTATGAGGGCGCCGGTCAGCAGATTCTGTTCAGCGGCGGCCTGCTCAGGCGGGCTGACTTTTCCAGCTTTTTGCTGACCAACTGCACGCTATACTTTGGACAGGGCAGCGATGGTCTGGCGCGGGTGCGCCGCCCGGTGCCCTACGCACTGGCTTTCAACCGGCGCTATCTGCTGGAGCAGCTGATTGGCGGGCCGCAGCCCTATGACAACGTGGAGGGCATCCGCGGCCTGTTCCCTACCGGGGTCACAGCAGCGGATTTGATGGCCGTGGGCAAAGAGAATGATACCGTGCTGGTGAACCTCTCTGGCAACCTGCGGGAGAAAAGCCAAGGCTTATCCCCCCAGCAGGAGCGGGAGCTGATATACAGCATGGTGAACACCCTGTGCGATACCCGCGGCACACAGCGCGTGCGTTTCTTTATCGATGGGCAGCAGCCCGACACCCTGGCCGGCGCCATCTATCTGCCGGGCGAGTTTTTGCAGAACCCGGAAATCATCTTATAACCCCAAACGCTATCTTGGTGCACAAAAAAAGTGATGCGCTATGCATCACTTTTTTGTTGCTGCTATATCGTACCTGCTGGTCAGCCCTTGTGCAGCGGCAGCTCCACAATGAAGCTTGTTCCTTTGCCTTCCTCACTCTCGGCGCGGATGCTGCCGCCATGCAGCGTGACAATCTGGCGCACGATGGACAGCCCAAGGCCGGTGCCGCCGCTCTCGCGGCTGCGCGCCTTGTCCACGCGGTAGAAACGGTCAAACACATGGGGCAGGCTTTCCGCCCGGATGCCGGGGCCGTTATCGGTGACGGTGAGGATAATGTCCCGCCCGCCGCGCACCACGCTGAGGCTGATTTTTCCGCCATCCTGCGTATACTTGACGGCATTATCCAGCAGGTTGTACACCACCTGTCGCAGCTTGGACTTGTCGGCGTACATGTCGCCGCTGTCGTCCAGCGACAGGCTGATGGTTTGACCGCGCTGGGTGGCGATGGGCTCCAGCCGGTGAGCTGTTTCCTTCACGATGGCGGCCAGACTTAATTTCTCACGGTCCAGTCGCATGGTGTGGGCATCCGCCTGCACCAGCGTCAACAGGTCCGACACGATGGCGCTGAGGCGATTGATTTCGGCGTTGATATCGGTCAGAAACTCGGTGCGCAGCTGCGTCTCCATCTCGGGCTGATAAATCAGCGATTCGATGAGAATCTTCATGGTGGCCAGCGGCGTCTTCAGCTCGTGGCTGGCGTTTGATACAAACTCGTTGCGCGATTGATCCAGCGTTTGCAGCTTTTCACTCATGGAGTTGAAGGCGCTGGCCAGGTGTTTGAGCTCGCCTGAACCCTTCTCGGGCACGCGGGCGGCAAAATCGCCCTTGGACATCTGCCGGATGACGCCTGTGAGGGTAACAATCGGCCGGGTCAGCACGCCGGAAAAAATCATCCCGGCCAGAATGGCCACCGCTGCTACCACCACAAAGATGAGTACCAGGTTGTCCTGCACAGCGTACAGGTTTTGCATCATCTCGCCCACGGAGGAGACCAGCAACAGCACCCCCACCACGCGGGAGGAGTGGACGATGCCTGCCGTACTATAGCTCACCCACTCATCGCCCGCGGCAAAGCCCAGCATGCTATCCTGTGCCTCGCGGCCTGTCTTGAGGGAGTGCACGCCGTAATCCGCCGTCTGTCCGCTGAGCAAGATGGACACCACCTCGGGGTATTGCAGGCGTCTGCCATGGGCCTCGCGGAAGGTATCCAGCTGCACCTTGCCGTCGCCGTCCAGCAGCAGCACACGGCCGGACAACTCATTGCCGGCCTGAGCCAAGGTCTGCGTCAAGGTCTGGGTGTCGGCGGCAGACAAAAACGGCGCCGCCTGCACCGCCCATTTTTCAAGGCCGGCCCGGTCGGCGCGAATGCGCTGTTCAAATAAATACCTGCCCAGCATGTTGGTGAGCATCCCCGCCATGATCAGGAAGGACAGGCCGATAATCAAAAAGAAAGCGAGGAGCACCTTCCAGCGCACGCTGGAGAAGGGGTTAGTCATCGCGATCGGTGAAATAGTACCCCACTCCCCATTTGGTAAAGATAAACTCGGGTTGCGTCGGGTTTTGCTCTATCTTTTCGCGCAGGCGGCGGATGTGCACGTCCACCGTGCGGGCATCGCCGGCGTAGTCATTCTTCCAGACGGCGTCCAGCATTTCCTCCCGGCTGAACACACGGCCGCGGTGGGCGATGAACAGCTGCAGCAGGTCAAACTCCTTGGCGGTCAGGCGCACATCTTTGCCCCGCAGGGTGACGGAGCGGTTGGCGGTGTTGACCTCCAGGTCGTGCACCTTGATGACGCGCTGGTCGTCCTGCTGGCCGGAGGCCTGCACGCGGCGCAGAATGGTCTTGATGCGGGCCTTGACCTCCAGGATGTTGAAGGGCTTGGTCATGTAGTCATCCGCGCCATATTCCAGGCCCAGAATCTTGTCCAAATCTTCGCCCTTGGCGGTGAGCATGATGATGGGCACATCGCTGTTTTCGCGGATGCGCTGGCATACCTGGATGCCATCCATGCGTGGCAGCATAACGTCCAGCAGCACTAGGTCGAAGGGCTGCTCGCCGAATACCTTGAGGGCCTCCTCACCATCGTAGGCGCTGACGGTTTCATAGCCGTCCTGCTCCAACGTATATTTGAGCCCTTTGATCATCAAAGGCTCGTCATCTACAAGCAGTATCTTTTTAGCCACCAACATCCATTCCTTCCTACGCCAAAACAAGTCTGGACACAGTACCAACATCATTGTACAACAAAACGATGCCTATAATCAAGAGAATTCGAAATCAATTTTTCATAGTTCAGCAATAGTTAGAGAGAGACTAACTAAATACCTTGCATGTTGCGCAGGTCCCCGCGCTCCACCGCCGCTTTCAGGCACAGCCAGGTGGCCGCCGTGTCATAGCGGGCGTCGTGCAGCTTGTCCCCGCCGCCAAACCATTGGGCACAGCCCTCGTTGATAGCGTCCGGCGTGATGCCGTAATAGGCACACAATTCCTCCAGCCGGGGCGGCTTTGGCCTGCCGGTGACCACCTGCCGCTTTAAGTTCATCAGCCCGGTGGCGTAGTTCATCGTGCAGAAGGTGTTGATTTTCTTCATCTTCAGGCCGCAGCGCTCCAGCTCTACCCGCAGGTAGCGCTCATCGGCCGCCACATTGTGGCCGACCAGCAGGTTGGCGCTGTTGAACAACGCCAGCAATTCCTCGGCCTTGTCTTCAAAGTACACGCCGCCCGACAGCTCCGCCAGGTCCTCCATGCTCAGGCCGTGTACTCCGAAGGCGCCCTCGCTCATCTGATCCACACTGAAATAGAGGTTCAGCCCTTCCACCTGCCCATCGGTCACCACCAAGGCGGACAATTGACACAACTGCCCCGGCACCAGGTCGGTGGCTTCTGTGTCAAACACAATGGTCCTCATGACAATTCCTCGATGCGCTGGATGTCATTGCGGTGGCCCAGAATCAGCAGATTATCGCCCGCCTCCAGGCGCGTCTGGGCGGTCAGGTTGAGCATCACATCCTCCGCCCGGTTGATCACCAGCACGCTCACATGATAACGCTTACGGATATCAATCTCCTGTATCGTCTTGCCCACCCAGGAGGCAGGCGCCACGATGTCCGCCATCATGTAGTCGCCGCTGACGTTGATCAAATCAAGCAGTCGGGGGGATACCAGCGTCTTGGCTACGCGCACACCCATGTCCCGCTCCGGGAATACCACGCGGTCCGCCCCCATCTTCTTTAACATCTTGGCATGCAGCTCGTCGGACGCCTTCGCCAACAGGTATTTGGCCCCCTGTTCTTTGCAAAGCAGCGTAATCATGATAGAATCACTCAGGTTGCTGCCAATCGACACAACCACGGCGTCAAAGTTGCGCAGCCCCAGGGAATGCACTGCCTCCTCATCGGTGGCGTCCAACTGGAGGGCTTGTGTGACATAGGGCGAAATGTCATTCACATTTTCCTCGCTGGTATCAATGGCCAGCACCTCATGCCCCATCTCACTCAATTCTTTGCACAGGGCGGAACCAAACCGCCCGATGCCAAAGACCGCAAATTGCTTTTGTTGCATAGACATAAACCATATCCTCCTCTTCGGGTAGGGATTAACCGATGATGATTTGTTCCTCCGGGTATCGGATAGCCTTTCCGGTGCGCGGGTTGCCGTGGTTAAGCGTCAGCATCATGGTCAAGGGCCCGACTCGGCCGAAATACATCAGCACAATCAGCAGCACCTTGCTGGGTATCGAAAACTTGGCTGTGCCCACGGTGCTCAAGCCCACTGTTCCCAGGGCTGATGTTTCCTCAAAGAGCATGTCCAGAAAGCCGAAGCCCTTGCCATTTTCAAAGATGGTCAGCAGCACCGCGCCCAACGCCAGCAGCGCCAGGTACATGAACAGGATGCTCTGCGCCGTGCGGCCGCTGGCAGCCGGTACCCGCTTGCGGAAGATGTTGATATCCTCCCGCCCGGCCACAATGCTGGCAATGACCATCAGCACCACCATGAAGGTGCTGGTTTTCACACCGCCGCCTGTGGATGCGGGCGACGCGCCGATGAACATCAGCACCACGCTGACAAACTTGGACGTGTCCGTCATCTCCCCCTGCTGGAAGGAAAAGAAACCCGCTGTACGCGTGGTCACCGACTGAAACCAGGCGTTGAGCACCTTCTCCCCGGGCCCGGCGCCAGGCAGCGCCAGTGTGGCGGGGTTGTTCCACTCCATGGCGACATAGAGCGCAAACCCCGATACCAGCAACAGACCGGTCATCGTCAGCACCAGCTTGGCATGCAGGCCAATCCGGTGCAGGTGTCCCCGGCTGGCCACCACCTCCGCAATCACCATAAAACCAATGCCACCCAACACAATCAATACTGAAATGGTAAGCAGCACCAGGGGATCCCCGTGAAACTGAATCAAACTGCCGGCCGCGCCAAACAGGTCAAACCCCGCGTTACAAAACGCGCTGACCGCGTGAAAAACGCCGAAGTATACCCCTTTGGCCCAGCCATACATGGGCACAAAGCGGATGGACAACAGCGCGGCGCCCGCCAACTCCACAGCAAACACAATGAGCATGAACTGCAGCGTGGTTCGCACGCCGCCGGACAGGCCGGGCAGGCTCATGGTTTCGCGCAGCAGCATGCGGTTGCGAAGCGTGATGCGCCGGCCCAGCGCCACCAGGGTGGTGGTGGCGAACAGCATGAAACCCAGGCCCCCCACCTGAATCAGGCTGAGGATGACCATCTGCCCGAATACCGTATAGGCTGTGTAGGTGTCCACCACCGTCAGCCCCGTTACGCAGGTGGCCGAAGTGGCTGTGAACAATGCCTCCAGAAAGCCAATCCCGATGCCCGTCCTGGAGGAGACGGGCAGCATCAGCAGCAGCGCGCCCGTCAGAATAATCAGCATAAAGCCCAAGGCCAGTACCTTGGCCGGGGCCATGGCCGGCTTTATGGGGGAGCCGGTGTGACCCTCACGCTTTGGGGAAAACATTCAATGCCTCCATTGAGAACGGGCTGCCGCGGAAACCCGCCTGACAGCCCGGCAATCGGTTGTTCGGAGCAAGGATTACCGCTTGTCCTGCGGATTCTCTTCCTCTTCCACATCGTCGTCGTCATCCTCATCCTCGCTCTCGGGGAAGAAGGACTTGTGGCACTGGGGACAGAGGTAATCCTCATCGAAGTCAAAATCCGCCAGGTCAAACTTGGTCTGGTAGCCGCAGTGGGGGCACTCGTACTCCATCTCGCCCTCCATGCCATCATCCTCGTCATGGCAATGGCCGCAGCCGCACATATCCTCGTCGTCGTCCTCGTCAAACAGCAAAGCCTCGATGTCCTCAAGGTCCTCGTCGATGTTGTCCACATACTCGGCCAGGTCATCGTGGTCGCCGCGCAGCTCTTCCAACTGGCCGCTGAGGTCCGCCAGAACATCCATCATCTTGAGCAGCAGCTTGTTTTCGGGGGTATCCGAGTTGAGGTTTAGGCCTTCCGCCAACCCCTTGAGGTAGGCAACCTTATCCGTCAGCTTATCCATGGTTTTCTCCTTTGTTGCGTTGCCCGGCCGTCAGGCGCGGGACAGGTATTCCCCGGTGCGGGTGTCAATCTTGATCACGTCGCCGATGTTGATGAACAGCGGCACCATCACCTCAAAGCCGGTTTCGGTCTTGGCGGGCTTGTAGGTGTTGGAGGCGGTGTCGCCCTTGAAGCCGGGCTCGGTCTCGGTGATTTCCAGCTCCACGAAGTTGGGCGCTTCCACCGAGAAGGCCTCGCCGTTAAAATAGCGGATGTTGACCTTGGTATTCTCCTTGACGAACTGGATGGCATCCTCCACCTTGTCGTGGTTGAGGGGCATCTGCTCATAGGTCTCGGGGTCCATGAAGTAGTACAGTGTGCCGTCGTTGTACAGGTACTCCATCTCCTTGGATTCGATGTGTGCGCGCGGCATCTTGTCCGAGGGGTTGAAGCTGCGCTCAATCACGGCGCCGGTCATCACGTTCTTAATCTTGGTGCGCACAAAGGCCGCACCTTTGCCCGGCTTGACGTGCTGAAAATCGACGATTGTCCACACGCCGCCCTCCCATTCGACGGTAATGCCTTTCCTGAAATCTCCTGCTACAATCATAGAACCCTCCGCTCTTTATTGGGAAACCATCGTTTCCTTACAGAATGATCAACTCTCGGGGCGCGCTCACCAGCGACCGGGCGCCCGTATCGGTAATAACACAGCTGTTCTCAATGCGCACGCCGCCCAGGCCGGGCAAATAGATACCGGGCTCTACCGTCATCACCATGCCGGGGGCCAGCTGTGCGGTGGCTGTCTGGCTCAGCCGCGGCTCCTCATGAATGTCGATGCCCACCGCATGGCCCAGGCCGTGGCCAAAGTATTCGCCATAGCCTTCCCTGGCAATCACATCCCTGGCCATCTGGTCGATGGCACGGCAATCCTTGCCGGGGGCAAGCGCATCCTGGCAGAGCATCTGCGCCTCCAGCACGGTATTATAGATGTGGCGCAGCTTGTCGCCCGGCTCGCCAAGTGCTACGGTGCGCGTCATATCGGCACAGTAACGGCCATATTTAGCGCCAAAGTCCATCGTGATCAGGTCGCCCCGCTTTACCTGGCGCTCGCCCGGTATGGCGTGAGGCAGTGAGCCGTTGGGGCCTGATGCCACGATGGTGTCAAACGCTGTCGCCTCAGCACCCAGCTCCATCATCTTGTAATCCAGCGCCAGTCGAATCTGCTGCTCGGTCAGCCCGGGCTTGATATACCCCAGGATGTAATCAAATGCCTGGCAGGAGATGCTGCACGCCTTTTCAATCAGGGCCAATTCCTGCTCATCCTTGATGGTGCGCAGCTTTTCGGGCAGCTGGGTCAGCGGCGCGAGGGGGATGCCGTCAAAGGCCGCTTCCATCGCGGTGTGGCTTTTGACCGTGATGTAGTCATCCTCAAAGCGCACCGCACCGGTATCGCGCTGCAACAGCAGCTGAGCCGCCAGGCGGATATGGTTCACCTGGGTGCTGATGTTGTGCGCCTGCCAGCCGGGCGCCTGTTTTTGCGCCTGCTCGGTGTAGCGGAAGTCCGTCACAATCGCGCGCAGGCCATCGGCAACCACCAGCAGCCCTTCCCCAGTGAAGCCGCTGAGGTAAAAAATGTTGGATGGCTTGTGAATCAGGATGGCCTCCGTCGGCTTTAGCCCCGCTTCCGCTATCAGGCGCGATACTCTATCCATGGCCCCTCCTCGCTCAGTCGCTTGTGATTACAGGTTATTTTAGCATATCCGACGGCATTTGAACACTCCCCGCCTGCAAAAACACGGGCTCATGTCATTGTTTTCATGCGCCGGGCATGTGTTTGCGACGCGCCGCATTGTACATGGCCAACATCTCGGCTGCGTCATCGGCCATGGTACCCCGGCTCTCGCAGATGATGGTAGGCGCGTAGCCGCGCTGCACCAGCAGCGGCGCCAAATGGGCAAAATCCGGGCCAAAGCCCTCATCCGCGAAGATGCGATGGCGGATTTCGCCGCTGCGTCCATACTCAATATGCGAGAAGTGCGCGTGCATAATAACCCCGCGCTCCCTGCCCACCCCTTGCTCCACAGCGTCCAGCACCCGGGCGAAATCGGCCGGGCTGCTCAGCGCGCCGCCGCCTGCCGCGTGCAGGTGGGCGAAGTCAACGCACGGCAAAAAGCTGTCGTCCAGCCGTACAAAAGTGATAATCTCTTCCAATGTGCCCAGCACGCTGGGCTTGCCCATGGTCTCCAGGCACAGGCGGATTGCCTGCAAGCCTTCCTCCATCAGCAGTCTGCGCGCCTTCAACAGCCCCTCGGCGGCATCCGATATCGCGTCCTCGCGCGGCCGCTTTTGCGGCGCGCCCACATGCACCACCAGCCGCTCGCCACCCATGAGGTGCAGCTTGTGCGCCGCCTTGAGGATATAGCCAAGGCTTTTGTCAATGGCATCCGCCCGGTTGCTGCCCAGGTTAATGTAATAGGGCGCGTGCGCGCTGATGGTTACACCCGCCTCCTGCGCCGCTTGGCCAATATCAACCGCTGTGTCATCCGACAGCGAGATGCCGCGGCCAAAGGGGTACTCAAACGCCGTCAGCCCCATCGCCCGCTGCCAGGCAAAGGTCTCCACCGTGCGCTTATTCCCTTCCTGGTAAAAGCGCTCGGAATTGCCGGCAGGGCCAAAGCGCGGTGTTGGTGTATGCTCGCTCATTGTGCCCCCGTTTTTTGGTCATACGCTTCCCAGAAGGGCTGGTAGATTTTGACCGCCTGCTCATGCTCGGCCAGCGTCTTTGAGAAATGCAGCTCCCCGGTGTCAGGGTCCTTGGAGCAGAAGTACAGATAGCTCTCCGCCAGGAACTGTTCATCCGGATACAGCGCCGCCTCCACCGCCGCGGGCGAGGGTGCGCAGATGGGCCCAACCGGCAGCCCCTTGTGCTTGTAGGTGTTGAAGGGCGATTCGATGCCCAGGTCCTGCCCGGTCAGCACCATGCGCTTGGTGCCCAACACATACTTGATGGTCACGTCGCTGCCCAGCGTCATGTTCTGCTTAAGCCGGTTGTGAAAGACTGAGGACACGCGCTTGAAGTCGGCGGTCTTCGCCTCCTTCTCAATCATGGAGGCCAAGGCCAGCACCTGATCCATCGTCATGCCCAGCTCCTGCGAGCGATCGTGATACGCTTCCTTGTACAGCGCCTCGGTCTGGCTGAGCAGCTTCTTGATGATGTCATCCTCGGTGGCGGTCAGGTAAATCTCATACGTGTTGGCCGCCAGATAGCCCTCCAAAGCATACTTGCGCTGGGGCACGGTGCCCGAGTTGATGACGTCGGCCACGTAGTAGTACGCGCTGTAATCCGCCCCGGTCTTGCTTCTGGCCAGGAAATCCGTCGCGCCGGCAATCACCTTTTCCTTCACCAGATAGTTGGCGATGTCCTCAATCGTCCAGCCGGGAATCACGGTGATGTTGCGCACCACCGGGCGCCCGTCGCCCGCCGTCAGCTGCTCCGCAATCTCGCTGATGGTCATCGCCTGGTTGAGGGTGTATTCCCCTGCCTGTATCTTTTGCCCAAAGCCCAAAAAGTCGGCATAATATTTAAAGACAGAACGGTTGCGAATCAGGTTCTGCGCCTGCAGGTTGGTGGCCACCCGGGTCAGGCTTTCGCCCGATTTGACGGTGAATGTGACATCCGTCTGATTCTGCGTATTCACCGGGTCCACATAGGTGGCGCTGATTTTACCCCACGCAAAGGACACCAGACCCATCAGCAGCAGCAAAGCGCTGAGGCCGATGAGCACCGGGCGCAGGATATGCCATATCCAGGAATACCAATACAGGCCATACTCCCGCTCGTGGTGCAGGCTATCGTAGGTATAGTCCTTTGGGGGGGCTTTTCTTTTCACGCGCGGCGCCTCATGGCATGCCGGGCAGTTCCATGCTCAGCCCGGCGGCCTTGGTCAGCATGCCGAAGATATCCGCCATCATCTGCTGCAGGCGCATCTCGGCCAGCAGGTACTGCGAGGTATCCGTGCCCGCGTACAGCAGCGAGGATATCTGGGAAAAGCGGTTCATCTCGTCGGAAGGCATGCCCTGGCTGCCCAGGGAAGACATCTGCAGCATCATCTGCAGGCGCTTATACTCCTTGAGCAGGGCGCGTGTCGTATCGCTTTCCTCGACGATTTCTTTTAATCTTCTGTATTCGCGGCACTCGTCGCTTTCCTCAATCTGACGGGCCAGCAAATGCGCGGCATCGTAGTTCATACAGTCTCCTAATGGCTCCAAAACAAAAATCGGGGGCCGATTGCTCGGCCCCCAAAGTATAACATACTCAGCCCAGGTCAACAATGACAGGCAGTATCATGGGGTTGCGCTTGATTTTCTCGTAAATGTAGCGGCGCAGCTCATCCTTGATGCGGTTTTTGATGCTGGGCCAGTCGCTGCCCTCAATGCGGTCATAAGAGCGAATGATGGTACGCACCACATCGCGGATGCCCTCAATGATGTCCTCATTCTCCCGCACATATACAAACCCGCGGGAAATGACATCCGGCCCGGAGACCAGCACGCCATTGGTGCGGTCAAACGCCATGGCCACGATGATGAGGCCGTCCTGGGACAGGTGCTTGCGGTCACGCAGCACCACATTGCCCACGTCGCCGATGCCCAGGCCATCCACCAGCACGGTGCCGGTGGGCACAATGCCGGTCAGCGCCAGGGAATCCGGGCTCATCTCAATCACCTGGCCGTTCTCGGGCAAAATGATGTTTTCCCGCGCCATGCCCATGCTCTCGGCCAGCTCCGCGTGCTGCCACAGCATGCGATACTCGCCGTGCACAGGGATGAAATACTGCGGGCGCACCAGCGTGTGCATAAGTTTGAGCTCTTCCTGGCAGGCGTGGCCAGATACGTGCACATCCGCCATGGCGTCGTAGATGACCTCCGCCCCGCAGCGATACAGCTGGTTGATAACCCGGGAGACAAAAATCTCATTGCCCGGGATGGCAGAGGATGAAATGATGACCTTGTCGGAGGCCTTGATTTGCAGCTTGCGGTGCTCAGAGAAGGCCATGCGGGTCAACCCGGCCATGGGCTCGCCCTGTGAGCCGGTGGTGATGACCAGAATCTGGTCGTCCCGGTAGTTGTTCAGGTCGTCAATCTCCAGAATATGCTCGCGCGGTATCTCCAGCAGCCCCAGCTCCATCGCCACTGTGGAGGTATTCACCATGCTGCGCCCAACAAAGCAAACCTTACGGCCATACTGCAGCGCGCAGGTCACCACCTGCTGTACGCGGTTGATGTTGCTGGAGAACATGGCGATGATGACCCGCCCGGTGGCGGTGCTGATTTGCTCTGCAAAGGTCTGCGCCACGGTGCGCTCGCTCATGGTGTAGCCCGCGCGCTCCACATTGGTGCTGTCGGCAAGCAACGCCAGCACGCCCCGGTCGCCCACGGCGGCCAGCGCGCTCAGGTCGGTTACCTCGCCGTCGGGCGGCGTAAAATCGATTTTGAAGTCGCCCGTGTGCACCACCGTGCCGGCGGGGGAGGTGATGGCCAGCGCGCAGGCATCCGCGATGGAGTGATTCACCCGGATAAACTGAATAGAAAAGCACCCCAACTGAATGGTCTGCCGCGGGGCGACCGTCACCGCCTCAATGCCGGTTACACGGTGCTCGCGCAGCTTGCTCTCAATCAGCGCCAGCGTCAGGCGCGTGCCGAAAATGGGCGCCGGCACCTTGGCCAGCACATAGGGTGTCGCCCCGATATGGTCCTCATGACCGTGGGTGAACACATACCCCCGCAGCTTGTCCTTGTTGGCAACCAGGTAGCTAATGTCGGGTATCACCAGGTCGATGCCCAGCATGTCCTCCTTGGGAAAGGTGGACCCACAGTCGACCACAATCATGTCGCCATCGCACTCGAAGGCTGTTATATTTTTGCCAATTTCATCAATGCCCCCCAAGGGTATGATTTTCAATTTTGATTGATTTGCCACAATTACCTCCTCATAGATATTCTGCCAGCTAACCCATGAGGCCGCTGTGCTATGTATACTCACTTCATCGGCGTCCGCCACGCGGCGCCGCATCATGCATGCTTGGGGTTAGCTGTTCCCTTTATCGCACAGGAAAGTCTCATCGATTTCCTGTTCGGGGTTAACAGCCACAATGCGCGGCTGCCAGGCGCTACGCTTGCCCAGCCGCTTGTCCGCCATCTTCAGCAACAGCGCGCTGATGATTAGGCCAACCAACCCGCCAACCACCATACCCAGGTCGCGACCGGATGTTGCCGCGCCGCCGATAAACAGCCCGGCCACCAGGCCAATCAGGGGAATCAGATACATCAGCGCCGACGCCTTGAGCACCTGCACATCCGGCATCTGTACGGATACCCGGTCACCCTGGCGCGCGTTACCAGGCACAAACACGGTGGTCGTCTGCTTTTCCCGGCCACAGGCATTGCAACCGTGACAGGCCGCAAGCCGCTCAAAACTAACCAAAACGCCGCTATGCTCTTGTTTTACGACAGTCCCGGTACGTATCATATAATCCCTCTCATTCTTAGCATATCATAGCATAGAAGTGGCAACTTGCCAACGCCGCATTGTAAAATATCTGTAAAACGCCTTTCGGGGCATCCAACAAGCAACTCGACCAAAATAATGTGCGATTCATCTGGTGTAAGCGCGGAGCAACCGCGTTTCGCGCTCATTTTGTGTCAGCTGCTGTTACAGTCTTTCGCGGCATCCACTGGCCATTTCCTGCATTTCCTTTGTATCACTGGCAGGCAGGCCCCATGATAGTGTACCCACTTCATGCCGATTGACCGCATGACATCCTCAACATAAAAGGACACCCAATGAAGGGTGTCCTGATTGGGAACCGGCGGCGACCTACTCTTCCGGGCGGTTACCCGCCAAGTACCATCGG
>CALNAU010000061.1 GCA_937874275.1 uncultured Clostridia bacterium | reverse complement strand
ATTTTGTAGGTGCCTTCCAGCACAAATTCTGCCGTATCGGTGATGTAGGGGCGATACTCGGCGGCGGTGTACTGCGCCATGCCGCCCACGTTGTAGATTTTGCTCATATCCCAGCCGCGGGCCTTTAGGATGTTCATCAGCATGCCCACACGGCCGCCGGACTGGCACATGATAAAGAGGGTCTTATCCTTGGGGAAGAGCACCTCCAGCAGCTCGTCAGACTCCTCATACACCGGCACGGGCTCGGTGGGGGTGCCGCCGTACAGCTGGGGCAGGTCAGCGTTAGTGTGCGCCTCGGCATTGTACACCAGCGCGAAGAAGGGCACCACCTCAAAGTTGCGGAAGTGCTTTTTGAGGTAGTCGCCAAAGTCGCGGGTGTCGATGTACAGGATGTCCGGGCGGCCCAGGTACTCAATCAGGTTATCGCTGTTGATGGCCGAGCAGGTGGGGCCAAAGCTGCCTTCGGTGCAGGGCACCTCTTCTGCGTCGTCCTTGTTGGCCTTGTAGGTCTTGGTGGTATCCACCGGCGCCGGCAGGGGCAGCAGGTCGTGGCTGGCCGCGGGGGCAGCCGCTTCCTCGGCTGCGGGCGCTTCGGCGGCGGTTTCCACCACAGCGGCTTCGGCCTTCAGGCTCTCGTCGCCCGCAAAGAAGGGATCGGTGCCGTGGTGGCGCATCAGTGCCTGCAGCATGCGCAGGATGTTGTTGGTGGATACGGTGGCGCCCGTCCAGGTATCAATCTGATACTCGGCGCGGCCCTCGCCCGCCTGGTAGTCGGCCAGGTCGATGTCGGCGATGGTGTTCAGCCCCTTGATTTGGGCATAGGTCTTGCCCACAAAGTAGGGCACATACTCGGTGTCAATCATCTCAAAGGTCTGGCCGGAGGGGATGGGGTTGCTGTCGCCCCAGAAGCCGGCGGCATACTTGCCGGTGCCATCCGGGCCAAAGGACAGGGTACGGATTTCCGCGTCATCCAGCAGCCCGCTGTCGGGCAGCGTGAGGTCCACATACGCGGTCGTCCAGTAGTTGACATCGGCCGAGCGGCAGGTGCAGCTGATAAAGCTCACCTGATACTTGATGTAGTTGCGGGCCACGTACTTGAAGGTGACGAAGCCATAGAACAAATCCTCTTCCTGGGGCCCGTCGATGTGGTTAATCGGGATGACGGCCACAGGGTTGGCCTTGCTGCCTTCGCCCAGCTTGGCGCTCTCGTTGAGGAAGCGGTTTACGTCGTCCAGTGTGATGGCGGTCTCCGCCTGGGCAAACGGGGTCAGCCCCACGCCCAGCGCCAGCACCATCGCCAGCAATAAGGGAAGGATTCTCTTGGTCATGCCATTCCTTCTACGTGATTTATTGGCCGGATGAGTCGTTACGTCGGCCATACGTTGGTAACAGAATACCATGAATTGCCATGATATTCAAGGAAATGATGTGAAAAACAGCCACCCAGTCAACCTGTTCCGCCGGGTTACCCCTTATAGTCCACCCGCCGCAGCGCAAGCCAGATGAACACCAGCGCGACAGCGAACCACCCCAGGCTCAGCGGCAGCACCTGCGACGCGGTGACCGGGTCGCCCTGGGTGAGGATGCTGGTCAATGTTTCGGGCAGGCTCATCTGGGCGGCCAGGTTCATCATGCCGTAGTCGCGCAGTTTGAAGGGCAGAAAACCAATCTGGTCAATCAGCAGGTACAGCAGCCCCTGCATGTTGAAGCTGAGCATCAGCGCGCTGACCACCGCCGCGGTCCTGCTCTGGATGACGGTGACGGCCAGCATAATCAGCGCGAACAGCGCCATGTCCACCGTCAGCTGTGTGCCCAGGAAGGGGCCGATATCGCTCCAGTTGATGTGAACGGCGTTGCCGAACAGCATCACCGTGATGACGCACGCCAGCAGAAACACCGCGTAGAACAGCAGCGACGCCAGCAGCAAGGTGATCATTTTGCTCACCAGCCACTTTTCCCGCATGCGGGGGATGCTGAACATGTTTTTAAGGTAGCCGGTCTGATGCTCCTTGCTGAGGAAGCCCGCGGCGAACAGCGCCAGCAGCATATGCAGCAGCCGGAAACCGGGCATGGAAAAGAAGAAGCTGAGGAAGTAGTTGACGTTCATCATCTTGCGGGCCTGCACCAGCAGCTCGGTGGGCGGCAGCGCGCCGCTGCCCGCGGGCATGATTTCCGAGGCGATGCCGGTCACCAGGTAGCTGGCCACCGAAAAGATGCCCAGAAAGAACAGCGATACCAATATACCAATGTACAAGCCGCGCGTGCGCAGCATGCGCCGGATATCCATCTTCAGGTATTGCATCATTGCACCGTCCCTCCCGTCAGCCCCATGAAGTATTCCTCCAGCGACTCGTGGCGCACATAGAACTGCGACACGTACAGCCCCCGGTCAAACAGGAATCGGCTGATTTGCTCGTGGCGCTCCACTTCCTCCTGCACCAGCAGGGTATGGTCCCCCTGGCGCTGCATGTGGCTGAGGGCCATGCCCTCGCGCAGCGCGGCCTCCACCTGGGCAATCTGCGGAGATTCGATGCGGATGTCCGAGCGGTTCTCCTGCTCCAATTGCTCCCGCGTAAACTCCCGCAGCACCTGCCCATCCTTGATGATGCCGTAACGGGTGGCAAACTTGGCCAGCTCGTCCAGGATATGGCTGGATATCACGATGGTGGCGCCCATCTCGCGGTTGATTTTGACCAGCATCTCGCGGATGTCCTTGATGCCCTGGGGGTCCATGCCGTTGATGGGCTCGTCCAGAATCAGCAGCTCCGGGTCATCCACCAGCGCCAGGGCAATGGCCAGGCGCTGCTTCATGCCCAGGGAAAACTGCTTGGCCTTTTTCTTGCCGGTGTCGGACAGTTCCACCGTGCGCAGCAGCTGGTCAATGTGCCCGGGCTTGTTGCGGCCCAGGGCGATGGCCTTGTAAATCAGGTTTTCCCGCGCGCTGCAATCGGGATACAGGCCGGGCGACTCCACCAGCGCGCCGATGCGGATGGTAGGCACGCCAAAGCGCATTTTCTCCCCGTTGAGGAAAATCTGGCCGGATGTGGCGGTAATCTGGCTGTTTATCAGCTTCAGCAGCGTGGTCTTGCCCGCGCCGTTTCGGCCGATCAGGCCGTAAATCTCCCCCTTGGGGATGTGGATATCCGCGTCCCGCAGGGCAAACTTTTTGCCGTAGCGCTTGGACAATTTGGCTGTACTTAACAAATCACTCAATTCTGTCTACCTCCCGGGGCATTCTACCCGCCTTTGATGCTTGTGACAAGTGTACCGTGAGCAGTTATCCGCATTTTTTCACCGTTTTTACGAAACCTTTACATATAAAGGGGAGGAAACAGCTTTTCTGCCGTTTCCTCCCCACATGTGCCACTTCTTAGTCGAGCCCTGATGCCACGGGATGGTATTGTTTTTTACTCCGACACGCGAACCGGCAGCACCAGGTAGGTGTACTGGTTGCCGCTCACCGGGCAGACCACGCACGGGCTGACGTTGGTGTTGAAGCGCATGGACATGTCCGGCGTGTCGATGTTCTTGATGACGTCCATCAGGTAGCGGGCGTTGAAGGCGATGTCCAGCGGGGAGCCTTCAAAGTCGATGCCGATCTTTTCCACCACGGCGCCGCGCTCGGCGTTGGCCATGATGGTCAGGTTGTCCTCGTCCACCTTCAGTTTGAGCAGGTTGTTGTTGCCCTCGCGGGCCATCAGGGCGGCGCGTTCGATGGCGCTTGAAATGGCGGCCTTGTCTACCCGGATGGCGGTCATCCAGGTGGTGGGCAAAATCTGCTTGTAGTTGATGTACTCGCCCGGAATCAGCGGGCTGTATACCTTGGTGTGGTTGAAGGCGGCCATCAGGTGGGTGGCGCTGCAGTGCAGGGCAATTTCGTCCTCGCCATCGCCCACCATGCCGGCGATTTCGCCGATCACCTTGCCGGGCAATATGGCGGACACCGCCTCCTTGCCGGCGGGCAGTTCATGATCCACATACACCCGCTGCATGGCCAGGCGGAAGCCGTCCAGGCAGACAAAGCGCACCTCCTGGGGATACATCTCCATCAGGCAGCCGGTCAAAATGCGGCGCGTCTCGTCAGCCGATACCGCGAACGTGATGCGGCTCACCGCGTCACCCAGCTTTTTTTGGGGCAGGCGCACCACATAGTCGCCCTGCACATCCTGAATGTCCGGGAACTCCGACGCGTCCATGCACACCATGCTGGTGCGGCTCTCCCGGGCAGTGATGGTGGCTTTCTGCGCGCCTTCCACCTGGATATCGATGTCGCCATCCAGCTTGCGCATCAGCTCAAACAGCAGCTTGGCCGGCAGCAGCGCGCAGCCATCCTCGCTGATGACGGCGTTGGCCACCGTCTTGATGGTCATCTCGCCGTTGGTGCAGGTGAACTGCACCCCTTCCTCCAGCGTTTCGATGAACACGCCTTCGTATACCTGCTTGGCCGCCCTGGGCAGCAGTGCCCGGGTCACCAGCCCCAGGCTGTGATTGATATCGGATGAATGGATGGTAAAACGCACGGTGCCACGTCCTTTCGATGATGCAGTCGGGGGAACCTTAGGTAGGAGTAGTAGTAGGGGCTGTGGATATCGGGGATAAGGCCGGTTTGCCCTGTCCGGGCTTGGCAAAACGCACGGGGATAAGCTGTTGACATCCTCGGCGCCCGCGGGGATGGTTTGTGGAGGACACGCTGCCAAAGGCAGTCAAGGGGCTTTTTTGTGTCCCTTCCCCGGATGAAAATCGCCGGTAAGCCGAAAACTGGAACCCGGCAACCCAGGCTGCGGCTAACTCGTCTTTGGTGCCCGGCCTGCGTTTGCTCAAAATGCACAGCTGTGCATCCGGCAGGCATCCACACCATCCACAGCGGGCATTCACACAGCCTGTGGGTGAAAAATCGGGCGTGTCACAGCGGTTTGCGCGCTGGCCCCATCCTTCATCCCCAGGGTGTCCCCATGGTTGTCCACGGGGTTACAGCAGGCTCGCGGCCTCTTGATCCAGCAGGATGACGGCATTGGGATGCAGCTTGAGGATGGAGGCCTGCACCTGCGGGTCCACATCGCCCTTGATCATCTTTTTAACCGCCTGGGCCTTGCCCTTGCCGAAGGCGGCCAGCACAATCTGCCTGGCGTTCATGATGCCGCCGGTGCCAAGGGAGATGGCCTGGCGGGGCACCTGATCCTCAGACTCGAAGAAGCGGCGGTTGGCCTCGATGGTGCTGCGGGTCAGCTCTACCACCTGGGTACCGTAGTGGAAACGATCCGACGGCTCGTTGAAGCCGATGTGGCCGTTGTTGCCCAGGCCCAGGAACTGGATATCGATGCCGCCGGCCTTTTCAATCATGCGGTCGTAGCGCTTGGCCTCGGCCTTGAGGTTGGGGGCCAGGCCATTGGGCACAAAGGTCTCGCGCATGTTGATGTGGTCGAACAAATTTTCCTGCATGAAGTAGCGGTAGCCGCAGGGGTGATCCGCCCCCAGGCCCACATACTCGTCCAGGTTGAAGCTGGTGCTGCGGGAGAAATCCAGCATGCCTTCCTTGTGCCACTTGACAAGCTGGCGATAGGTCTCTATCGGGGTGGAGCCGGTGGCCAGCCCCAGCACCGCGTCCGGTTTTTTGAGGATGGCGGCGGCAAACATCGCCGCCGCGGCCTGGCTTGCGGATTTGGCCGAATCAAACACATGAACAATCATCGCACATTCCTCCATTTTGGCTACAATTATAGCATATTTTCGTTTGACGGTACACAAAGCGTGCGGCCATCTGCTATAATTTACAGAAATTGGACAAAGCGGGAGGAAGCACATGGCGCATTGGGATGGATGGACGCCGGAGCAGGCGGTGACGCTGTTCTGTCAGGCAGCGGTGCAGCTGGACCTCATTGATCGGGAGGACCTGGATTATTCGGTCAACCTGGTGTTGGCACAGCTTGATCTGGATGCCCCACAGGAGGCTGCCTCGCTGACGCCCATCCTGGAGATTGCTGACCACCTGGTGGATATCGCGGTGGCGCGCGGCCTGTGCGAGGACAGCCCCGAGGCGCGTGAGCGCTTTTCCGCCCGGCTGTTCGGGCTGGTCACGCCCGGTCCCCGGGCGGTGCGCGAGTGCTTTTTGCACCATGAGCAGCAGGATGGCCCGCAGGCGGCCACAGATTGGTTTTACCGGCTGTGCCGGGCCAACGACTATATCCGCACCCGCCGCATCGCGGAGAATATCCGTTACCACGCCGATACGCCGGCGGGCGAGCTGGAGATTACCATCAACCTCTCCAAGCCCGAGAAGGACCCCAAGGACATCGCTGCCCAGCGGCTGGCGCGCTCGGTCAGCTACCCCAAGTGCATGCTCTGCCGGGAGAATCCGGGGTACGCCGGGCGGCCGGGCTACCCTGCGCGGCAGAATCACCGCATCATCCCCATCCCCCTGGCGGGCGAGACCTGGTATTTCCAGTACTCCCCCTATCTGTATTATGACGAGCACTGCATCGTGCTCAACGCCCAGCATGTGCCCATGAAGATGACCGGGCAGAGCTTTGAGCGGATGTTTGACTTTGTGGACCGCTTTTCCCATTACTTCATCGGCTCCAACGCCGACCTGCCCATCGTGGGCGGCTCCATCCTGACGCACGACCACTTCCAGGGCGGGCGCTACACCTTCCCCATGGAAAGGGCTGAGCGCTGGTTCACCTTTGACACGGGCGTGGCCGGCATCACGGGCGAGGCGCTGCGCTGGCCGATGACCTGCCTTCGGCTTCGGGGAGAAGACCGACATGCCCTCAGCGCGCTGATGCAACGGGTGCTGGCTGCCTGGCGCGTCCACAGCGATGAGCAGCTGGGCATCCTGGCGCGCACCAAAGCCGGGCACAACGCGGTGACGCCCGTGGTGCGCAAGGAGAAGGACGCCTATGTGGTCTATCTGCTGCTGCGCAACAACCGCACCACCGAGGAGCATCCCCTGGGGCTGTTCCACCCGCATCAGGAGCGGCATCACATCAAGAAGGAAAACATCGGCTTGATTGAGGCCATGGGCCTATTCATATTGCCGGGCCGGCTGAAGAAGGAGCTTACACAGGTGCAGGACTTCCTGCTCCGCGGTACGGCGCTGCCGCCGGATACGCCCCACCGCATCTGGGTGGGTGAGCTGATGGGGCGGCTGCCCAAGGGCCTGGACGACAAAAGCGCCGAAGCGTTCTTGCGCGATGAGGTGGCGCGGGTGTGCCACGACGTGCTGGTGGATACCGGCGTGTATCAGCAGGACGAGCAGGGGATGGCGGGGCTGAAACGGTTTTTGAATGACGTTGGGCTGAAACCACAGAAAGAATCCAAATAATCCACACCCAAGGTCTACAACGAATTGAATATTTTAAGTTCTTTGGGGGTTTGGGGGTTTTCTTTCAAGAAAGCCCCCAACGTTTCCCCCCATTACCCCATTTGTCCCCGGTACACGCGCTGCACGCGGTTGCCCAGGCGGGTGGTCAGGTAGACGCCCTCGTGGCCGATGGTGGCGGCGATGCGCTGGGCGCAGAGGAATGCCCCGGCGGAGGTGTGGCCGTAGAAGGTCACCTCATCGCCCACCCGGCAAGGGATGCCGGTGACGTCCAGCACGCTCTGGTCCATGCAGACGGCCAGGTAGTGGGCCTCATGCCCATCGCCCACCAGCACGGGCGCGCGGGCGGGACCCAGGCGCTCATCCAGGCCGTCGCCGTAGCCGGCGCTCACCACGGCCACGGTGGTGGGGCGGGTGGCGCGAAAGGCCTCGTCATAGCCGGTGGTCTCGCCGATGGCCAAAGTGCGCAGGCTAACCACCTGTGCGCGCCAGGAGGCGATTTCGCTCACGGCGGCGGGCGTCCCGGCGGTGCGTGGGTTCGCGGGCGCGTCCATATAGAGGCGGCGGCCGATGCGGGCAGCGTCCAGAAAGGCATCCCGGTACCACTCGGAGGCGCCGCTGTTGCAGATATGGCGCAGCGGCACGGGGATGCCGGCGGCGTCCAGCTGGCTGAGGGCCTGTTGGTAGAGGGCCAGCTGCTGATGGGCCAGGGGGCTGCCGGGAATCTCTGCGTCGATGAAATGGGCGTAGACGCCGCATAGGTCCACGTCGCGCTGCTGCTTGAAGGCGGCAATCCACAGGGCCAGTTCGTCGCCCGGGCGCACGCCCAGGCGGTTGAGCCCGGTCTCGATTTTGAGCTGAATGCCCGCCCGGCGGTTTTGCAGCCGGGCCTGCCCGGCTATCTGCCGCAGCTGGGGTACGCTATAGCAGGCCAGTTGAATGCTGTGGGTGACGGCCGGGGCGATGTGCGCCTCGGGCACCCCGGCCAACACCAGCAGATCGCAGGCAATGCCGCTTTCGCGCAGCGTGATGGCCTCGCCCACCTGGGCTACGGCCATCAGGCCGGCACCCGGGCCAAGGGCAATTTCCCGCGCGAGGGTGACAGCACCCAGGCCATAGGCATCGCACTTCAGCACGGGGATGACCGCTGTTTCGGGCCCCAGGTCCGCCCGGATGGACTGTATATTGTTGCGGAATTTCTCGCAGTCAACCTCCACATAGGAGTTATAATAATACATCGTTGTCCTGGTTTCCTTTCGCGTTATCGGGCGAATTATAGTATATTTATTGAACATAAACAAGGGATATCTGAAAAACGCAGAACATAAATAAATTTTCGATTAGCATAAATAACCGTTGACAAAGATTAATTATGCGATTATACTGTCCGCATTCACCGCTGGACGCGGTAGATGTGATGAATGGGAGGACGTTCTGATATGAAGAAAATGCTGAGCATAGCCCTTTGCCTGATGCTGCTGGCCGGCCTGGTGCCCGCCGCTTTGGCCGAAACCGCCACCCCCACCCTGGACGCCATCAAGGCCAAGGGCAAGATTGTCATGATGACCAACGCCACCTTCCCGCCCTTTGAGTACATCAAGGACACCAAGTTTGCCGGCATCGACATCGACCTGTCCCAGATGGTCGCCGACAAGCTGGGCGTGGAGCTGGAAGTGCTGGACATGGACTTCGGCCTGCTCATCGAGGCCCTCAAGGGAGGCAAGGGCGACTTTGTGGCCGCCGGCATGACCCTGACCGAGGAGCGCCAGGAGCAGATTGATTTCTCCATGGTCTACATCAAGAACGGCCTGCTGGTCATCGTGCCCACGGGCAGCGAAATCACCAAGCTGAGCGACCTGGCCGGCAAGAAGATTGCCGTGCAGGAGTCCACCACCGGCGATATCTGGGCGTCCGATAACATCCAAGGCGCCGTGATGCAGCAGTACAAGAGCGCGGTGGACGCCGGCAACGCCGTCGCCAGCGGAAAGGCCGACGCCGCGGTCATGGACAAGCTGCCTGCCGAGAGCATGGTGAAAAACGCCAACGGCGCCCTGGCCCTGCTGGACGAGATGGCCTCCGAAGAGGATACTGCCATGGGCGTCGCCAAGGGCAAGGAAGACCTGGTTGCCTTCATCAACGAAGTATTGCAGGAGGCCATTGACAGCGGCGCCATGCAGGCATCCATCGACAAGCACATGGTGGAGGGCGCCGGCGACTGAGCTAAATCGCCATCATCCATGCTTTGATGGGCTGACCAATCCCGGACTGGTGTGACAGATGATACAATCAAACCGCGCCGCCACCAAGGGCGGCGCGGTCATCCTGTTGAAAATGCCCGCTCGACCGACAACCGCCAACGATGAGGTGACGACGTGTTTGAAAAACTCCTGCAGGACCTATACGGCGCGGTGATTCGCGAAAACCGATGGCAGCTGTACCTGGAAGGCCTGAAGAATACCCTGCTGATCGCGGGGATTGCCTGTCTGATTGGCATACTGATTGGCCTGGTGGTTGCCTTGGTCAAGTTTGTGGCGGCCGCCCGGCCGTCGCCCCTGTGGAAGGCCGCCGCCAAGGTGATGAACGCCTACACCACCATCATCCGCGGCACGCCCATCATCGTGCAGCTGCTCATCCTGTACAACCTCTCCTACTTCACCGAGGGGCTGTACGCCTCCATCATCGGCTTTGGCATTAACTCCGGCGCCTATGTGTCGGAGATTTTCCGCAGCGGCCTCAACTCCATCGACATCGGCCAGCAGGAGGCCGGGCGCTCGCTGGGCCTTAGCCTGGGCCAAACGATGAAGCTCATCGTACTGCCCCAGGCCGTTAAAAATACGCTGCCCGCGCTGTTTAACGAGTTCATCGCCCTGCTCAAGGAGACCTCGGTGGCCGGCTACATCGCCGTGCGCGACCTGACCAAGGTGGCCGACGGCATCCGCGGCCGTACCTTCAACTCCACCCCGCTGTACCTGGCCGCTGTCGTCTACCTGATCATGGTCGTCGGCCTGGCCGCCCTGCAAAAGCGCATCGAGAGGAGGCTGGCACGCAGTGATCGAGGTTAAGAACCTGGAAAAGACCTTCGGCGAGCTCAAGGTGCTGCGCGGCATCACCGAGACCATCAACGACGGCGAAAAGGTGGCCATCATCGGCCCCTCGGGGTCCGGCAAGAGCACCTTTCTGCGCTGCCTCAACCTATTGGAGCGCCCCACCGGCGGCGAAATCTGGTTCAACGGGCAAAACATCGCCGCCAAGGGCTGCGATATCGACAGTGTGCGCCGCCACATGGGCATGGTGTTTCAACACTTCAACCTGTTCCCGCACCTGACCATCCGCGACAACATCACCCTGGCGCCCATCAACCTCAAGCTGTACACCCCTGCCCAGGCCAAGGAAAAGGCCGACGCGCTGCTGGAGCGCATCGGCCTGAGCGACAAGGCTGATACCTACCCCGCCATGCTCTCCGGGGGGCAAAAGCAGCGCGTGGCCATCGTCCGCGCCCTGGCCATGAACCCGCAGGTGATGCTCTTTGACGAGCCCACCTCCGCCCTGGACCCCGAGATGGTGGGCGAGGTGCTGGACGTCATCCGCGAAGTCGCCGAAGAGGGCATGACCATGGTCATCGTCACCCACGAGATGGGCTTTGCCCGCGAGGTCGCCGGCCGCGTGCTCTTCATGGACGAGGGCCTCATCGTCGAACAGAACACCCCCGACCAGCTCTTCGGCAACCCGCAGAACGAGCGCTTGCAGAGTTTCCTGTCGAAGGTGTTGTAGGAGGTGGAGGAACGGTGGGGGTCTTTTCTGAAGAAAAGACCCCCACACCCCCAAAAGACTTTAATATAAAATATATCTATGTTGTTGCAACAATGCCTTAAACGAATGATTTGCGTTATAAAAAAAGTTATAATGAATTAGATAG
>CALNAU010000060.1 GCA_937874275.1 uncultured Clostridia bacterium | reverse complement strand
TTCTGCGCGGCGCGCAGGCCGTCCACGGCGGCGGACATGATGCCGCCCGCCATGCCTGCGCCCTCGCCCGCGGGGTAGATGCCGGGGATGTTGCCCTGCCCGTCCGGCGCGCGGGGAACGCGCACCGGGGAAGAGGAGCGGGTCTCCACGCCGGTGAGCACCGCACCGCCCGCGATAAACCCCTGCAGCTTGCGGGCGAAGACGGGCAGCGCCGCCCGGATGCCCGACACCGCGAAATCCGGCAGGGCTTGGCTGACTTCGCCCGGCGTGACGCTCGGCAGCAGCGTGGGGCGCACATCCCCAAGTGTGGTGGAAGGCACACCCTGCAAAAAATCTTCGGCCAGTTGGGCCGGTGCCCGGTAGCCGCCGCCACCCAGGGCAAACGCCTTCTCTTCCCATTGGCGCTGGAAGTCGTAGCCCGACATGGGGTCGCCGCCGTAATCCTCCGGCCGCACGTCCACCAAAATGGCGGCGTTGGCGTTCTCGCCATTGCGGCGATAAGGGCTCATGCCGTTGACACACAGGCGCTGTGGCTCGCTGGAAGCGTTGACCACCTTGCCGCCCGGGCACATGCAAAAGGTATACGCCCCCCGCCCGTCCGGCAGGCGGTGGCTGAGGTGGTATTCCGCCGGGGGCAGGTAGTCCATGTCGGCCTTTGGGCCGTATTGCGCGCGGTCGATGACGATCTGCCGCTGCTCCAGCCGCAGGCCGATGGAAAAGGGCTTGGCCGTCATGTGCAGCCCGGTGTTATATAGCATGCGCTGGGTATCCCTGGCGCTGTGGCCCAGGGCCAGGATGAGGCAATCTGTCTCAATCTCCAAGTTCTCTGTGCCGCGGGCGGCGACGATGCCTCGCAGCACGCCCTGCTCCACATGCAGGCCGCTCAACTTCGTGTCAAACAATACCTCGCCGCCCAGCGACTCAATCTCCCGCCGGATGGAGGCCACCACCTTGGGCAGGCGGTCGGTGCCGATATGAGGACGAGCCAGCCACAGGATGCTCTCGGGCGCGCCGTGGGCGACCAATACCTCCAACACCTCCCGGCAAAGCGGGTCCTTGATGCCGGTGGTGAGCTTGCCGTCCGAAAACGCGCCGGCGCCGCCTTCGCCGAACTGGATATTGCTCTCCGGGTCCAATATACCTTGGCGGTACAGCAGGCCCACGCTGCGCCCCCGCTCGTGGGCGGGCTTGCCCCGCTCCAGCACAATGGGCCGCAGGCCGGCTCGCGCCAGGTACAGCGCGGCAAACAACCCGCACGGTCCCAGACCCGCCACCACCGGACGGTGCGCCGAGGGCTGCGCCCGGGGGATAGCCATGCGCGGGTGGGGCTCGACCAGTTGCGCGTCTCTCAGCTTTAGCTGGCGCAGCCAGGCGGCCTCATCGCGCTTGAGCTCGGCATCCACCGCGTAGACCAGCAGAATATCGCCCTTGTCGCGGGCATCCACGCTTTTTTTCGCGATGCGCAGGCTGCTCACGTCCTGCGGTTTCAGACGCAGGCGCCGCAATGCCTCCTGCATTGCTGCCTGGTCGCCGCCCTGCGGGGATACGCGGATGTTGGACAAACGAATCAAAATGGACGCCCTCCTGCTCACAATGCGTGTAGCATATCACAGTCGGGCGTCCGGGGAAACGTTATCATCCATTTCAATGACGGCATTATGGATTTCTACATCAATAGGTGCGTCAGTTCCCACACTCCACGCTGATTTCATTGAACAGCCGCAGCAGGTCTTCCATCTCCAGCTGTTGCTTGCCCTTATCGCGCACATCCAGCACCGCCTTGCCCTGGTGCATCATCAGCAGGCGGTCGCCATAATCCAGCGCGAAGCGCAGGTTGTGGGTCACCATGATGGCGGTCAGCCCGCTTTCGCGCACCATGCGGTCGGTGAGGTGCATGATGATGTCGGCTGCCTTTGGGTCCAGGGCGGCGGTGTGCTCGTCCAATATGAGGTAGTCCACCGGGGTCAGGCGGCTCATGGTGAGGGCCAGCGCCTGGCGCTGCCCGCCCGACAGGCTGCCTGCCTTGGCGTCCATCATGTTTTCAAGCCCCAGGCCCAGCTCGGCCAGCATCTGCCGCCAGAGGGGCACGCGGCTTTTGTCGGTTCCTGGTCGCAGGTTCATGCGCAGGCGCTTGTTGTCGGCCAGGGCCATATTTTCACGGATGGTCATCTTGGCGCAGGTGCCCAGCGCCGGGTTCTGATAGATGCGGGCGATGCGCCGCGCGCGCAGGTGCTCCTTTTGCCGCGTGATGTCCTGCCCGTCCAGCAGCACCTGGCCATGGTCGGGCAGCAGGGAGCCACACAGGATGTTGAGCATGGTCGTCTTGCCCGAGCCGTTGGAGCCCACCACCGACAGAAATTGCCCCTTGTCCACAGCCAGCGAAAAATCGTCAAACAGGCCGATCTCGCGCACTGTGCCGGGGTTGTATACCTTGTCTATGTTGCGCAGCTCAAGCATCGGCCTTCTCCTTTCGCTTCAGGGTGCCCGAGGCCAAGATGGCCAGGAACAGCGCCGCCGTGACCAGCTTCATATCCATGGGGGACAGGCCGCAGGCGATGGCGAAGGCCACGCATACCTTGTACAGGATAGCGCCAACAATCACCGCTGTGGTGGCGCGCACCCTGTCCACCCGGCGCAACAGGTTGATGCCAATGATGACCGAGGCCAGCCCCAGCACCATGGTGCCCGTGCCCATGGAGACCTCAAACAGCCGCTGTTCCTGGCATACCACGGCACCCGAGAGCGCCACCAGCGCGTTGGCCATGGTGAGGCCCACGATTTTTACGTTGCCCTTGTCGCGGCCCATGGAGGTGACCACCACCTCGTTGTCCCCTGCCGCCCGCAGTAGGTAGCCCGCGCGCGTGGCCAGGAAGAGGTCCAGCAGCACCTTGAGCGCCAACACCAGCACGCCGGAGATGATCAGCACCCGCAGGCCGAGGGGCAGCAGATTGGCCACCGGGTTGTTGCGAAACAGCGTCGCTGTGGTGCGGGGGATGGATAGCAGAGCGTTGCCGCCCGTGATGCGCAGGTTGATGGAGTACAGCGCCGTCATCATGATGATGCCCGAAAACAAGGCTCGCACCCGCAGCTTCACATGAATCAGCCCGGTGCACAGCCCGGCCAGCGCGCCGCACAGGGTGGCGACCAGCAGCGCGGCCAAGGGATGCCACCCTTGCAGCAGCAGTGTGGTGGAGACCGCGCCGCCCAGGGGGAAGGAGCCATCCACCGTCAAATCCGGGAAATCCAGGATGGTGTAGGTGAGCATGATGCCCAGCGCCAGCACCGCGTAGAGCAGCCCCTGCTCCAGCGTGCTTGGCAGCGTGGCGATGAAGGTTGAGAGCAAAGCGTACCTCCAGTGGTCGGGAAGGAGAGGGGGAGCGGTTAGGAGGGAGGAGTTAGCGGTTAGGGG
>CALNAU010000059.1 GCA_937874275.1 uncultured Clostridia bacterium | reverse complement strand
GCCTATGCCGGATTCTTCCGGGCTGCCCTGTATGCCAAGCTGGCGCAGCAGGGATTGCGCGGTTTCATACATGGTCAAGGTGGTTTCACTGCCAAAGTTGTAGATGCCGCCCGGCAACTGCACGGCGTTCAGCGCCTTTTCCGCCGCTTCCCGCACATAGGTGACGCCGCGGAATTCCTGTTTGCTCCAGGCAGCCGGCCTGCCCGCCAGCGAGGCCTTGATGATGTTCATCAGGAAATTGCCCCGGTTATCCCCCCGGTACAGGGGCATGTCATACATCCAGGTGGCCCTGAGCATCACCGCGTCGGGGCGGAGCTCCAGCACCAGCTGTTCCATCTCCGCCTTGTGGCGGGCATACACATTCACGGGATTGCTGTTGCCGTTATACACCTGGTCCGTGCTGAACATCACCAGCTTAGCACTCTGGGCGCTTCTTGCCAGCAGCAGGGGAATCTCCACATTGGCGCGCCATGAGCTTTCCGGATCCCTCTGGCAGGCCCCCATGTCGGATATCGCCGCGGTATGGATGATGGCCTCCGGCCTTGTCTCATCCACGATGCGCAGCACATCCTCCAGCCGCGCGCCTCTCAGCGATGGGCAGGGGATGCAGTCTGCCGCCCGCGCGACGCGCGCGCCGACAAAGCCATTAGGGCCGGTGAGCAGGATTCTCATGTTATGTTATCTCTTTCTGGAAGGGGTGGGATGGGGCTGATTCTGCCACAGCAATTGGATATATAGATTGGCAGACAGGCAAGTCAGCGGTCTTGGTTAAAGGTGTTTCTAATCCCTGTTGAAAACATCCCGGGTATACACCTTGCTGCCAATGTCATCCAGTTCCGCGCTCATGCGGTTTGCAACAACCACATCACACAGCCGTTTGAACTCCTCAAAGTCCCGTATGACGCGGCTGTTGTAGAAGGACTCTTCCTCCAAAGAGGGCTCGTAAACCACTACCTCAACGCCCTTTCCCTTGATGCGCTTCATCACGCCCTGAATGCTGCTGTGGCGGAAATTGTCGGAGTTTGTTTTCATGGTCAGCCTGTACAAGCCAATGATTGGCTTGGGCTTCTCCGGGAAGCCTGCCAGCGCCAGGATGCGGTCGGCCACAAAATCCTTGCGGGTGCGGTTGGAATCCACGATGGCCCGGATGATGTTATTGGGAACATCGTCATAGTTGGCAAGCAGCTGCTTGGTGTCCTTGGGCAGGCAATAGCCGCCATAGCCAAAGGAAGGGTTGTTGTAGTGGCTGCCAATGCGTGGGTCCAGCCCCACCCCTTCAATGATATGCTTCGTATCCAGGCCGCGCACCTCGGCATAGGTGTCCAGCTCGTTGAAGAAGCTGACCCGCAGCGCCAGGTATGTATTGGAAAACAGTTTCACCGCCTCAGCCTCTGTGGACGGCATGATCAAGGTGGCAACATCCTCCTTGATAGCGCCTTCCTGAAGCAAAGCCGCGAATTTCTCTGCCTTTTGATGCCGGTTCCGATTGGGAACGCCTACAATGATGCGGGACGGATAGAGGTTATCATACAGAGCGCGGCTCTCCCGCAGGAACTCCGGAGAGAACAGAAGTTGATTGCAGTTGAGGCGCTCCGCAGCCTCTTCTGTGAAGCCCACCGGTATGGTGGACTTGATAACGATGACCGCGTCAGGATTCACGCGCATCACCTGCCGGATAACGCTTTCCACAGAGGATGTGTTGAAGTAATTCTTCACCGGGTCATAGTCTGTTGGGGTGGAAACCACAACATACTCAGCATCGCTGTACGCGCTGTCTCCATCCGTGGTGGCCGTCAGGTTCAGCCCGCCCTTAGCCAGATACTTCTCCAGCTCGTCATCCTGGATTGGTGAAAGCCCCCGGTTAATGAGGTCCACCTTTTCCTGAACGATATCAACTGCCTTCACCTGATTGTGCTGCGCCAGCAGCACGGCGATCGATAAGCCTACGTAACCGGTTCCCGCGACCGCGATCCTAATGGTAGCTTTGTCTTGTTTCATCTTCAAGTCCTCCAAAAAACGGTTTTCATAAGCAATGCATAATGGTTAATGCTAAATGCTAAATGCAAAATTCAAAATGAACGAGAGTTTGCCGACGTTCAGCGACGCGCACCAGATTCGCGTTTTTCGCTCCACTTCTCTACAGTATGCATATCTGAATCACAATTCATCATTCTGCATTTCGCATTCCGAACCCCGGTTTCATCATTCTGCATTCAAAATTCTGCATTCTCCATTCGGAACTTCACTTTCATCATTCTGCATTCCGCATTCTGCATTTCGCATTCCGAACCCCGCTTTCATCATTCTGCATTCAAAATTCTGCATTCTCCATTCGGTACTTCACTTTCATCATTCTGCATTCTGCATTCCGAATTCAGCATTCCGTTCTCCGCATTCCGTTCTCCGCATTCCGTTCTCCGCATTCAGCATTCAACCTTTCCCATTACCCCGCGCCCTGGTTTGCGCTGTTCTCCCTATCGCGGTCAGCAGGCCTATTAGCTCGTTTACATCGCTCGTATGGCTTTCAAATACGCTGTTGCTGATCAGATCCACCCGATGCAATAACCTCAGCCAATAATATGTTTCATTCGCTTCCTTTAGTGCAATTGCCATTTTGGAAATGAAGTCAGCTTTGCTTTGCCCCTTGACTCCCTCCGCTACATTTGCGCCGATGCTTGTGCCCGCGCGAAGCAATTGCCTGGAGAGATCGTATTCCTTATTTGTATCCCGCAGCCCTTTTGATAAGTGATAAATCTTCACTGCAAAATCAAAGCTTTTATCGGCAACCACATTATTCCCCAAAAAACCGCCTCTCCGCATTCCGCATTCTGCATTCTGCATTCTGCATTCAGCATTACCTTTAGGCCTACATTCTGCATTTTGCGTTACCTTTAATTCTGCATTCCGCATTTTGCATTCCGCCTTCTGCATTTTGCGTTACCTTTAGGTCTACATTCTGCATTCTGCGTTACCTTTAATTCTGCATTCCACATTTTGCATTCTGCATTAATATTACTTCCTCATGGACCCGTAATATTGCCTGTACCACTGAGCAAATGCACGCAAGCCATCTTCAATACTCGTTTGCGGCTTGAAACCAAAGTCCCTGAACAACGGATCCACATCCGCATAGGTTTGGTACACATCCCCCGGCTGCATGGGCAAAAACGCCATTTTTGCCGGTTCGGTGATGATGCCCTCTGCCATGAGGCAGGATTCCAGGGTACGGATAAAGTGCATCAAGTCCTCCGGCTTGTTGTTGCCAATGTTGTACACCTTTGCCGGATCCGGGCCTTGCGGCGGCCTATCCAATAAGTTCATCATGCCCTGCACGATATCATCAATGTAGGTGAAGTCACGTTTCATATCCCCATGGTTGAACACCTGGATCGTCTCTCCCCGCACCATCTTCTCAGTAAAGGAGAAATACGCCATGTCCGGCCGGCCCCAGGGGCCGTACACGGTGAAAAAGCGCAGCCCGGTGGTGGGGATGCCGTAAAGGTGGCTGTAGGTATAAGCCATCAGCTCATTGCTCTTTTTGGTGGCAGCATAGAGGCTGATGGGATGGTCCACAATGTCGCTGACAGATAAGGGCGTCTTCTGCTGGTTGCCGTAGACGCTGCTGCTGGAAGCGTAAATCAGGTGCCTGACTGGGTGATGCCGGCAGGCTTCGAGGATGTTGAAAAAGCCGATGACATTGCTATCGATGTATGCCCGCGGGTTCTGGATGGAATAGCGCACACCGGCCTGCGCGGCAAGGTTAATGACAATTTCCGGCTTGAACTCCGTGAAAAGCCTATTCACCGCCTGCTCATCAGCCAGATCTCCCTTGATGAAGGTGAAACCGGGATATTTCGCCAGTTCATTCAGGCGGCTTTTTTTGAGTGATACATCGTAATAATTGTTTAGGTTATCGAAACCTACAACGATTTGATTCTCCTCCAACAAGCGTTTTGCCAAGTGGAATCCGATGAAGCCGGCAGCGCCAGTGATTAAAATACCCATTCAACCTCCTGCATAAGTCCGATATTACAACGCCGAGGTTACCGATTACCATACATTTGTGCGTAGTAATTCCGGTACTCGCCTGATACTATCTCTTCCCACCAGCCCCGATTGTCCAAATACCAACGAATTGTTTTCTTGATGCCGTCTGCGAACTTTGTCTCAGGCAGCCATCCCAATTCATTGTATATCTTAGTCGGATCAATCGCGTAGCGCATATCATGCCCCTTGCGGTCGGTGACATAGGTGATGAGGCTTTCGGGCTTGCCCAGTTCCCTGCAGATGATCTTCACGATGTCGATGTTGCGCATCTCGTTATGCCCGCCGATGTTGTATACCTCGCCAACCCGTCCATTTCGGATAATCAGGTCGATTGCCCGGCAGTGGTCTTCCACATACAGCCAGTCCCGGACATTCAGCCCTTCACCATACACAGGCAGCGCTTTGTCATTCAGCGCATTGGCGATCATCAGGGGAATCAGTTTTTCCGGGAAATGATAAGGCCCATAGTTATTGCTGCAGCGTGAAATCGTCACGGGAAG
>CALNAU010000058.1 GCA_937874275.1 uncultured Clostridia bacterium | reverse complement strand
CGTAGGCGGCCGCTCCATGCCTCGCCTCGCTTTTCATCCCGGCTGCGCAAGGTCAGCGCGCCTTGCTGCGTGTGGCGGGGGCCGTCCTGGCGGCGGGTCATGGTCCAGTCCGCGCTCAGGGTGCGCAGGCCGGGCTTTTCAGCCAGGGCGGCGGTGAGGGCGATTTCCAGCGTGTTGCTGCCATCGGTTTCGGGGGCCTTGAGGTTGAGGTACAGCCCTGCCCCCGGCGCTCGCCCAACCAGCAGCGTGATGTGCCGCTCGGTCGTATCACCGGCCATTATCCGCCCCGCAAACCGCAGGGCGATGTCCCGGCCGTCCTTGTCCAGCAGCCTGTGCAGGCTGCCCTCCCCGGTGAATCGCAGCGACCGGATGAAATCCCCGATTGGCGACGCGTCCCCCAAGGCCAGTGTCAGCGCGGGTGAGAGATGTGGCCACAGGGTGTTCCATTGCTCAGCGCTCAGCGTGTACTCGATGCGGCTGACGGCCGTGCCCACGTTGCGGATGGTCTGGCGCTTCTGGCTGTGCTCCCCATAGGGGGCCAGTGCCTCCCATAAAGCAGGCAATGCACCTTGCAGCCTGTCTGCCAAGCCGGGCAGCGAGGCCCAATCCAACGTCGGCGCATCCTCGCCCAGCAGTAGGGATAGGGGGTCGCGGTCCACGGTGCCCATATAGGCCGTGGCGGAGGGCGATACCGTCAGCGTCAGGCCGTCCCCGCGCTGTTCGCTTGATACCCGCAGCACATCCTGGTCATCATGTGCAAGGGACATGTGCCAGTTGTGCTCCGCGCCGCTTGCGGCATGCAGCCGGAGGGATAACTTGCTCAGCCACTCGGCCACGGCGGGGATATCGTCATCCGGCAGTTCCGACCAGGCGGCCAAATCGGCGCCCAGCGTAAGGGCCAACGGCTCGCCTTCCTGCCAGCGGCGCAGCATGTCCGCCCCCTGTGGGGAAAAGACGGCCTGCGCGGGGGCGGATGCCAGCAGCAATGCCATCGTCAGGGCCATCAGCCGCCACAGCCTTGTTTTTCGCATCCATCCTCCTTACGTCCATAAAACGCCGGTTGCCCCCGCTTTCATGCATCGGGGCAAAATATCAGGCCCGCGGTTCGTCCTGCGGGTGCAGCGCGGCATACAGCGCGCGCGCCGTCTCCCCGGTCATGCCCTTCACCTGGACCAACTCTTCCTCAGTCGCCTCGCCAATGGCCTTCATGGTGCGAAAGTGCGCCAGCAGCGCCCGCCTGCGGGCAGGGCCGATGCCCGGCACCTCCTCCAGGCGCGAGTGGATCGCAGCCTTGCCCCGCAGCTTGCGGTGGTGGGTGATGGCGAAGCGGTGGCTCTCGTCGCGAATGCGCTGAATCAGGTGCAGCGCGGGGGATCGGGCGCTCAGCCGGATGGGCTCGCTGCGGTTGGGCAGGTAAATTTCCTCCAGCCGCTCGGCCAGGCCGAACATGGGCACATTTTCCCCGGTCTCCAGCATGGCGGCGCGGGCGAAGCGCAATTGTTCGGGCCCGCCGTCCACCAGCACCAGGTCGGGCCTTGGCCAGCGGTCCTTCTCATCCTCGGTCCGGACGCGCCGAAACCGGCGGCCCAGCACCTCGTTCATGCTGGCGAAGTCGTTGGCCCCCTCCACCGTCTTGATGCGGAAGTGGCGGTATTCCTTCTTGTCGGGCTGCCCGTCGATAAACACCACCATGGAGGCAACCGACTGCGCGCCCTGTGTGTTGGAGATGTCAAAGCCCTCGATGCGCCGGGGCACAAAATCCAGCCCCAGGGCCTGGGCCAGCTCCTTCACGGCGCCGGTGGTGCGCTCCTCCTGGATGGTGCGCTGGGCGTTGCGCTTCTGCAGGGCATCGGCGGCGTTCTTCTGCGCGGTAAGCACCAGCGCCCGCTTGTCCCCCCGCTGGGGGATGGTGAGCGTCACCGCCCCTTCCCGGCGGCTGCGCAGCCAGCTTTCCAAATCCTCCGGGGCGTCCGCCCCCTGTACCAGCACCTCGCGCGGGGGCTGGCGGTCGGCGTAGTATTGCAGCAGGAAGGCGCCCAGCACCTCGTCAGGCGGCTCGTTGCCCTCCCGGGGCAGGGCAAAGGCCTCCGCCCCAATCAGCTTGCCTCGGCGCACAAACATCACCTGCGCCATGGCGTCCAGCCCATCCTGGGCCAGGGCAATCACATCCTGCTCGGCCAGGGTGGCCCGCTGGGCGTTTTGCTGTTCCATCAGGCCCCGCACATCGCGGATGCAGTCGCGCAGCTCGGCCGCGCGCTCAAACTGCATGGCCCGGGAGGCGGCGCTCATGCTCTGCTCCAGCTGCTCGATCACTGGCTTGTAATTGCCGCGCAAAAAGCTCAGCACCCCGTCCACCACCTGGCGGTACTCCTCCTGCGTGCACAGGTTGGCGCAAGGGCCCAGGCACTGGCCGATGTCGTAGTTGATGCAGGGGCGAATCGGTTTGGCCAGCGGCAGCTTCAGCTTGCAGGTGCGCATGGGAAAGGCGCGGCGCAGCAGGTCCATCACCTGGCGGATGGCGTTGGCGCCGATGTAGGGGCCAAAGTACTTGGCGCCGTCCTGCTCGGGCTTGCGGGCGATGGTCAGGCGGGGGAATGGCTCGTTTAGGTCGATGCGCACATAGGGGTAGCGCTTGTCGTCCTTGAGCAAAATGTTGTAGTAGGGCTTGTGCAGCTTGATGAGGTTGCTCTCCAACAGCAGGGCCTCCAGGTTGGTGTTGCACAGCATCACGTCAAAGTCGTCGATGCGGCCCACCATCGCCGCCACCTTGGGCGTGTGCCCGGTGGTGCGGAAATAGCTGTGCACGCGGCTTTTGAGGTTGACCGCCTTGCCCACATAGATAATCTGCCCGTCCTGTTTCATCAGGTAGCAGCCGGGGGAATCCGGCAGCAGCCCCAGCTTCAGGCGGATGGTGTCGTTCATCAGACCGGGTCATCCTCGCCCGCGGCAGGGCGGGAGTAGGAGATGCGCACCGTCTTGATGAGGGATTCCATCAGCTCGGCGTCAATGGGCTCAAAGTCCTCAACCTCCTCGCCGTCCTCATCTTTGCTTACGGCCACGCGCATCACGTACAGGCGGTCGTCGCCCGCGTCGCAGGCGGCGTCATCCTCGCTGTCCACCTGTTGGAGCAGCACATATTCATCGCCATTGTAGTAAAAATATTTCTCTACCCGCAGCAGCATGGGGTTGCCCGCTTCGTCGGTCCCCTCAATGATGTCCAGGCGGTCTGCTTCGCTCATGATGTGCCTCCTGCTTGTTTTTATCTTGCGCAATCAGATTATACCCGCCGTGGCAGCCTTTGACAACGATTGACCCGGCCGTCCGGCTGTTCTATACTCAGGCCATCAAGCATAGCTTCAAGGGGGAATGTGTCATGACCTATACCGCGCCACAGATTCGCCGGATGATAGACGCCCTGCCGCGCCAGCGGCTGATTTTTTCGCCCACGCCGCTGCACAGGCTGAACAACCTGTCCGCCGACTGGGGGCGCGATATCTACCTCAAGCGGGAGGACATGAGCGGCCCCAGCCCCCTGAGCGGCAACAAGATGCGCAAGCTGGAGTTCGTGCTGGGCGAGGCCGTGCACCGCGGCATCAAGACGGTGGTCACCTATGGCGCTTACCAGTCCAACTCCGCCATGCAGGTGGCCGCCGCGGCCAACATCTGCGGCTTGAAGGCCATTTTGTACCTGGGCGATACCAAGGGCGAGGGCAAGCCCGAGGAGCCCATCGGCAACCTGCTGCTGGATACCTTGCTGGGCGCGCAGATAGAATATGTGCCCCAGCACCCGCAGGCCACCGCCACCAACCTGACCCCCATGTGGGACCATATGATTGCCCTGTGCAAGCAAAAGGTGGAGGCGCTCAACGCGGCGGGGGAGCCCGCGGCCTTCCTGCCGCTGGGCGCGGCCCATCCCTGGGGCTATGTGTCGGATGTGCTCAACTACCTGGAAATCACGGAGCAGAGCGCGGCCATGGGCTTCAAACCGGACTATATCTTCCACGCCAACAGCTCGGGCGGCACGCTGCCGGGGCTTATCGCCGCCCAGCTGCTGCTGGGGGAGAAGGACACGCAAATCATCTCCATCAACATCCGCTCCTGGGCGGAGGGCAATGTGGTCACCCGGCAGACCTGCATTGAGCGCGTGCGTGCCATCTTTGAGCGGTTGAATCTGCTCCTGCCTACCGATGAAGCCATCGTGGCCCGCATGCACATCGATGAAAACTACATGGCGCCGGGCTACGCCCTGCCCAACCCCGTGGCGCAGGAGACCATCGCGCTGGTGTTGAAGCGCGAAGGCGTGTTCCTAGATCCCACCTACACCGGCAAGGGCTTCAGCGGCCTGCGTGACTATGTACAAAAAGGCCGGCTCCCCGAGGGAAGCCGGGCTGTGTACATCCACTCCGGCGGCCTGATGGGCCTGCTGGCCGGCGGGCAGATGCTGGAGGGGATAATTTAGAGTTTAATATAATAATTGATTGCGAATAGACCGCTAGATAGTGTCTACACGAGTTACGCAAGGACTCCTGCCCAAATGGCGATACATC
>CALNAU010000057.1 GCA_937874275.1 uncultured Clostridia bacterium | reverse complement strand
CGCGCCCCACCATGGCCCGGTAGGCAGCCGGGTGTTTGTCGCCCGGCTGGTCGTTGAGCAAATAGCGCAGCACCCAGCGGTCGAAGTACAGCAGGGTGTCCATCGTATAATCCTCAGGGTGTATCCAATTGTACGGCATATGTCCTCCGTTATGATGCGGGGAGGATTCAGGCGTTGCACGTCCTCCCTGTGATGGATAACGTGGTGATTGATAGCTGCTTCATGAAAAACACCCCTTTCCGATTGCTGTGCACATTGTATCCGGCGGGGTGCGCAGCGTCAATCACAATCAATACATGATAAAAACAATAAACAATGCATGATGCCCTTGCACTTTACTGTGATAAAGTGATAGCATGCTACCACATCAGAGGGGAGGGGTCAGGGTGTCCAACCAGCGGAATGAGCAGCTGAGCCAACTGTACCGGGCGGTGCTGTCCCTGCGCAGCGAGGAGGAGTGCCGCGCGTTTTTGGAGGACCTGTGCACCATTCAGGAGGTGGAGGACATGCGCAAGCGCCTGGAGGTGGCCCGCCTGCTGGATGGCGGCGTCAACTATCAGGAGATTGGGCAGCAGACCGGTATGAGCACCGCCACCATCAGCCGGGTCAACCGCAGCCTGCGCTACGGGGCCGAGGGCTATCGCCTGGTGCTGGCGCGCCTGAAGGGGGAGGACAAAGTCGATGCAAATCGCTGAGGGCCTGCTGGGCGCCGACGAGCGGGCCATGCTGCGCCTGCGGCAACTGTACGCGGACAGCGGCTACAGGCGCTTTCGCATGAGCAAATTTGAGCACTACGACCTGTATGCCCAGAACCGGGATGTGCTGGTGTCTGACCGGGTGCTCACCTTTACCGATGCGGGCGGCGGCCTGAAGGCGCTGCGGCCGGACGTGACGCTGTCCATCGTGAAGGCCTACCGGGACGGGCAGACCGAGCGCCTGCAATACAACGAGACCATTTACCGGCCGGATGCCGCAGATGGCGAGTTCCGCGAAATCATGCAGTCCGGCGTGGAGCTGCTGGGCAGCGTGGGCACCCGGGAGGTTTGTGAGGTGCTGGTGCTGGCCGCGCGCAGCCTGCAGGCGCTGGGCGCGGGCTACATGCTGACCATCTCCCACATGGGCCTGCTGCGCGGGGCGCTGGCGCGCGCCACGGCGGATACCGGCCTGCGACAGGAGCTGGTTGCCCTGACTGGCAGCAAAAACGCGGGCGGCCTGGCGGCGCTGTGCGCGGCCAGGGGCATCCCCCAGGACGCGCAGGAGCGGCTGATGCTGCTGGTCCAATTGTCGGGCGCGCCGGGCACGGTGCTGCCCGAGCTGCGCGGCGCGGGTTTTGCAGGCGAGGATATCGAAGCGCTGGATGAGGCCTGCGAGGCGCTCAAAGCGGCCGGGTTTGAACAGCATGTGCGGCTGGACTTCTCCATCGGTACCGACGCGGCCTATTACGGAGGCATCGTGTTCCGCGGTTACCTGGCCGGGCTGCCCCACAGCGTATTATCGGGCGGCCGGTATGACCCGCTGCTGCGCCGGTTTGGCAAATCGTCCGGCGCGGTGGGCTTTGCCGTGTACCTGGATCAGCTGGAACGGCTGGCGAACGGGGGGACCACATGCTGAACATCGCGCTGCCCAAGGGGCGGCTGGGCGAAAAGGCCTATGATGTGTTTGCCCGGGCGGGCTACCCCTGTCCGGAGCTGCTGAGCGACAGCCGCAAGCTGCTGTTTGAAAACCCGCAGCAGGGCGTGTGCTATTTCTGGGTAAAGCCTGCGGACGCGGCCATCTACGTGGCCCGCGGCGTGGCCGATCTGGGCGTGTGCGGCAAGGACATTTTGATGGAGCAAAGCCCCGAGGTGTACGAGCTGATGGACCTGGGCATCGGCCGCTGCCGCATGGACGTGGCCGCCATGAAGGATTTTTCCGATGACCCGGCTCGCACGCTGCGGGTGGCGACCAAGTTTCCCCGCGTGGCCAGGGCGTGGTATGATGCGCTGGGCCGCACGATTGACATCATCCAGCTGTCGGGCTCCATCGAGCTGGCGCCGCTGCTGAACCTGTCGGACGTAATTGTGGACATTGTGGAGACCGGGGCCACCCTGCGGGAAAATGGGCTCCAGAGCCGGGAGACCCTGTTTGACATCAGCGCGCGGCTGATTGCCGGCCGCGCGGCCTACCAGTTTAAGCAGGCGGAAATCGAGGCCCTGATGGGCAGAATGCGGGAGGC
>CALNAU010000056.1 GCA_937874275.1 uncultured Clostridia bacterium | reverse complement strand
CAGGACTTAACCATGTCCTGAACCTAAAAACTCAACCATGTCCTGAATCGTACAAGGTAACACGCCTAACTCCTAACTCCTAACTCCTAATCCCTAATCCCTCTTCCTCACTTTACGTCGCACAGCTCTCGCACTCCTCTACCTCCAGGGATTTGGAGCGGATGTAGTACAGCGTCTTCACGCCCTCGCGCCAGGCCAGCAGGTACAGGTTGAGTACCTGGCGGAAGCTGTAGTCGTTGGTGATGTACAGGTTCATGCTCTGCGCCTGGTCAATGTGCCGCTGGCGCACGCCGCCCGCGCGTACCGACCACTGCTGGTCGATGAGGTGCGCACTCTTATAGTACCACCAGGTGTCCAGCGACAGGTCGGGCGCGGCGCGCGGGATGAGGCCGTTCTTCTTCTCATCGTAGTAGAAGCGGCTCATGATGGGGTCCACCCCCGCGGTGGTGCCGGCGATGATGCTGGTGGAGCTGGTGGGCGCGATGGCCAGCAGGTAGCCGTTGCGCAAGCCGTCCGCCTTGACCTGGGCGCGCAGCTGCTGCCAACGCGCGCTGTCGTATCCGCGCTTGTCAAAGTAGGCGCCGGTCTCCCAATCGGAGCCGGGGAAGTATTCATAGCGCCCCTTCTCGCGGGCAATGGCCAGGCTTGCGCGGATGCTGTGGTAGTTGATGTCCTCAAACACCCGGTCGGCAAATGTGAGGTGCTGCTCTGTCTCCCAGCCGATGCCCTGGCGGGCCAGCAAATGATGGTAGCCGCTCACGCCCAGGCCGATGGGCCGGTAGTGGTGGTTGTTGATTTTGGCGTACGGCACGGGGAAGAAGTTGAGCTCAATCACGTTGTCCAGCGCGCGCACCGAGGAGGTAATGATTTCCTCCAGCTCGGCCGCGTCGTCCACATCAACCTTGCCCAGGTTGAGGCTGGCCAGGTTGCACACCACATAGTCGCCCGGGCGGGTGACGGTGACCACCACGGTTTCGCCGTTGACGGTCTCCACGCGCTGGTCCACGCTCTCCACCGCGCTCATGTTTTGGGCGATTTCGGTGCACAGGTTGCTGCAATAGATGATGCCCTTGTGGGGGTTGGGGTTCATGCGGTTCACATGGTCGCGGTTGAAGGCAAAGGGCGTTCCCGTCTCCACCGCGCTTTTGATGATGAGGCGCAGGATGTCCTTGATGGGAATGACCCGGCGGGACACGCGGCTGTCGGCCACGCAATCCAGGTACTTGCGCGTCCACTCCTCGCCGAAGCTGTCCTCCAGCGCGTATCCCTTGCGGCTCTCCACCTCGTGGGGGTCAAACAGGTGCCAGTCGCCCTCAATGTTTTGCTCCACCTGTTGCCAGAAATAATCCGGGAAACACACCGCGGGAAACACGTCGTGTGCCTTCATGCGGTCGTCGCCGTTGTTGGTGCGCAGCTGCAAAAACTCCGGCAAATCGCGGTGCCACACATCCAGGTACACGGCCACCGCGCCCTGGCGCACGCCCAGCTGGTCCACCGCCACGGCGGTATCGTTGGCCAGGCGAATCCAGCGGATGACGCCGCCCGCCGCGCCCTCAAAGCCCCGGATGTCCGAGCCATGGCTGCGCACCTTGCCAAAGTAGAGCCCCATGCCGCCGCCGTACTTGGACACGTTGGCGAAGTTGGAGATGCTGCGGTAGATGCCCTGCAGGTCATCGGGCACGGTATCGATAAAGCAGCTGGACAGCTGGTGGTAGGGCTTGCGCGCGTTGGCCAGCGTGGGGGTTGCCATGGTCACCTTGAGGGTGGACAGCATGTCATAAAACCGCCGTGTCCAGTACAGCCTGTCCTCCCGCTTTTCCGGTATGGCGAGGAACAGCGCGATGTTGAGGTACATCTCCTGGATGGTTTCCAGCGCCTTGTGGCCCCGGTCTCGGATGACATAGCGCTTGGTCAGCAATTCCAGCCCGGAGTAGGGCAACAGCTGGTCCCGCTCGGGCTGCATGTACTGCGCAGCCCGGTCCAGCTCATCCTTGGTGTAGGTCTGCAGCAGCTCCTCCGCGCACAGGCCCTGCTGGGTGAGGTAGCTCACCTTGTCATAATGTGTGTTCAGCCCCAGGCTGCGCATGCGCGCGTCCATCTGGTGCAGGTAGTACGCGTTGAACAGGCGGCCGGCCACCATCTCCCACTGGGGGGCTTCCGGGTCGATCAACTCGATGGCCGAGCGCACCAGCAGGTTCATGCGCTCCTCCAGATCTACATCCTCTTTATAGAAGCTGAGAAACTTGCGGTGCAGATGCCCCAGGTCGTAAGCGTCATCCTTGAAATCCCGCTCGATGCCCAACAGTACCGGGGCCAGCGCCTCAAACTCGGGGAACTGATCCGCCAGGCGCTTGCGCTCCTCGCGCTTTTTGCGGCGGGTGTCGCGGTACAGGATGTAGCTCTTGGCCTGGTCATAGTGACCTGCCTCCATGAGGGCGCGCTCCACCAAATCCTGCACGGCCTCCACCGTGAAGGGGCGCGCATCCGAAAGGATCAGCGCCTCCACCCGGTCAACGATGGCGGTCAGGTGGCTTTCGTCAATATCCGCCCCGGTGGCGGCAAACACCTTGCGAATGGCGTTGCGTATCTTGCGGCTGTCGTACTGCTCTGCCTTGCCGCTGCGCTTGATGATTTCTCCGGGCATCTGATTGGCCATGATGGTCTCCCTTGCTGATTCTATATCTTGTGGTCATATACCCATTTTTATCCGATAGAGACACAGTATATAGTGGGTCATGGGGACATGTCAAGACAGGAAACAAAAGGAAACGAACGCAAAAACACCCCTGCGGCAAGCGCCGGCAGGGGTGAGCAGAAATTTTGAGAATTACGATTTCTTTATGTAATTGAGAATCATCGTCACCAGCGCATCCACATCGTTGATGTCCACGCGGGGTACGCCGGGCAGCGCAAGCTCGCTATCCGTGGCCAGGGCAATCAACTGCTCGGGCGCGGTGACGGCCTGGCTGCTGTTGCCCTGGCGCACCACCTCAATCTTGGGGTAGGGCGTCTCCCTGGCCCCTTCGATGAACACGATGTCGGCCTCCCCCATCATGGGCAGCAGGCCCTCGATGGTCTGGGCCTCATCCTTGATGAGCATGTACTTGTCCGCGTCAAACACAGCACTGGCGAAGGCGCCAGCTTGGCGGTGCCGCCAGCTGTCGCGCCCGGGCACATCCGGGTCGAAGCGGTGGGCGTCATGCTTGATGCTGGCCACGCGCAGACCGCGCAGGCTCAGCGCCTCGATGAGTTTGACCATCAGCGTGGTCTTGCCGGAGTTCTTCACACCGGTGATGCCGATGACAGGCGGCCATTCGCGAGCACTCATTTGGCGGGCAGCGCCCCGGCCATCAGGGTGTCGTATTGCTCCGCGGTGAGCGGCTGGCCGTAGAACAACTCGTGGTACCGGTTGATTTCCGCCTGCAGGTCGTAGGTGGCCACATCAGGATACAGGATTTTTTGCAGCCATATCATGCCCAGCAGCCGCTGGATGGAGGCGGG
>CALNAU010000055.1 GCA_937874275.1 uncultured Clostridia bacterium | reverse complement strand
CCGAAGCCCCCGCCGAGGAGCCCGAAGCCCCCGTCGAGGAGTCTGAAGCCCCCGCCGAGGAGCCGGAAGCCCCTGCTGAGGAGCCTGAAACCCCTGCCGAGGAGCCTGAAGCCCCTGCCGAGGAGCCCGAAGCCCCCGCCGCGGAGCCTGAAGCCCCTGCCGCGGAACCGGAAACCCCCGCCGAGGAGCCTGAAGCCCCCGCTGAGGAGTCGGAAGCCCCTGTCGCGGAACCAGAAGGCCCCGCTGAGGAACCCGAAGCCCCCGCCGAAGAGCCCATCGCCGCGGCCATGATCATTCAACAGCCGCCCATCGCAGAGACAGAGGCAACCATTGTGGAAGAAGATAAGGGCATCCTCATTCAGGAAATATTGGATGCGCAATATCCCGGCAGGAAAATCTCCATCTATGCCAAGTGGGCAGATATGAACAAACTGGAGATTGGCAACACGATTACGTTGACAGCTGTGCTAAGCGGCTACGAAGGACTTGTCTACACGCAGCGCTGGCAGGTTGCCACGGAAGGAAGCAATTATCAGGATGTATCCGGCGCCAATGGTCTGAGCCACACGTTCATCCTGGACGAGCAGAACTATTATTGGTCCTGGCGCATCGCGGTGGATATTGCCGCTGTGCAGTCCATGCAGTAATGGCTCCTTGCTTGAATGAATGTTGACTTGGACACAAAGAGAAGGAGCAAGACGATGAATAGATCAATTCAAAAAATGACAGCCTGCCTGATGGCCCTGATCCTGGCCATCGGCATGCTGCCTTTGGGCGCGTTAGCGGACATCCTGGGCGTAACGGATTATTCCGGCGGCATCAGCATGGCGAGGATCAGCCCAATCACACATACCACCACCTATGTTTTCAAGAACGGAGCAAACACGGTTGACACCCAAATCGTTCAAAACAATCAAGCCTTAAGCGCGCCCGCTACGCCGGAAGCACCGGCGGGACAGCGCTTTGTCGGGTGGTTTGCCCAAGGGGCCGCCACGCCGATGGCCTTCAACGTACCCATCACGGTGACTGCTACATCCAGCGTTACGGTGAACGCTACGTTTGAAGATGTGGTGTACGTGTCCTTTGCTTACGACAGCACGCCGGACGACCAGACCAACAACGCGGCGATCATCGCCACCAAGGCGATGGCCCCCGGCGCGACCACCGATGACAGCGGCGTGCCGCTGGTGGTCGGCGCACCCGGCAAGGCATTCTCGCACTGGTCGCAGACCGTTGGCGGGAGCGCTTTCCCGTTTGCCAGCACACCGATCCACGCCAACCTGACCCTCTATGCGGTGCTGACCGACAAATGGCAGGTGCACTTCGACAGCCATGGCGGCACAACCGTGTTGCCGCAGTACATCACCCACGGCAGCGCCGCAAGCGAGCCATCCATGCCAACCAGACAGGGATATGCGTTTGCCGGCTGGGCGACGGACGCGGCAGGCACCGCGCCATACAATTTCTCATCTTCTGTGACCGGCCCGCTGACACTGCACGCGGTATGGACACCCGGGCAGGCAAACTACTCGGTCATCTACTGGCTGCAAAATACCGATGACAATAACTATACGTACGATCAGACCCTGACCAGAAGCGGTACATTGGATGAGGAAACCACGTACAGCGTAGAGCCTTACGTCGGTTTCACGCTCGATGCCAACCGTACCAATGCCGCCGCCAACAAGAGCTATGTAAAGAGCGACGGCACGGCGGTCAAGAATGTCTATTACAACCGCAATACGTATACATTCACGATGGAGTATCTGCGACAAGGTTCAAGCAGATGGAGAACGCTGAGCACCACCACGCTCCGGTTTGGGCAAAGCACCGTTGTACCCTATGAGGACGCGGTGGAGGACTACCCGAACCATGGCTGGTACACCACCAGAGACAGCAGCATCTCCTATACCGAGGCGCCTGTTATGGGCGCGGCGGACCTGACCGTGCATGGCCGATATGATGGAGACACAAAATTCTATGTTCGGTATGTGGAAAAGGGTACGAACACAGATATTAAGCCATCGTACATGTTCTACGGGTCAGGCAACTACAGCCTGACCAAAGAGGATGGCATTGCCATCACCGGATTTACCGTAACCCCCATGAGAGAATGGAAGGAGTGGGGCCGTGACCGGACCGCCATCATCTACTACACGCGCAATACCTATACCATTACCTTCACACCAAACAACAATACGGGCTCCGTGGTGAGCGAGGCCATTCCGTACCAGGCGGACATCTCGGGCAGAGCCTTGGCGGGGTACTCGGAAGGCGTCACAACCTATGAGCAGAATGGCGTAATCTACACATTCGGCGGATGGTTTGTCTCGCCCAGTCTGGATGGGGCGACCAAGTTCTCCTTCGCGGGCAAGACCATGCCGGCCAACAACATGGTGTTGTTCGGCAAGTGGATACCGCCCGTGCACTCGGTGAAATACTACCTGACGCCCGATGCCGGCGGCCCCTCCGGAACGGTGAGCGGCATCCCGCACGGACAGCCCGTATCCGGCTCAGCGGTGCATTACAACATGCCTGCCGGCTTAACCGCCGCTGACTTCTTGGGATGGCATTGGTATGTTGGCAGCACCTTTATGCCTTACGACTTCGCGCGGCCTGTGACGGACAGCAGCGTGGTGCTCTACCCCGCCTGGAAGGAACAGACCTACACCATTACCTATGACGCTAATGGCGGAAGCGGTGCCGCGCCCGTTGATTCGGTGCGCTATGCATCCGGCGCTCAAGCCGTCGTGATGGGGGCGGGGCAGCTGTCCTTGACAGACCGCGTATTCCTCGGATGGAATACCAAGGCCGATGGCAGCGGCACGGCATTCTACCCCAACAACAAGGCGACAATTACGGAAGACCTCTTGCTGTTTGCGCAATGGGGCATCATACCGCCGACAACCAGCATTACCTATCATCGCAATAGCGGTGAAGCGGGCGATGTACCCATCACCGAAAACCTGCTGAACAATGCAACGCACGTCATCAAACCGGCAAACACTTTCAGCAGACCCGGCTACAACTTCATTGGTTGGAATACCAACGCCAATGGCAACGGAACCCCATATCAGCCGGGTACATCGGTCATGATTACAGCCGGCACAACAAACGAGCTCTATGCACAATGGCAGGCAGCCACCGTCGATGTGGTAGCTACCAAGATCTGGGACGGTGGGCATTCGGTGAATCACGTGATCGTAACGCTGAAGCTGTATCGCCAGATTGGTTCAGGCACACCTCAACTGGTAACGGATGCACCGTCCATCTCACCGAACACGGGAATCAGTGATGAGTTCGTGTACACATGGGAAAATCAGCCCATCGGGGACGGACAGAACACCTATACCTACTCTGTTCAGGAGGTGACGACGGGGCTGCCCAGCGGATACACCTCTATCGTACAGCCCACGTCGGGGGGCTACAATTTCACGGTGACCAACACATACCATAACATTGGTGATGTGGAAGCATTCAAATACTGGTACACGGACGGCGTTGTACCGCAACTGCCCGATGTCTGGTTCCAGCTATACCGGTACACTGAGGCTAACCCCACGCTGGAGCTGGTGCCAAAGCAGAATATCAAATTCATGCCCGGCGGTACCTTCCATTGGAAGCTGCCGAAGATGCCCAATGCGGATCCGTCTGGAAACGCGTACATCTACATCGTGAAAGAAGTGGATGCCAATGGTAATGATTACGTGCCTGCCGGCTATGAAAAGGTTGAAGCCACGGATAAAGCCGCTGTTCATAACTATCGCTATGGCAGGGACAGAAAAGTAACTGTCACCAAAGATTGGTCTGATGTGCCCATTGACAAGCGTAGCAGTATCTCGGTTACCCTGTTTATGAATGGGGAAATGCTTGTCAAATCAGGGGTCACCAATCCCGTCATCCTGGACGCGAACAACAATTGGACCTACAGCTGGACGGGGCTCGTCAACTACTACAATCAGACGACCCTGAACAACTATACCGTAACGGAAGATACGAGCACGCTGCATCAACATGTGGTGTTTGATGAAGTCACCTACACCCATACTGACATCACGCCCGGCTATCTGACAACGGCCACCATCAAGAATCGATTGGTGGATATGACGAGTGTGAGCGGCACCAAGACCTGGGCAGACAACGACGACCAGGACGGCATCCGACCGGACAGCATCACGGTGAAGCTGATGAACGGCAACACCGAGGTGGACAGCCGGACGGTGACAGGTCCCGATTGGAACTACACCTTCAATAACCTGCCCAAGTACGCCAACGGTGTGGAGATTGCCTACACAATCGCGGAAGCAGACGTGGAAGGCTACACCTCGGAGCCGGATGGCTACAACCTGACGAACACGCACACGCCGGCCACCAGGACCGTCCGTGTATCCAAACTGTGGGTCGACAATGACAACAAGACCGACCTGCGCGCCCCGGTGACGCTGCGGTTGGATGCCAAGGTAAACGGACAGATCATTCCTTGGACAGACCTGAGGGCTGCCTCAGCATCCGGTCAACAGATGAGCGCGAACGGCAAGGTGACGCTAACTGCCAAGGCAAACGAGAGTCATGACTTTAATCACCTGCCATTGTTCTACGAGGGGAATGCCGTCCAATACGAAGTGGTGGAAGAGACGGTACTCAACGGCTACAACAGCCCCGAGTACGGTGAAACCGAAAACGATGGCAAGACCGCAACCAACAGGATTCTATCGTCAACACTGACGATTGCCAAGCTGATCGAGGGCACCGAGTACACGGAGACCGAGCCATTCGAGTTCCGCGTGGTGTTCAATGGGGATGAGGAGGACTTCGTTACATTCACCCTCAGACATGGCGAGCGTTACCCCATCACCAACCTTCCCTACGGCCTGACCTACCGGGTGAGTGAGACCCAGCCCGACGGATTCATTGTAACGTACGATGAGAACGCAACGGGTACCCTGGTGGGCGAGGACATGGAGACGATCATCACCAACATCTACCAGGCCAGCGGCACCTACGACATTGACGCCGACTTGAACCCGACCAAATCACTGGCAGGCCGCGTCTTGGCGGACCAGGAATTCAGCTTCGAACTGAGGGAAGGCGATGAGCTGATTGAGGCGGTGCAGAACACCGCGGACGGAAACATCCCCTTCAGCGCACTGACCTTCGACCAGGATGACATCGGTGAGCATTACTACACCATCCGTGAAGTAGATGACGGCGAGGTCGGCATGACGTACGACCCCGGAACCCTGGCCTTCATCATCCAGGTGGCTGACATCGGCGGACACCGACTGGAAGCGACAGTCATCAAACCGGATAGTGTGACCTTCAACAACACGTTTGTCCCGCAGACAATGGACATCGCGGTCGACAAACAGTGGGCTGACAATAACAACGCGGCCGGACTGCGACCGGCGTCCATCCAGGCGCAGCTGCTGCAAAACGGTGAGCCCCTGGGACAGCCCGTCACCATCAGCGCGGCCAATGGCTGGACCACGACCTATCCCGGACTGCCCATCCGCGACGGCAATGGCACCCCATACATCTACACCGTACGCGAGACAGCAACCCTGACCAACTACCTGCCGACTTACCAGGGCTTGGCTGCCGGCAGACTGACCATCATCAACACGCTGACCGAGGTACCCACACCGCCACCCGCGCCGCCTGCGCCTCCGGCCCCCGGTCCGGCGCCGGCACCGGAAGCACCTGCGGCAGCACCCGGTAACATCTCCGGCAACCTCGGCGAAACATTCGAGTAATGACGGGCCAAGCACCGCCCGGATGAAAGTGAGAGAAATACGATGAAAAACACGAAGCGCATCGCAATGCTGGTGCTGGCCCTGATGCTGATTCTGCCTTCCGCGGCGATAGCCGCGGAGGCGGAAAGGCCTCTGGTAGTGGCCTCCCTGACGCAGATGAGCGGCACCTTTACAACCAACATGTGGGGCAATAACACCGCCGATGTAGACATGCGGCTGCTGCTCCACGGCTACCCCACCATCTATGAAAACCTGAATCAACAGTATGAGCGCAACAATGTGGCGCTGTCCAACCTGGTCATCCGGGATGAGCCGGATGGCGGCAAAACCTACTACTTTACTGTTCGGCCGGGGTTGAGTTACAACGATGGAACCTCCATCACCGCCAAGGACTATGTGTTCACCATCCTGATGAGCGCCTCACCTTATATTGCCCAGATTGGGGGCACGCCCGCCGCGTTCAGCTACATCAAGGGTGAACAGGATTACATCAGCCAACCAACCAAGCCCTTTGCCGGCGTACGCCTGCTGGGTGAGATGGCATTCAGCCTGACGGTAACGCCAGAAAGTTTCCCCACGGCCAACGACCTGATCTATGCAGACATCCAGCCCTACCCATTCCATGTTCTCGCGCCGGGCTGCGACATCGTGGATGATGGCGAAGGCGCCTACATCTCCGGCCCCTGGAGCGCCGAGCTGCTGCGCGAAACCATGCTGGCCCCGGAAACCGGCTATCTGAGCCACCCCATGGTGACCTCGGGCCCCTACAGCCTGGTGTCCTACGACGCAGAAACCGGTCGCGCCGAACTGGCGTTGAACCCCCGCTTCGAGGGCAACCCCTACGGGCAGAAGCCGACCATCGAGAGCATCGTTTTCGAGCCGATTGCCAACAAGGACATCCTGAACAAACTGGCCTCCGGTGAGGTGGACCTAATTAACAAAGCATCCGCCCGCGCCATCACCGACGCGGCGCAGGCAACCGGTGACCTGGCCAGCGTGGGGTATGACCGGGAAGGCCTGACCTACCTGCTGGTCGCCACTGAACGGCCGGCCATGTCCACCGTGGGCGTGCGCCAGGTAGTGGCCTACAGCCTGGATGTGGATCGTCTTATCGAGGAGTTCCTGGGCGAACAGGGCTTCCGCGTGTACGGCTTCTACGGGCTAAGCACCATCCGGGCGCGCGAATACGCGCAGCCCATCAACCAAATCCCCTCCTACAACCTGGATCGGGAGGCTGCTCTGAAGGCGGTGGTAGCCGACGGCTATACCCTCAACGAAGCGGGCGCCCCCTACGATGAGTTGCTTGGCGGCATCCGTTACCGCCAGGGCACGGGGGGGCTGGTGCCGCTTAGCATCACACTGGCTATTACTCCGGACAACCTGGCCGCGGATATCGTAGCCCGGCAACTGGAACAAAACCTGCCCAGAATCGGCGCGCAGTTCACCGTCAAAATGATGAGCATGCCCGCCTTGCTGGCACAGTACTACCGCCAAGCGGCGCGCGAAGCGGATCTGTACTTCCTGGGCAGCAACTTCATGAAAAACTTCGCCGGCAACCCCACCGGATACTCGGCCGAATCCTTCGACCAGAGCAACAACCCTGCGGCCATTGTGGACAAGGAACTCAGCGAGCTGACCATCCGCCTGCGGGAGACAGCGACCAACCGCAACGCCTACCTGCTAGCCTGGCAGGCTTACCAGACGCGCATGGCGCGCGTGTTGCCCATCATCCCGCTGTATACCAACATCTACACGGATATCTACAGCCAGGCCTCCGGCCTGCAAGGCTATTCCTCGGATAACTACTGGAGCTGGGGCGAAGCCATCCTGTACGCGAACAGATAACAAAATCGGCATCACCATTAACGGGTCAGAGGGGCGAAAACGCCCCTTTGACCCTTGCTTGTTATTTTCTGCTGTATCATGTAATATTGACTGAAGCACAGGCATGGGACAAATCCATCGGCAACATGCCGGCCGTGATCGGGGAAATTGCGTGAACAGCAGGGACTCAACGTTCTTTCTGCCCAAACCTCTGACCGCAAAGCTGTGGCAGGTTTCTTCGTTTGCGACCACCATCATCGCGGCGCCCTCCGGCTACGGCAAGACCACGGCGGTGCGCCAATTGCAGCTTGATACCCCGGATGCCGACTTTTTCTGGTCACCCCCCGCGTGGGAGGATGCCCGAAACGGCTGGCGGGGATTCTGTGAGCAGATTGCCCAGTTTGACCCGGATTCAGCCATGGCGCTCATCGAGGTGGACTACTTCACGGATCCCTCCCTCGCGTGGCGCGCGGCCGATATCCTGCGCAAGCTGAATTGTCCCGCCGCCCGGCATACCTATCTGATGATTGATGACTTTCACGCGATGCGCGGACTCGTGCCGGCTTCCATCGTCACCGCGCTGATTAACCACACCTGCGAACGCCTGCACCTGATATTAATGGGGCAGGCGTTTGAATTGCCTTTCGTCAACACCTATGGCGCCTACGCGCTCAATTGGATTGGCGAGGAGGATTTGATGTTCTGGCCCGAGGATATCAGGAAATATTTCCTGTCCGCCGGGCTGGTGATGACGGATGCCGAGGCCATGGATGCCTTTGACGCCACGCAGGGCTGGGCTGCCGCGGTGCATGTGCGCCTGCAAGATGCCATGCGCCAGGGCGATGGTTCCGTCGTGGCGCAGCGCATTGGCCGGCTGATTGCTTACCTGTCCTTCGATCGCCTGTCCGCCGAGCAGAAAAAGGATTTGCTATGCCTGGCCTTCTTCGAGCGGGTGACGGAGGACGACCTTTGCGCGCTGTGGGCGGTGGATGAGCTGGGCGATGAACAGCTGAGCCTGCTGGCTTCGGTGCCGATGCTGCTGCGCGATCCGGAGGACGGCAGTTTCCGGGTATCCCAAGCTTTGCGCGACTTCTGGCTGGGCAGGCTGCGAACTGTGCCCGAACCCATCCGCAAGGAAGTATATGGCCGGGCCGGCCGCCGGTTCGCCCGGCGCAAGGACCCGGTGCAGGCCATCGCTTGCTTCCACGCGGTAGAGAACTACGAAGCTATCCTGTCCATGGACCTGAAGCTGCTGTCATATACCAAAATAGGAAATGTGTATTTTGACGATATCGCGCGCGAGATTGTAGCCAACTGCCCGATGGAGGTGAAGCTGGCAAACCCTATATCCTTCCTGCGTGTGGCGTATCACCTGTATGGCGCGGGCGATTACACCACCTATCGCCAGGCGCTGGCGCAGGCGGCGACCTTTATGCAGCCAAACAGCGCGTCCGAGCTCTACGGCGAGTGGCTGTTGATTTCGATGCTGGATTACCTGCCGGATGTGGAGAAGATGCACGCCGTCCTGCTGGAGGCGGAGCGCTACCTGCAGGGGCCAGCGCGCTCCATCCCGCGGGAGGAGCCGTTCCTCTTTGGCTGCCCGTCCATCTGGTTTGCGTTTTACAGCCAGCCCGGTAAGGGCGACGAAATCGCGGTGAAGATGGCGGCCTGGCTGTATGACTATCAACGGTTGCTGGGCGGGCGCGGTGTAGGCGCGGACCAATTGTACCGCGGTGAACTGGCCAGCATGCAGATGCGCCTGCGCGAGGCAGCCAACTACGCGCATACCGCGGCCGCCCTGGGCGAGCAGGCCAGACAGCCCACCGTCATCTATGGCGCGGCGCTGCTGCTGGCCCGCGTCGCCATCGCTCGCCAGGATATGGAAGGCGCGCACCAGGCATTGCTCTATCTGGAGAGGAGCAGCGTGCAATTCCCCATCATTCAGGGCACGGCCATGCACGCGTATATGCTGGCCTCGGTGCGCAGCCTGATCCTGTCCATGATGCAGGAAATGGGCATGGCGCCCGATGTGTATGGCCACGTGGACCGCTTGCCCCGCGGCGACTCTTTGCTGGCGCAGCTGACCATGCACGTACGGGTGGTGGACCTGATGACCCATGGCGAATTCGAGCGCGGCATGGGGGAAATGGTCGCGGTGCTGAGCGAGGGCCCACCCCGCTGCAACACGGTGATGCGCATGATCATCAGCGTGGCGGTGGCTGGGTGTCTCACCGTGGTGGGCATGCAGGATGAGGCGCTGCCGCTGATCACCCAGGCGCTTGAATTGTCCTATGAAGATCGCATGATGACCGTGTTCGTCAACCACCGGGAGGCGCTGCGCCCCTTGCTGATGCATCCCAGCCTGAACAAGTACCAGCGCTTTATCCGCGAAATATTTGCCCAGAACACCCAGGCCACGGCCGGCAACCGCTCGGATCGTGTGCTGCCGCAGGATACCGAAATGCCCGAAAGCCTGACGGCACGGGAGCTGGAGGTGGCCACACTGGCCGCTAAAGGCATGCGCAACGCGGAGATTGCCGACAAGCTGGTGGTAACCGAGAGCACCGTGAAAAAACACCTGCAGCGCATTTTTGAAAAGCTCGACATCGACCGCCGCTCCCGTTTGATTGAACGGCTGGGGCGCTGATTTCCACCCTTTTATGCAATATTCCCATGGTTTTTTCTTGCCAGATTATCCTATCAATGCTATACTTATCACATCACAAACGAAAAACAAGGAGGATTTATCGGATGAAGAAACTCTCTGCCCTTCTGCTGGCCGCCCTGATGTTGGTCAGCATCCTGCCCCTGGCTGTTCAGGGTGAAGTGGTCAGCCTGACCATGGGTTCCTGGCGCAGCGACGACGCGGCGCAGGTACAGGCGCTTCTGGACAAGTATAAGGAAGAAACCGGCGTTACCATCAAGTTTGAGCCCACCGTGTCCGACCAGTACAACGCGACCCTGCGCCTGGCGCTGGACAACGGCACCGGCCCCGACCTGTTCTACTCCCGCTCATACGCGGTGGGTCAGGAACTGTTTGATGCCGGCTTCTCCATGGATTGCACCGACATCCCCGGCGTGAAGGAAAACTTCGGCGAGTCCGCCCTCAATGCCTGGCAGACGCCCGATGGCAAGGCCTTTGCCGTGCCGTTTGCTGCGGTCAGCCACGTTGTGTATTACAACAAGGACATTTTTGCCGAGAACAACCTGGAAGTGCCCGCCACGTTTGAGGACTTCCTGGCGGTGTGCGAGGCCCTGCGCGCCAAGGGGATTGAGCCCCTGGCCAACGGCATTGCCTCCAACTGGGACATCCTGGAGTGCGTCTACCTGGGCATGCTGCCCAACTATGTGGGCGGCGCTGAGAACCGTGCCAAGTACGAATCCGGCGAGCTGAAGATGAACGACGAGAAGTTCCTCAAGTCCCTGCAGGATTTCGCGGCGCTGGCCAAGTACCTGCCCATGGGCTTTGAGTCCATCACCAACTCCGACGGCCCCGCCCTGCTGGGCACCGGCCGCGCGGCGATGTTCATCGACGGTTCCTGGACCTGCGGTGTCTGGGGCAAGGATTATGCCGACCTCAACTGGGGCACCTTCGCCATCCCCGCGCCCGCCGGCAATGAGCCCGGCATGTGCTTCCACCCCGACATGGGCATCACCGGCAACAACGCCACCAAGCACCCCGAAGAGGTGAAGGCATTCCTGGCGTGGCTGGCCAGCCCCGAAGGCGCCCAGACCACTTCCACCTACCTGCCGCTGGGCTTCTTCCCGATGATCAACGCCCCCATCACCTTCGCCGATGAGCGCGTCACCGAGATCCTGGCGCTCAACGAGGGCAAGGTCATGGACGCCCGCTTTGTCTGGGCCAAGCTGCTGGATATGTACACCCCCATGGTGGACCAGCTCAACGCCCTGACCCGCGGCGAAACCACCCCTGAAGCCGTGGCTGAGGTCTTTGCGGCCGAGCAGGCCAAGGTGCTTGGCAAGTAATATGCCCTGAATGGAAACCTGCCGGGAGCCCGGAAACCGGCTCCCGGCTTTCTCTTTTCATACGAAACGCCAACTCTATATATCTATCGTTTCGTATCCTTTCAGTCTTTCCGATGAACGTGCTACGCATTATGGTTGCCAATCGTTCAGGCAGGCGCTCGTGCGTTCATTGCCAAAGACATATGCTGGATGGAGGTGCCAGGAGA